>PLTX01000111.1 GCA_003164675.1 Verrucomicrobiota bacterium | reverse complement strand
AACCGATTTTTCAAACACGTTCTTAGAGATTGCGCGTCGCAAGGGCTGGAAGGTGTAACTGTCCAACGGCGGTTTCAAGAAAGCGGGCCAGTTTCGCGCCGGAATGTTTGGCGCGGTACCCCAGGCGCGCCAGATCGGCGAGCACGCGCGGGTCGCGGGCGCAACTGGAAAACACGCGGTTGGCTCGCAACTGGCCGAGCACAAAAAAATCGTTGAATTCGTTCGGAAGATCTTCATCAACCATGTCGGTGATCCCGCGGACGGCGAGGAAATCTGTCTTTCGGGCCGCGCACACGGCAGCGACAGCGCTGGTTTCCATGTCAACGGCAAGAGCGCCGGTGGCCCGGCCGATCCGCGCCTTGTTTGACGCCCGTAACACCATCTCATCCGTCGTTAGGATTTTGCCGTAATGGACGTGAATTCCGAGATCATCATCCCAGCGAATGCGGGCGGGACGGAGGGGCTTATGGGTTGTGTTCCAGGTGATCTGGTCGCCTTGGTCCTTGCGAAGCTCGAGAATTTCCGTGCCGACAACGATGTCTCCGCGGCGAATATCCGGCTGCAGCCCACCGCCAAACCCCGAGCTGATAACGAGGTCGGGGCGGTAGCAGCGAATGGTCATTTCGGCGGCGATGCGAGCGCACTCCTTGCCGATACCGAGGGCAAGAAGAGCGACGGATTGACCGCCGAGCGTGCCCTCGTGGAAATCGAGATGTTCCTGGCGGACGACATGGTTGGCGTCTGCCCGGTGCAGAATGGGGCGGAGTTCCTGACGTACCGCAACGAGAATGGCAATCATGGATCCCGTTGCTTCCTGAAAGCGCCCTTACGACTGCTCAACTGCAGCAGCCGTCGCGGCCATGGCCGTTGGTTTCGGCGGCGACGGCAGCGGTCACTTCCCGTTCGGCCAGCACCTGCTGGATGTTCGGCTGCACGGGGTCGCGCCGGCCGGTCAGGTGGCCGCGGCCGGTGGTGATTCCATTATAGGCATCCACGTGAGACGCGTCGGCCACGGGCGCGGGTTTGCGGCCAAAGTTGTAGCGGATCAGCTTCCACGTGTCACCGCACTGCGTGTCGATGCCGAGTGACGGCGTGGGCTCATAGCCGCAATGGGTCATGCAATTCTCACAGCGCAGATCACGGGCGACGCCATCGAACACGCCGTACTTGTCCCAATCAACCTTCTCCAGCATCTCCTGATATCGCTCGTAATGACCGTCGGTCATGAGATAGCAGGGTGCCTTCCAGCCGCGGACATTCCGGGTCGGGATCGCCCAGGCGGTGCAATGCAGGTCGCGCTTGCCAGCAAGGAACTCCAGATAGATCGGCGAGCCGAAGAACGTGTACTTCTGGCCCCATTCGACGATGTTCTTGAACTTCTCGCGCGTAAGCTTGCGCGTGAGAAAGAAATCTTCGGGCTTCTTGTTCAGGCGCTTGAGCATGTCTTTCTTGGCGGCGTCGTATTCGTAGCCGGGCGTGATGGTGTGCCCGTCCACGCCAAGATTGGAGAGGAAATCGAACATCTTTTCGATGTCGTCCATGTCGGTCTCTTTATAGACGGTGCAATTTGTCGCCACCTGGTAACCGAGGATCTTGGCCATCTTGATCGCTTCGACACATTCCTTGAAAACTCCTTCGCGTTCGACGATCAGGTCGTGAATGTATTCCAGACCGTCCACGTGCACATTCCAGTACATCCATTTGGTGGGTTTGATACCGGGTCGGCCGTCGTTCTTGCCTTTGCGGATTTCAGCGGCTTCCTTCTCGGTGATGAGTTTTTGCGCCAGCAGGGTCGTGAGCTTTGGTTCGACGGCCGCGCTGTAGTTGCGCGCCAGGTATTCGCGCATCTTCTTGCGCATGAACATGCCGTTGGTGCAAATGTAGACGATGCGGCCCTGATCGAGCAGCCTGTCTACGAGTTCTTCGATCTTGGGATAGATCAGGGGTTCACCGCCGCAGATGGAAACCATCGGCGCATTGCATTCGGTGGCGGCCCCCAGGCAATCTTCCAGGCTCATCATGTCCTTGAGATTGGTCGAATACTCGCGGATGCGACCGCAGCCTGTGCAGGTGAGGTTGCAGGTGTGCAACGGCTCCAACTGTAGCACGAGGGCAAACTTCCCGGTCTTTTTGATCTTGTTGGTGATAATGTGTCGGGCAATCTTCGCCGACAACGCAAACGGGAATCTCATTGTATGCGTCTCCTGTTTTTCGAATCCTACACTTCAGTCAAATGCGCCAACGCGCGCAGTCGGGCGACCTTTCGCAGGATGCGCGGCTGTTTGAAGAACAACTGGATGACGCGCGACTTCTCGAGTTCGCGCGGCACGGGCGGGAAGCCCTGCATCATCTGGCGCGCATACATTCCCAGAGCCATCAACGGGAAATAGTTGCGATAGTAGTGATACCGCAAATAGAACACGCGGGGAAAACCGATGCCCGTGAACAGTTCCTCGTCCCACGAGCCGTCCAACTCTTGGTGATCGATGAGGTACTTGATCCCACGGGCAACTTCGGGGCAGTTTGCTTCCCCGGCGGAAATCAAACCCATGATCGCCCACGCGGTTTGTGAGGCCGTGCTCCGGCCGATGCCTTTGAACTGTCGGTCATCGTAGCTGCGTAGCGACTCACCCCAGCCGCCGTCGGCATTCTGTGAGGACTTCAACCAAGCGACGGAGCGGCGGACATAGGGCAGGCGCATATCTTCGCCAATCACCCGCAGGCCGCGCAAGACCTGCCATGTGCCGTAAATGTAATTTGCGCCCCAGCGCCCAAACCAGGAGCCGTCGGCGCACTGATCGCGTTTGAGAAAGGCGACGGCTTTTTCGACGCACTCGTCTTCCATCGTGAATCCAAAATGCCCCAAACACTCGAGGACGCGCCCGGTGATGTCCGCCGTGCTCGGGTCGATCATCGCATTGTGGTCGGCGAACGGTACTTGCGTAAACAGCCACTTGGCGTTGTCTTTGTCGAAAGCGGCCCACCCGCCATCCTTGCCCTGCATACCCAGCACCCAGCGCGTGCCGCGACGAATCGCCGCTGACTTTTCCCGGTCGAATTCCGTGCCGACACGGTTCAAGGCCATGAGCACCATCACCGTGTCGTCCACGTCCGGGTAAAACTCGTTGTCGTACTCGAAGAACCATCCGCCCACCGGCTTGTTTGGCTCGGTGTAGCGATGGCTTTCCGAGTGTTTCACGCGCCAGTCTCCCGGACGGCGCACTTCCTTGTCCAGCAACCACCGCGACGCCGCTTGGAGGGCCGTATGATCGGCTGACAGTCCCGATTCGTGGAGCGCGTTGACGCTGATCGCTGTATCCCAAACGGGAGAGAAACACGGCTGAAGTCGCAACGTGTCGCCTTCTTCGATTTCGAGCTTCTCCATTTCGAGGATGCCGTGCGCCACGAGGTAACTTTCGTTGCTGTACCCAAGGACACGGAGCGCCATGACGTAGTTGGCCATGGCGGGGAAGATCGCGCCGAGGCCGCCGGGGGTCCGTCCATGCTCGATCACCCAGCGTTCGGCTCTCCGCATGGCAAGTCGTCGCACAAACGGAACCGGGTGATGCCGGTGAACGAATTTCAGAAAATGATCAACCACGAGGAAAAAGTTGTGCCACGTAAACGTGTGCTGGTCGCGGGGGAGCCGGATATCAGCCTTCTCACGGCTTCCCACCCACAATTCGTCGATCTGCCATTCCCGAGGCAGAGGTTTGACAGGTTCTCGCGAACGGATGATCGAAAGCGGCACCAGCATTGCTCGCGACCACGACGACATATTGTAGATGCTGAAGCTGAACCACTTCGGGAGGAGAATCAGCTCGGGCGGAATAGACGGGCATCCCCCCCACGGATACAGTCCGATCATGGCCAGCGAAATCTTGGTGAAGGTATTGCAGCGCGTGACTCCGCCTGCCGCACGGATTGCGTCGCGGGTCTTGGCCATGTGCGGGGCATTGATGGGATCCCCCGCCATTTTCAGCGCGAGATAGGCCTTTACGGAAGCGCTCAGATCCATCGGACCGTTCGGATAGATAGGCCATCCACCTTCGTGAAGCACTTTGGATCGGATATAGTTCGCAGCCTTGCGAATGATGACAGGGTCCAGCCGGTCAATGAAATGCAGGTAAATCAGGTACTCGGATTCGAGGATCGTGTCACCCTCGAGTTCCGCGCACCAATGGCCGTCCGAAGCCTGTTGTCCCAACAGCCAATCCTGCGCCCCGGCAATAGCGGCTTCCAGCCCATCCGTTAATTGTAAATACGTCTCCTGTTTTGCTTGAATCATGCTCCTCAGCCCACTTCCTCCTTAAACTTTTGGCACTGAGAACTATATAGTCATAGCCTTGCGGTTGTAAAGCGGATTCACCACACCGTCTTCTGAGGGTTACCACCCCAGAAGTCTGCCAACTCATTGGCCAGATTGTACCCAGCCCGACCATCGGCCATACTCTCAGACCAATCCGGCGGGAAAAGCGTTGAATACTGCGCTTGCGCAAATCTCTGGCACACAAGCACTGCGACGCCCCGATCCGATTCGCTCCGAATCAGCCGGCCGACCGACTGAATGACACGGTTCATGCCGGGGTAGAGGTAGGCAAATTCGAATCCCTTCCCGTAATGTTCTTCGTAGAATTGACGCATGAGTTCACGCTCGAAACTCACTTGGGGCAGGGCGGGACTTATGATGATCACGCCCGAGAGCGTTTCGCCCGGATAGTCCACTCCTTCCGCGAAGAGGCCGCCTTGGACGGCGAGGATGAGCTTCGGGGGCTGGGGTTCTTTGAGCGCCTCCAAGAGCGTCAACCGCTGCTGCTCGGTCATCTTCGGCTCTTGGACGAGAACCTCCCAAGGACCCTCGGGCACTTGTCCAGCTACTCCTCGCAAAAAATCGTAGCTGGGGAACAAGGCCATGTAGTTACCGGGTCGTGCGGCAGCGGTTGTCGCGATAACATGGGCGATCCTGCCGTAGTGGGCCGCGCGGACGCGAAACGTGGTCGAAACGGTCGGCACAACGATAATGCGCCGGTTTTCCTTGGGGAAGGGGGACGGGAAGCTTGCTTGGTCCGTCCTCTCGGTATCGAACCCGAGCATCTGGCGGTAAAACGCCATCGGTTCCAGTGTCGCCGACATGGCAACCGCGCTGTGAAACCCTTCCAGCCGGCGAGCCAATTGTCGGGACGGGTCTTTGCACACGATCTTCAAGGCTTCGCCGCCTGTCGTGTCATAGATGTACGAGAACTCCTCGCCTTCCATCCCCAGCACGATGCAGAACTGGCCAAACGCCGAGAAGAACTCATCGACGGGATCATCAGGGATCGCCCGTCCGCTGGTCGTCTTGTCCAACAGATAGCGCATGGTCAGCTTGCTGAAGGTCGGCTTCAACCCCTCGAAGAATTCCCGCGGCGACGGAATCAGGTACTTGTCTTGGTCCACGTCGCTCTCGTCGAGTTGGGTGTATTCGTCTCCCTGGGGGCGTCTCTGGCTGCGCAAGAAGTCGTCAATCTCCCCCAAGAACTTCCGCAATTCCTTCGCCAGCGACGGCTCGACGTGCCGCAGGTTTCCGCTCAAATCGCGGATGTGCTGCCGCGACAGGCTCGGCGAATAGTAATCCATCGCGCGCTGGACGAGGTTGTGCGCTTCGTCAATGACCAAAATGGCGTTGGAGTAGTCCGCTTCGAGGAAAAACCGGCGGAAATACACCTGCGGATCGAAAACATAATTGTAATCGCAGACAATCACGTCGGTGAGTTCGGCCTCGACCAGCGCCAACTCGAACGGACACAAGCTCGTGCCGCGTCCCGCTTCCATCAACACGTCGGGTGTGATCAGCCGCTCGGCCAGCAAGCGGTCCGCTACCCGCGTCGTCTCGAGTTTTACGCGGAAATCACGCAGGTGCGGGCAAAACTCCTCACGGCAGGCGTACACGTCATTGATGCACATGCTCTCGCGCGCGCGAAAGAACACCGCGTTCGGATGCGCCGATTCGCGCAGTCCCATGCGCTGAAGAGTTTCCAGGACGATTTGTTGCTGGGTGTTCTTGGCGGTGACAAAAAACACCCGCTTATCGTGCGCGAGCGCATATTTGAGCACGGGGTAAAGGGCTCCGGTCGTCTTGCCAACTCCTGACGGAGCGGAGACGAGCAGGTGCCGCCCTTCTCGTAATGCGTGCTCGACCACGGCCATCATTTCATCCTGATGGGGACGGACGCGGTCGTGCGGAAAGTGGAGCGCCTTCGATTGGGTTCGTCGGTGTTCTTGCCGCCGCTGCTCTTCTTGCGCCTGGGCAATTAAAGCGCGCACACGGTCAGCGATCAGCCGCTCACAGTCATCAAACGGCCCGCGAATCTCTATTTCCTTTGTCGTTCCATCCGCCACATTGACAAACACGAGGCGGCCCAACGCGCTCTTCTGTTCCTGTTCGACAAAGAAACAATACAGCCGCAGTTGCTCGACATAGTGCGGGTAGGATTTCTCATCGAGGGCGGCAAACACCAGCGGCGGCACGACGACCGATTTGATTTCCTCAATCACGTGCGGGCCGCCGTTCAATGGCATGTAAACGCCGTCGATGCGCCCTTGGATCGTTACCTCGAAATCGTCGACGGTGGTTTGGTAGCGCACCGCGATCTCTCTCGCATAACCTTCGTGCAATCCCGCCTGCGTGCGCTGATGGGCCACATGCGCTTCCCGCCCGATCGCCAGACGCGTCCACATCCCCAGCCCCACCACGCGTCCCGCGTTCACCAGCGGCTCGGCGACGAGGTCGCCGACGCCCAGAGAGATTTTCTTCTTCGCCAAATGAATTTTGACAGCCATCGCCGAAACAGAATACAGTAGTCAGGGATTTGTAGCCAGAATGAGACAACAACTTTCCGTCGCGTGGTGCCTCCTGCCTTTTGTCTCCTGTCTCCTATCGGTCACCGCCTCCGCCCAGCATCTGCCGACCTATGAGGACTTTCGGCAGGTCGATCGGATGCGGCGTATGACCGGCCAGTTGCAGACCGCCGAACTGTTGAAGTTGACGCAGATCGACCGCGCATTGATCGAACGCGTGGCCAAGCAGGGTACCAACGATTACCAACTCATCTGGGGTGCTGCGGAACTGATCGGCGATTGGCAGACCAAACGGGCCCTTTTCGAGTCGGCGCTCGCTGCCAGCGGGACGAACCTCGAGATCGCCCTGCGATACGCGTGCGAGGCTGCGGTCAACCACGATCCCGCGACCGCGTTGCCGTTGCTGCGCGCCGTTGAGAAGGATGACACGGCCAATATCGTCCCGTGGTTCGTCGAACTCAATCTGCTGCTGGCCCAGAACAAAGGCATGGCAGATCTGAAGAGTGTGCCTTCATGGGCGATCCGATATCACGATTACGCCGCCGGAGCAGCCCGGTCGCGGATTCATACACTCGAAGCCGCGGGGTATTCACCCTATTCGGCCCGAAGGCTTGGTTTCATGCCCGACACGCCCGTGCTGGCAATGGCCCGTGACTGCGCGGAGAGGCGGATCGACAAGGCGACTGTGCCGCTGTTGTTGACGGTCGCGCACGCGATGCAGGACCGGCCGGTCTATCTGGTGACCGAATTGGTCGGGCAATCGTTGGAGCGGGCGGCCATCCAGGTTGGTGAGGAGGGACAAACCAACGCTGCTGCAATCGGGACCAGCGCCGAGGTCTCGCTGCGCGCCGTCGAACTCGAACGCCGCCGGGATGAGATCAAGGGACTGCTCGCCGCTGTCGGGGACAAGATCGTGGATGTCGCCACCGAATCGGAGATGGTCGAGTATTTTGACAACGTGCTCTCCCTCGGCGAAGAACTTGCCATGCGCCGCCTCGCCGAGGCCGTCCAAGGCGTCCATCCGTCGCCCTGACGACGCCTGCACAATCTGGTCAGCGCAGAATAAATTGGTAGCGGAGCGTTGCCGCGCTGCTCTCAGCAGACGGTTATTTGTCCGATTCATGCCGTCGGTGGCGATATACTCATGGAAGATGAGAACGGATGACTCGAGTTTGTTGTGCCAGTATGCACAGCGTCACTCGGACGAAGCGTTTGCCACGTTGGTCAATCGTCATCTGAATCTGGTGTATTCGGTGGCCCTGCGGCAAGTGCGGTCGCCGCATCTCGCGCAAGACCTTGTTCGACGCGAAGAAAAGCGACTGGGTCTGGCAGTATCCGCCTCAAGAGAAGCTTTAACAGGTACTTCAACCCACCCGCCGTTTACCGTTGCCAGCCCGGCTTTCGGTCGCTATATTGCCCTCATTCAAGTGCGCGGACGTGGCGAAACTGGCAGACGCGCAGCCCTCAGAAGGCTGTGACCGCAAGGTCATGGAGGTTCAACTCCTCTCGTCCGCACCAAAAATACTGTGTTGGCACCATGAGCTTCAGGCATGCACTTTTGTCGATCGCGCTGGCCACGCTTCTGCCGGCGCTGTCGTCCGCCCAGGTACTGGACCAGATCAAAAAGCCGCTCGATTATTCCAAGCAGGCCGACGTCAATGGCAAGACCGTCACCTTTGGTGACCTGCACTACGAGACGGTTTCCCAGCCGACTCGCGCGGGGTCCACGACGTCGCCGCTCTCGAAAGGCGATCTCCAACTGCAACGAATGGAGTTGAACGAGGTCAACCTCAAGTCGGTCGAAATGTCCACCGCTTCGGAACCCGTGCTGCCGCAAGTGAACTTCTCGGCCAAGCGGGCCGCGGCAGACAAAGTGAACGATCAGGGCACCCGGCAACTGGATCAGAGCAAGCAAAAGGCGCCGATTACCGGTCGCCAGATTCGCCCGCTCAGCCCGGCGGGCGAAGAGGAACTGAAGAAACAACTCAATACTCTCCATCCGTGACTCGCACAGATGTGATATCATCCAGCTACTGAATTTATGATCGGGATCTTCAATCGTGCCGCAAACATGTGCACCGTGCGCGTCCTCCTTCCACTGTTTCTTGTCGTGCTGGCAGTTTCATGTGCGACGATGATTCATCCGCCACAGCGCTTTCTTTCGTCGACGGACGATTCGTGGAATCGGTGGCTGGATACCGCTGTGGATGTGGATTTGGCCGCGGTACGAATCATCCATTTGCCGCTGACGGACACTTTCTCCGGGCTGAGGATCGCGATCACACGAGCGGATGCACCGGTGGAGTTACTCAAGGTCACCCTCCACGCGAGCAAGATCACTCGCCGTCAGGCGCTGTGGCTGCTCTCACAGAAATACGCGTTGACGATGACCGTCCAGCGCCTGCCCGGACAACCACCCTACATCGGCATCTCGAAGGAGTAAGGCTCCCGAACATCGCCGGGGAGCGCTCATCGCCGGGATCATCGCCGCCGGCGGCGTGGTCGCGCCGACACTTATCCACTGAAACTCCGCGCTTCAAAACTGCTTCCCCTGTGCTAGAATTCCCCCCATGGAAATCCAGCGCCAACCCGTCAATTCCAGCGACATCGCCGGCATCGGCTACGACGCCGCAACCGAGACGCTCGAAATCGAGTTCAAGGCCACGGGCGTTTACCGCTACTTTTCCGTGTCAAAGAACATTTACGAAGAGTTCGCGCGCACGCCCTCGCCCGGCAAATACTTTCTCCAGCACATCAAGGGCAAGTACGCGTGGGAGAAGATCGGCCGCGATTGAAATGACAAGTCCGACACATAATATATGTGTCGGACCTGCGCCGACACTCCCTCAACTCGTTTGCTATTTCGCCTTGTCAAATCTCGCCGCGACCTCGTCCCAATTCACCACGTTCCACCACGCATCGAGGTAGTTCTTCCTGAGATTCTGGTATTTCAAATAGTACGCGTGCTCCCACACATCAACGCCCAAGATCGGCGCGTCGCCTTCCATCAGCGGGCTATTCTGGTTCGCCGTCGAGTACGCCTTCAGTTTCTTGTCTTTCGTCACCACCAGCCACGACCACCCGCTCCCGAACCGCGTCATCCCGTTCCCCGTGATCGTCTCCTTCAACTTGCCAAACTCCCCAAACGTCCCCTTGATCGCATCGGCCAACGCGCCCGTCGGCTCGCCACCGCCATCCTTCTTCATGATCGTCCAAAACAGGCTGTGGTTGTGGTGGCCGCCCCCGTTGTTCCGCATCGCCGCGCGGATATCATCGGGCACGGTGTTGATCCCGCGCAGCAGTTCTTCGAGGCTCTTCTTGTGCAACTCCGCGTGCTTGTCCAGCGCCGCATTCAGGTTCGTCACGTACGCCTGATGATGCTTCGTGTAATGAATCTCCATCGTCCGCGCGTCAATGTGCGGCTCCAACGCGTCGTACGGATAAGTCAGTTTCGGTAATTCCTGCGCCATGATCAGACTCCTTTCGTGCGTTTGAGTTCAGTCCCCTG
This sequence comes from Verrucomicrobiota bacterium, assembly GCA_003164675.1. Lineage (GTDB taxonomy): Bacteria > Verrucomicrobiota > Verrucomicrobiia > Palsa-1439 > Palsa-1439 > Palsa-1439. The sequence continues at coordinate 53,916 of PLTX01000111.1, read as the reverse complement.
CGAAGATTCTCGCCAACCCCCCACGGTAGCCTCACCCACCAACCCTGTCAAATGAAGGGACGCGCTTCGTCGCATCCGCTTCACCCCGACTCCGAGGTCGGGGCGGACGCCGCATTGTAAGCCGAACCCGCTTTCTTGGCTTCGTTTCCACGCTCTGTGCCTTCTCACAGGCCATCCAAGCCCCCAAACTACCCCTCAACTTGGGTTCGATTTGCCCTCAGACAGCCCATTTTGCCAGTCTAACCCCCCTCGAACTTGGGTTCGTTTTTGGCTTTCCCAAAATGAATTTTCCACACCGGCTTGATCAAACTTGGGTTTGTTTTCCAAAATTACTTTTTTGCGGAAACCCGCCCCGTGGCCGTATTTGCTAATCACGGAACCGTCCGCGTGTCCGCCGAAGCTTGCCGCGTAGCGAAGGCGGATCGTATAGGTATCCAGCCGTTTTAGGTCGTTGCCCGCCCTCGTTGTGGCTGGGCTTGCTAAGCGCGGTCCGGCCGTCCGGCCCCTTTCGTCTCCTCGCCCCTTGGGGGAGAGGATTAAGGTGAGGGGAGGTGTTATCCGGTTCCCGCCCTACGCTGTCGTTGCCCTGAACCTCGAACCGTCAACCCCTATGTCAAACAACAATCCAACCAAAACCGCCTGATTTTACCACATCCGCTACCCCGCGTCCACCCAGAACTATCGCTCAAAGATAAACAGGTTTATCCGAACACATACCCGGTGCCTTCTCACTGTAGCGGCGGTCTACGACCGTCTGTCGTTATGGTGTTCGCCGGCACGCCCCCTGCCTTCGATCCGAAGCGCGAGGGCAGCGCATGGGTATTACACCTTATTGTTCCGGCGCACGGCCGGGTTAGGGTAACGGCAATCAGAAACCTCAATCCAAAACAACAGAAGGAAGTAAGGAAGTTATGAATCGACTCAACAAACTGTGGCTGTGCGGAATCGCAATCGCCGGGATCGCGGGATTCGCCGCAACCGCCACCCGCGTCTCGGCAGACAGTATTGTGATCCACATCGGAGCGGACGTAGCGCCCACTCCCACTCCGGTCGTCTACCACTACATGTATTACCCCGACGAGGAAGCGTACTACGTGCCGGAGACGCATATCTACTGGTGGGCGGACCACGGGACATGGGTCTCGGGACCGGCCATGCCGGCCGGCATCGTGCTGGGAGCCAGCGTGAAGCTCGACGTCGATGCGCAGGAACCCTGGCGGCATCATGACGCAATCGTCAAACATTACCCGCACCACAAGCAGGACGAGAAACACAATCGCAACCGCGACCATTAGAAAGCCATTCCACCAATCCTTGACCACGGGCCGGCAATCGCGCGGTCCGTGGTGAAGCCCATACCAAGCAACAGAAATTGGTGTCCGGTCTCCACCTGGCAACATTTTTGATCTGAGTCCTCCCCGCCTTCCGATTTCCACATTCGTCCGCGAGCCATCGCTGCCGGCCTTCGTAGCCGAAACCGGGCGTCCTCGTGTCGCATCGTTCCCCTCGACGATGCGACACAGAGAGTTCAACCTCTGCGCTCTCTGCGGCTCTGCGTGAGATATCGCCGTCCCCATAAGACTTGAAGTCAGCCGGTGATGATGTACTGATACCGACAGCGATGAGAATTCAAATGCCCACGCTAGGAGAAGCCGATGATAACGGCGGTCGGTAAAAGACGTTCACGACGGTGCTTCGGGAGACGCGACATGAGACATGCCCTTTGCGGTGCCGCGGCGCTGTTGGTCGTGGCCGCTTTCCTGGGTTGCGACCGCGAGCAATGCGCGGACAAGGGGCCAGCCGCCCTGCAGGCGACAGTGCCCCACCTAACTCCGGATGTGGTCAGTAATCTCGTTCGCGAAGCATCCCTCTGCATCGCCGATGCCGTGGCCGACGCCAACGCCCCAGCGTTCTATACGCCGACTACGGACAAAGCCCCGGTGGCCTACAGCCTGCGGGTCGAACCACCCTCGCAGTTTAGCGTGGGCATGGGAGCGACTGTCGTGGTGCGGACTCGGGGGTCAAGCGCACCCTACATGGCCGTTCGCGTTCCGCTTCACGTCGGTCCTGCATTGTGCTTGTGGGGGGTGTACGTGTGCGTCAAACCCGGAGGCGGTTTCGCCAACGACAACCCCGGTTGGGTTGTCGCGGAAGGAAGCACCAATGCCGCGCCCGTCGTCAAACTTGGCGACGAAGTGCAACTGTACGCACAACAGCGGCGGAGCCTTCAGTAACTACGCCATAAATTCTTTGTCAAACCCCGCCGGGCGGCCTAAGTTGACCGTGTGAATGGGCGCAGGATGTTGCTGGCACGCGTGGACGAACTGCCGCCAGGCGCAACGAAAAAGTTCGCCTTCGAGCAACGCGGTCAGACGACCGAGGCGTTCCTGGCGAATGTCGAGGGCGAGTTTGTCGCGTTCGTGAACCGGTGCGTGCATCTCCCCATCACACTCGACCTAGACGACAACGATTTCTTCACCTGCGACGCGAAACTCTTCGTCTGCAAGACCCACGGGTCCGTGTACGCTCCGCGCGACGGCAAATGCGTCGGCGGTCCGGGCCAGGGTAAATCGTTGGAGCGGCTCCCGCTGGTCATCGAGAACGGCGCGGTGTATCTGGACGTGCTGCCATGAAGTGGTTGATCCATCACACGAAACGCATCCTGCGCATCACCGCGGGTTTCGTGCTGCTGCTGGTGGGAGCAATCATGATGCTGCCCGGCATACCGGGGCCGGGACTTTTGCTCTTCATCGCCGGCTTGAGCATTCTGGCGGTGGATTTCGTATGGGCCCACCGCCTGAAAACGCATCTCAAAAGCCGCGTCGACAAAGTCATGTCGAAGATGCGACGAAAACCACGGAAACCTGCGTCTGCGGAAAAGACCTAGCGCGCTGCCTTCTCGTACCAGTGTTCGCAGTATTCCTTGCTGCGAATTTTCTTCTGCAATCCGAACGCGAAGCCAACGAGCTTCGCAATCATCGTGAACAGTGGCGTCTGGTCGATCTTCCGCGTCGAGGTGATGATCCAGCCTTTCTTGATCAACTCGAACTTCTGACCGCGCGGTTTGCCGATCTTCTTCAAGTCATACGCCAGTTGCACGTCCTCCGCGGCGTAGATCGACTCGTCGAACCCGCCAAACGTTTCGAAGTCCGCTTTGCGGCAGTGCATCATGCCCACGCCCACGCCGCTGCCACGAACATAAATGCCCCACACGAAATAGAAAAAGCTGATCTTGAAATTGCGGCGCTCGGGTTCGATCCACGTGCCGCCGCCCGCGATCTTCGGATCTTCGAGGTGATCGTGGATCAAGAGTAGGAGGTTCTCGGTGACCTGATTGTCCGCGTCGCAAAACGCGATGTACTTGCCCCGCGCCACCTTCACGCCCGCGTTGCGCGCCTTGCCGATGTTGTTGACCGGCTCGAACACCACCTGCGCGCCGTGCTCACGCGCGACCGCGCCCGTGCGGTCCTGGCTGTTGTTGTCGACCACGATGATTTCTGCTTCGCAGCCGCGCTCGCGCGCGAGCACCTGCGCGGCATGTCGCAGCGAGTCAATCGCCCGCCCAATATAGTTCTCTTCGTTCCACGCGGGAACGATTACCGAGAGTTGAACGGGCGTCCCGCCTGTTTGTTTGGATGGGGCTTGCGGCTGGCTCATTTTCCCTGCGGTTTTTCGGCCTCGTCGATCAGCATCACGGGAATCCCGTCACGGATCGGATAGCGCAAACCACACTGCGGATTCTGGCAAATGAGTTTCTCGCCTTCGAGTTTGACGTTCGCCTTGCACTTCGGACACGCCAGCACATCGAGCAACTGTTTGTCAATCATACCGTTTCCCCCGCGACACGCGCCGCCTCAGTGTACACGTCCTTCACGCCAATATGGAACCGCGCCGCCGCCTGCTGGCACGAGTCGAATTCCGGCGACCGCGTAACAACTTTACCACCCAACCGTCCGACTTTCACCTCAATATCGCCAAACCTCGTCTTCACCGTCACGATTTTCCGGGCGAGCTTGCGTCGCTGCGCTTCATGGACGCGGACGCCGAAGCTCGTCGTGTCCGTGAGGAGCAATTCGGCCAGTGCATCGACACGATTGCGTTCACACAGGACCGTCAGCAGCGTGCCGGGCCGGTTCTTTTTCATCTGCACGGGCGTCAAAAACACCTCCAGTGCGCCGGCTTCCAGCAATCGCTCCATCACGTCGCCGAACAACTGCGGGTTCATGTCATCGATGTTCGTTTCGATCACGGCTACCGCATCGGTTTCATCGGCGGAGCGGGTGGAAGCAATCGACGCAACGCCCAGCACGGCGCGAAGCACGTTCGGAGCCTTGTCCAGGTCGCGCGACCCGGCCCCGTAGCCGATCTTCTCAATGCTCATCGCGGGCATCGGCCCAAATTTCGCGCAAAACTCCGCCAGCAACGCCGCTCCGGTCGGCGTCACCAACTCGACCGTGTCCGGCGACGACTGCACCGGGATCCCCTTCAACAATTCCAATGTGGCCGGTGCCGGCACGGGAAACCGGCCATGCGCCGTCTCGACAAAACCCGAACCAAGCCGCGGCGGCGAGGCTTGGATTTCATCTACGCCCAGCGCCTCGACCGCGATGCACGCGCCGACAATATCTACAATCGAGTCGACCGCGCCGATTTCGTGGAAGTGAACTTTTTCGAGCGGAATCCCGTGAATCTTCGCCTCGGCTTCTCCGATTCGACGAAACACACGCTGGGCGCGCTCCTTCACTCCCGACGAAAGCGCACGCTTCTCAATCATGGCGACGATGTCGGAGTAGCTGCGATGTTCGCCTGTCTTCCGAAGCCTTGGCGAAGGCGGATGTTCCTCAATCACGTCAAACTTGGTCGCGGAGATGTTTTGCTTGATTACCCTGCGGGACGAGATTTGGTAACCCGGCAGTTGGAGTTTCGATAGCTCCCGACGCAACATATCTTCCGATATACCCAGATCGAGGAGCGCGCCGAGAAACATATCGCCGCTGATCCCCGCAAAAGAATCGAGGTAGAGAAGTTTCATGTCTGCCAGCAAGTTGCGGCATGGATACTAACAGATGCGCTTCCCTCGTGTCCACCCGTGCCGTCGCCGCGGACGCCCGCGTTTCCAGCGGCTCGGCTTTACCATTGTGTCCGCACGTCGCGGCCTTCGTCGGCGTCGAGGTAGTCGAAGAACGCCTGGATTTCATCGCGCCGGTCGAACCCGGATTCCTTCTTGCGTTCGGCGAGACGTTTGCTGGCGTCGTCACGCCAGCCGCGTTTGCGCAGGTAACTGCTCCACACGTCGATTTCTTCCGGTGACGGCCTTCGGCCATTGGCGAAACACCATTCGAGGATTTTCTGATCCTCGCCGCCGAGCTTCACCCGCGCAACGACATCTTCATATTTCACGCCGAGAAAAGCGCAGCAGCGGCCATCGAACCCTCCACCGAGCGCCTGATGGTAATCAGCGGGGAGTTTGCCTTGTGCGTGCAGCTTGATCTTGTCGAGCATCCGCCCGAAATGGACCAAACCACCGACTGTTTCATGCGGACTGCGAAGACCGGAAACTTTCATGCGACAATTCTACCGCGGGTGAGCACGCGATGCAACTGCCACCGGCTCAGAATTTCAAATTCTAACAAGCCAAGTTCCGCAAGTGGCGGCGCGACACGATAATGCGTTGCTGGGTTGTGAATTGCGCTCAGAGTTGAGTTGACTGGTCTCGACTGCGTTCCACCGTTTCCAACTGCCGAGTTACCGCAAAAGTTACAACAGCATCCGGGCGCAGCTCTCCGAACGGCAAGCAGCCAAAGTTGGGGGTTGTGGCCATTCCAGTACGCATCTCCATCGGAGCTATAATTTGGAAAAAGCGGTCGAGCACGGACACGACGAACAAAGGTATCCATCTGACAGGCACGTGTTGAGATTGGTTCCTAAGCGGACAGCTTGGACGAGAATGGCAATGCTGATTGCCCCCACCGCTACACCCGCCGCATTTCACCCATGCCGACCAACTGCGCATGCGCCGCGTGACCAACAACTACCACACCGAACCGTTCAGACCGCCTCCCCGCTTTGGACGATTTGCGAACCTTGCGATTTGAACTTCCGAGGGCTGCCACTTACTGGCCAGCTTGCAGTCGCGCAAGCGCGTTCTGCGCCTGGGTGAAATCGGGCTTGATCCGTAGCGCCTGCTGATAATGTTCAATCGCCTCCGGCGCGCGGCCCAACTTCTCTAATGCAAGCCCCAGATTGAAATGTGCCTCGGCGTAATCGGGCTTGATCCGCAGCGCTTCCTCGTAGTGGGTGATTGCCTCCTGTGCCTTGCCAAGACGGGCCAGCGCGATCCCGAGATTGTAGTGCGCCTTGGCGAAATCGGGTTCGATCCGCAGGGCCTGCTCGAAGTGTGCGATGGCTTCCTCGATCTTGCCTGTTTGGGCCAAAACGGTCCCGAGGTTGTTGTGCGCCTCGGCAAAATTGGGCCTGATCCGCAAGGCCTGCTCGTAGTGCCCAATGGCCTCCGGCAACCTGCCCTGTCCCATCAAGGCGGCTCCCAGATTATTGTGTGCCTCGGCGTAATCGGGCTTGATCCGCAGCGCTTCCTCGTAGTGGGTGATTGCCTCCTGTGCCTTGCCAAGGCGGGCCAACGCGATCCCGAGATTGTAGTGTACCTCGGCGTAATCGGGTTTGATCCGCAACGCCTGCTGATAATGTTCAATCGCCTCCGGCACCAGGCCGGTTTGGAGCAAAGCAGCCCCCAAGTTGTTGTGTGCCCGAGGGTTGTTGGGACGTTTCCCCACTGTGTCCTGCCAAATGGTCACCACCGAGTTGTAGTCCCGATTGCGTTGGATGGTTAGAAATGTGAGCAGCACCACCACCGACCCACCTGCCACGCATCCGAGCAGAACGCCCTGCTGTTTATCGAACAGCCGTTTCCCGATCGCAACCGCAGCAACCACGGCGAGCGTAACCACCGCTGCCAGCGGCAGGTACATCCGGTGTTCCGCCATCGGTTGGCCCACAACTGGCACCACGCTGGAGGTCGGGGCCAGAATTACGAAGAACCAGGCGCCCACAAACCCGATGGCTGGCCGCCGCTTCAATTCCACCAACACGCCCGCGACCAGGACCGCCAACATCGCCGCGTAGGGCGCCACTTTCGCGATATGCCGTATCGCTACAAACTCCCCATAATCGAAAACCAGCGGATGCGGCCAGAGTGCGAGCCACAGATAATTCACCACCGCTCGACACTCGATCAGGGCATAAGCCCACCAGGGAATCCCGAGGCCATAGCCGGCGCCGCGATAATGCAAACCCACCATGGGATAGCCCAGCAACACCCACGTGCTCGCCAGCCCCAGATACAGCCGCCGATGCCGTGTCCATGCTTCCCGAAAACTCCCGCTGATAAACGTCCGGTCGTACAACAGCACCATCACGGGTGCCGTTACCATCACTTCCTTGCTCGCCATGCCCAGAAGACACGCCACCACGGAGAGTACGAACCACCAGCTCGATCTCTGGGCGTCCGTCCCACGAATGAAGCAATACAACGTCAGCAGGTAGAACAACCCCATCAACGACTCGCAGCGTTCCGATATGTAGGTCACTGCTTCCGTCTGAAGCGGATGAACCGTCCATAGAACCGCCACCGCCAGCGCCAACTGCATCGCACACGCACCGAATCGTTCCCGCAACACCGGACACAACAATGTTCGCCGCACAATTCCGTACAAGGCCAGGCCCGCAAGAATATGAACGGCCAGATTGACCGCGTGATAACCCCACACGACCGTGCCCCCAAGCGCGTCGTTAACCGCCAGCGAGAAGTTCACGACAGGCCGCCCGCCAACGAACGACGTGGACGGTGGTGACAGTGCGGACCAGATCGGCCACAGATGACGAATGCTGGCGTTCTGCGTGATCGAGGGCGCATCATCCAGGAGAAATGGCACCGCGAAGCTGTTGTGGTATACCGCCAGCGCCGCAAGGATGATAACCCCACCGCCAAGAATGATGCTCCATCGGCGCGATGATGACCCGTCCCCCGCAGCATTGGTTGGCTTGAGCGCCGTTGTCCCCCCCGACATGTCCGAATCGTAACAAGCGTCACTACCGCAAGTCCAGTGTTTCGGCACCCGCAACTGCTCCCCTGGCTGTTCGGAGAGCTGCGCCCGGATGCTGTTGTAACTTTTGCAGTAACTCGGCAGTTGGAAACGGTGGAACGCAGTCGAAACCAGTCAACTCAACTCTGAGCGCAACTCACAAGCTGGCAACGCATTATCGTGTCGCCCCCGCCACTTGCAAAACTTGGCTTGTTAGAATTTGAAATTCCAGGCGTCGGTGGTGTATTTCTCCCGCACGAGACGCTCGATCCGTTCTTCGGGTATCTCTTCGAGCGCGTCGTATGCGCCCCAAACCTGTTTCATCGCTTCTTTCACGGCGTCCGCCTGCAGCGGCAGGTTTGTGAGGAAATCCTTGTGTGCCCGGTTACGACGATAAGACGGCTGTTTGGAGGGCAGTCGGAGCGCTTCTTCAACAAGCGCGAGATCGAGATGGAGCAGGAACGAGCCGTGGAATAGAAGGAAGCGGCGTCTGCGGCGTTGCGAGTTGCCGGAAAACTTGAGTCCTTGCAGCGTGAGGTCCGTGTAGCCTTGAATGAGCACCCGTCCCCCGAGCAGGGAGTCGAGCGCATTGCGGTTGCGGTTCATGATGAAAGCATTGGCTTCGACGATGCTCTCCAGGGCCGACCCCTCGCGGATCCTCAAGATGAGCGCATAGTTGAGGTTTCCCGGCCCCTGCAAAACAGTTCCGCCGCCGCTGCACCGGCGCAATACGGGAATCCCAAGCGCCCGGCAGGAATCAAGTTTCACTTCTGTGCGCGCTTTGTTGGAGTACCCCAGCACCACGAAGTGCTGGCGAGGCTCCCAGAAGCGGAGGATTTCATCGGGGTCGCCTTCCTCGCACCCATCGAGCAGCGCCTCGTCGCACGCGAGATTCTCTTGCGCAGTGTGAAGGGTTCGGTCCAAGTATCTCATGGCGCTTGGATTGTGGTCAAAAAAGGACTATTATCCAATGGTTGCTCGGATAACTTTGTGAGAGAGGAACCGAAAGAACAACAACAAACTATGGCTTCGTCAGGTCGGCCGGAACAACCGCGCGAATCGGCGCAGCTCAGGAACGGTCGTGAAGACCAGCGGTCGCTCGATTCGCTGGAGTTTATTCTGGAATATTTCCTGAAAATTCAGGGAACGGAACAAGCCCCCCTGATCTTGAGCAAGCTGTCGAAACGCTTGCGCGAGGCAGGCATCCAAATGCCGTCGACGATCAGCACGCCGTACGTGAACACGATTCCGCCCGAAGACGAGCCGCCGTATCCGGGCAATCGCGAACTCGAGCGTCGCATCAAGAGTCTGGCCCGCTGGAACGCCATGGCGATGGTTGTCAACGCCAATCGCGACCATGCCGGTCTCGGCGGTCACATCTCAACGTATGCCTCGTGTGCCACGTTGTATGAGGTCGGCTTCAACCATTTCTTTCATGGCGGTGACGGCGGTCGACCCGCAGACCTGGTGTACTTTCAGGGCCACGCGTCACCGGGCAACTACGCGCGGGCGTTCCTGGAACGACGGCTCGACGAACATCATTTGCAGCATTTCCGGCAGGAACTTGCCGAAAACGGCGGACTTTCATCGTATCCACACCCGTACTTGATGCCGGATTTCTGGCAGTTCCCGACGGTGTCGATGGGGCTGGGTCCGATCATGTCGATCTATCAGGCGCGCTTCAGCCGCTATCTGCGGGCGCGTGGTTTCGTGCGGGGCGAAGAGCCGAAGATCTGGTGTTTTGTGGGCGATGGCGAGTCCGACGAACCGGAGACGCTTGGCGCCCTCACGTTGGCTTCCCGCGAGGGGCTCGACAACTTGGTGTGGGTGGTCAACTGCAACCTGCAGCGCCTCGACGGTCCCGTGCGCGGCAACGGCAAAATCATCCAGGAACTCGAGGCCGCGTTTCGTGGTGCCGGCTGGAACGTCATCAAGGTCATCTGGGGCTCCAGCTGGGACCTGCTTCTGAAGGCGGACAAGACCGGCTTGCTCGTCAAGCGCATGGAAGAGGCGGTGGATGGCGACTACCAGAAGTATTCGGTCGAGCCGGGCAGTTACACGCGCAAACACTTTTTCGGCAAGTATCCCGAACTTCTCGAACTGGTGAATCATCTTACCGACGAACAGATTCAAAAACTGGTCCGTGGCGGCCACGATCCTCAGAAGGTTTATGCGGCATACAAGGCGGCCGTGGAGCACAAGGACGCGCCGACGGTGATCCTGGCCAAGACTGTGAAGGGCTACGGTCTCGGCGAAGCTGGTGAGGGACGGAATATCAGTCATCAGCAGAAGAAGATGAACGAAAAAGAGCTGCGCGAGTTTCGCGAGCGGTTTGGGGTGCCAATCGGTGATGAGGAAGTGGCGCAAACGCCGTTTTATCGTCCGCCGCCAGACAGCCCGGAGACAAAGTACTTGCTCGAACGCCGCAAGGCGTTGGGCGGGTTCCTCCCGTCGCGCGAAGTGCGCGCCGCGAAGGTCGAAGTGCCGGCGCGGAGTGAGTTTGGCGAATTGTTCAAAGGTTCCGGCCCTGTGGAAGCCTCCACCACCATGGCATTTGTTCGATTGCTCAGCATGCTGCTGCGTAACGCCAAAATCGGCAAACGCATTGTGCCGATTATTCCCGATGAGGCGCGGACGTTCGGTCTGGATGCGCTCTTTCGGGAGATCGGCATCTACGCGCCGAAGGGGCAACTCTACGATCCCGTCGATCGCGAGGCGCTGTTGTATTACCACGAGACAAAGGACGGGCAAATCCTGGAAGAAGGCATCACCGAGGCCGGCTCCATGTCGTCGTTCATTGCGGCGGGGACGGCGTACGCCAGCCACGGCGTCAGCATGGTTCCATTCTACATTTACTACTCGATGTTCGGGTTCCAGCGCATCGGCGACCTGATGTGGCTGGCGGGTGACATCAGGGCGAAGGGATTCTTGCTCGGCGCGACCGCGGGGCGAACCTCGCTGAACGGCGAAGGTTTGCAGCATCAGGACGGCCACAGCCAGTTGATGGCCGCGACCATCCCGACCTTGATGGCGTACGACCCTGCTTTTGCGTACGAGATCGCGGTCATCGTTCAGGACGGCATGAGACGGATGTATCAAGAGAGCGAGGACATCTTTTATTATCTGTCGCTCTACAATGAGAACTACGCGATGCCGCCGATGCCGGAGGGCATCGAGGAAGGCATTCTCAAGGGACTGTACAAATTCCGCAAGGGCGCGGACGGCAAGAAGCACAAGGCCCATATTTTTGGCAGCGGCACCATCATTCGCCAGGCGTTGCGCGCGCAGGAAATTCTGGCGGAGCGGTACGACGTTTCCGCGGACGTGTGGAGCGCCACGAGCTACAAGCTGCTCAAGACCGACCAGCAGCGTTGCAGCCGTTGGAACATGCTCCACCCGACCGAGCTGCTGCGAAAGTCATATCTGGAAACCGTGCTGGAGGGTGAGAAGGGCGTGTTCGTGGCCGTGTCGGACAACATCAAGCTCGTGCCCGATCAAATCGCGCCGTGGATTCCCGGCGGTTTGGCCACGCTTGGCACGGACGGCTTTGGCTGCAGCGACACTCGCGAGAACCTCCGGCGATTCTTTGAGATTGACGCCGAATGCACCGTTGTCGCCACGCTCTATTCGCTGGCCAAAAGAGGCGGGATCGAAATGAGCGTGGTCACGCAGGCGATCAAGGATTTGAAAGTCGATCCCGAGAAGGTTTACCCACAGATTGTCTGACGCTCAAATGAAAAGCCGAACCAGAAAACTGGTTCGGCTCTTTCAGCGAGAATTGTCCCGTCAATGAAATCCAGCTTCGCCGCCGCCGCCGCCCGCGCTGACAAGACCGACATTGAGTTGTTTCGCCTCACTCATCTTTGCGATGTTATTGCGCGGAGAGGCTGACAACCTGAGACAACGAGCCTGCGAGATTGACGAAGAGTACGAGAGCTGATCGCCCAAGACGTGCCGACCCACGGGCTACTTAAGTCCGCGGACGAAGAGGGCGATGCGTTCGGCGGCTTTTTCCATGTCGGACATCGGGCCGCAATAACTGGCACGCACGTAGGCTTCGCCGCCGGGACCGAAGGCGTCGCCGGGCACGACCGCCACGCGTTGCTGTTCGAGCAACTGCACGGCGAACTCGCGCGAGGTCAGCCCCGTCTCGCGGATGGACGGAAAAGCGTAGAATGCGCCGTTCGGCATGTGGCAGGGCAGGCCGATCTCGTTGAACGATTTCACGATAAAGTTGCGCCGCAACCGATACTGCTCGCGCATCGCGGCAATGTCATCCATGCCCTTTTGCAGGGCTTCCAGAGCGGCTTCCTGACTGATAATGGACGCGCAGAGCATCGAGTATTGGTGAACGCGCAGCATCGCTTCCGTGAGAGCTGTGGGGGCGCACGCATAGCCAATGCGAAATCCGGTCATGGCAAACGCCTTCGAGAACCCGTGCAGGAAAATCGTGCGTTCTTTCATCCCCGGCAACGCGGCGATGCTGCTGTGCTGGCCGGAGTAGGTCAGCTCGCTGTAAATTTCATCCGTGATCACCAGCAGGTCGTTATCGACGCACACGCGCGCGATCTTCTCGACCTCTTCGCGGGTCAACGTCGCGCCGGTCGGATTACTGGGGAAATTCAACACGATCGCCTTGGAGCGCGGCGTGACCGATTTGGCGATGTCTTCGGCGGTCAGCGCAAACCTGTTCTCGGCGCGGGTGCGGATCGCCTTGCCCGCGCCATGTACCAGCCGCACACTCGGATGATAGGAAACATAGCACGGCTCGTGATAGAGGATTTCATCGCCCGGGTTGACGATGGCGCGCAAGGCAATGTCCAGCGCCTCGCTTACGCCGACCGTCACGAGCACTTCGGTGTTCGGATCGTATTCTACGTAAAAATGTTCTTTCAGGTACGCGCAGATCGCCCGTCGCAGCTTCAACAATCCGAAATTCGATGTGTAGCCTGTCTTGCCGTGTTCTAGGGCGAAGATCGCCGCTTCACGGATGTGCCACGGGGTGACGAACCCCGGCTCACCAATGCCGAGCGACACGACATTGTCCATGGACTGGACGATGTCGAAGAAATCGCGGATCCCCGACCGCGGAATACTCCGCACATGCTCGGCGACAAAATCCCGCTTCGTCTGACGTTCGGAAGGCATAAACCAAGTATTTTAATCCTCCTCGCCGCCAAATCAAGGCGCGTTTGGGGGGTTACGGGCTGATCTTCAGCCGCTCGTATTCTTCGGGGCCGTCCATCATCACGCCCTGTTCCTTGTAGGTCTTGAGCATGAAGTGGGTGCCGGTGGAGGTGACGCCGTCGAGGGTGGCGAGTTTCTCGGCGACGAACTGGGCGACCTGCCGCAGGGAATGGCCTTCCACGAAAATCAGCAGGTCGTAGCCGCCGGACATGAGGAAGAGGGAAGTGACCTCATCAAATCTGGCGATGCGTTTGGCGACGCGGTCGAAGCCGCCTTCGCGCTCGGGCTGGATTTTCACCTCGATCACGGCTTTGACGAGGTCGGTATCCACCTTGTCATCGTTGATGACGGCCTTGTAGCCGAGGATGATCTTGTCGTCTTCGTATTGCTTGATGCGTCGCTGAACTTCATCAGCGGGAAGATTGAGCATCTTCGACAAATCGACCGGCGTGCGCAACGCGTGTTCTTCCAGAAGCTTCAGTAGTGGATCCATAAAATCAGCTCAAAACTCGAAAATGGTCGGGACGGCGAGATTCGAACTCGCGACCCCTTGCACCCCATGCAAGTGCGCTACCAGGCTGCGCTACGTCCCGAACCCTAACAAAATGGCACTTTCTAACAGTTCAGTATTGCCATTTGATACTGCGTTTATATACTGGGGCAATGAAACGCAGCAAATCCGAGCAAACGGGCCCGTGGCTGAAAACTTCGTACGCCAATCTGATTCGTTACGTTCCATCGGGGACATATTTCGCACGAATCCGCATCCAAGGCAAACTCATTGTGAAGTCCCTGAAGACGGACGCCATCTCCGTCGCCAAGCTTCGCCTCGGGGATTTGGAGAAGGGCGAGCGTCAAAATGTCGAGCTTCGCGCGGCAGCGGTCATGGGAAAGATGACGTTTGGGGATTGCCTGAAACTGTACTCCGACCGGCGGAAGGCTGATCCAACTTTCAAGCCGAAAACGAAGGAGTATTACGAGTATCGCACCAAGGCCCTGCTCAAGTCCTGGCCCGGCCTGCAAGAGCAGGACGTGCGCAAGATCACGAAGACGGACTGCCTCGACTGGGCGGCGAGGTTTCGCACCGGGGTCAGCCCCTCCTCCTTCAACCATACCATCGTGTTGCTGCGTCATGTGATTGAGGTCGGGATTGAAGCCGGGGCGCGCTACGACAATCCCGCACGGTTCATCAAGGCGTCCGCCGCGCGTACCACCCAACTCCGCTTGCCGGAGCCGGACCAGTTCGCGGCGTTCGTCAAGGAGGTCGAGAGCGATGGCAAAGGCTATTGCCGTCACAGTGCCAACCTGGTTCGTTTTCTGGCCTATGGCGGGTTTCGCATCCATGAAGCGCGCAACATCAAGTGGTCGGACGTGGATAGCAAACGGCGGAAGATTGTCGTGCGCGGCGATCCGACCACCGGGCTGAAAGGCCGCCGGTCGGGCGAAGTGCGGGAAGTCCCCATGATACCGGAGATGTATGACCTCGTGGAGCGACTGCGCCCCGACCGTCCCGATGATCATGCCGATTCGCTCGTGATGCGGGTTCGGGAATGTCAAAAAGCAATGGACCGGGCGGCCAAAGTCGTGGGGATGGAACGGATCACTCATCACGATTTGCGTCACCTGTTTGCCACGCGCTGCATTGAGTCCGGCGTCGATATTCCAACCGTGTCGCGCTGGCTGGGGCACCGGGATGGCGGTGCGTTGGCTATGCGCACTTACGGCCACCTGCGCGATCAACATTCCACGGCGATGGCCCAGCAGGTCAGCTTCCAGAAAACAATTGCCGGCGAGTCTGTCGCGCCCAAACCGACGCTGTCGGTGAAACCGTAGGGAGCTTGTGCCAGTCACCCATCGGGACCGTCGGTCTGGTCCGGCGGGTCGAATCTTACGCCCCGAAATCCGCCGGGTATTTTGACTCGCGGGATTGTTCATACCTGCCGTCACCGAGGATGGCATCGGCCCACGGGAAGCGTCACGCTCCTCCAACACCCATCCCGCGGCCCTGTTTCTGTGCCTGAGTCGTAGCGTCCGTCAGCGATTCGGAGAAACCGACGCGGGCGACTTTCTTGCACAGGCGGGTGATCTCGTTGGCCACTCGCCGCAAATCCTGTTTTGGGAAACGCTCCGCGATGAGCAGGCGGACAGTGGCGGTGATGTCGTTGGTCATCAGTACCAAAGTCTCACGCTCGCTCCGCAGAAAATCACGCAGCACTTGGCGCGGGTTGTCACCCGTGCGCAAGACATCGACTGGTCCATGCACCTTGGCATAGACCGACGCGACGGGCGAATGATCAATGACGGCATATTCCAAGCCGTGTTCGCAGACGCGCTTGCACAGCAGAACTTCGTTGCGGTTGAACCGCATCAACGACGTGCACACCTCCCACGGACTCCGATCGCCAACGGAATCCGGCAATTCCGTGTGGGTGTTCGGCGCGGGAGGATCGAGCGGGCCGAGATTGCGCGCACTCGTCTCGACTTCGCGCAGCTTGTCGCCGATCAAACAGAGCGCCTGGTAATCGCTCTTGATCGCCCCGAACGCCTCGAAGTACGCCGCGTATTCCGTGTCGCTCATCCGCTTCAACGCGGGCGGCGCCACGCCCTCGCGATCTGGTTGGCCTTTTCTCTTGATCATGCGCGTCGTCTCCGTGGGCTCATTCGACCCTCAAGAGCTTGAGCAATTCCGAACGTGGCACGAGGAGTTTGCCCCGCAGCACCCGACACGGACGCAATTTGCCGCGTTGGATCATCCGGTAGACGCTGAAGTAGTGCACGCCCAACAGCTCGGCGGCTTCCTCGACGGAATACGCTAGCCGCTCCGTCTGCATCAGAGCTGGCGGCAGCGGCGCCGCGGCACTCGCTGATTCATGATTCCCTGACATTGGCGGCCACCTTAATGAAAGGCGCGCGTTTTCCTGTTCGCGCTTGCGAACAATTCAGCAGACGCGTCGGCGTTGGTTATTTCTCACGTTTGGACTTCTTGAACCACGATGCTCTTGATCCAGACGTAATCGGCATCTTGCCGAGGACTGGAGCGAGCCGGTAGCGCCCGCACCCAATCGACGGCGCACTTTTGGAACCCCAATGCCAGTTCGCGCAGATTCGTTCCCCGGATCTCGATGTCGTGCGTGCTTAGAAAGACGTGAACGAGGTCGCCGTCATTGTGCGGCTCGAATTTTACGAAGCCCAGATGATCATAGGGCAGCACGAGGAAACTCCCGTCGCCCATCTCGACGCGGAGCGCTTGTGGCTGCGCGTCTTTGTTCCAGCAAAGGGTGCGTTTCGTCGCCTCATCAGAGGTCCGGGTTTCAGATTGAGTTTTTTTCATGCGCTGATGCTAATGGAGCGATCCTGTTCAATGGCCTGCCGCCGTCTGGCAGCGGCGGTGGCGCGAATGCGATGCCGAATTCCCTGCGCGAACAGTCGCACACGCCGCATGGGGCGCAGCAGCCGTTGCGAAATGCCGAGCCTTTGGAAGAACTTGGTGTCGGCAAAGTCAATGGCCAATTCCCGGTCACCGGACCGGAGAATGTTCTCGCGGAGTTGGGCCTTGTCGCTCGTGAAAATCTTGATGCCTTTGCGTCCGCGCGAGATGGTCACGTACCATTGCTGACGGTTCGTGGCCGGCTGGATGGCGGAATCCGAGAACAGGACGTGATCAACGGTTTTGCCCTGTGACGCATACGATGTGATGGCAAAGCCACGCACGAACTGCCGGTAATCTCCGGCGAGTGTGCGCCCATCACGGAGCCGGATGCGTCCATCCGCCAGCACCTTCTCGACTGTCACCAACTCGCCATTCGCGACACGCCGCCCATCTGTGGCTGCCGCGTTCGCTTTCAGTTGCAGCCGGTCACCGGCTGCCAGCGCGAGCGCACGGGGTTGGCAGACGGTGAGGCGATCCACGAATTTGAACGGAATCGTCCGCACGGCGTTTCCACCTTCCAAAACCACCCCCGTCCGCGTGATGTCCACGAGACGCGCGGTTTGGCCCTTCTTCAAACCGCCCGCGTTGCGATTGAGCAATACGACGCTGTGCTCATCATAAAACCGTCGGTCGCGTTTCTGCGCCCCTGTCAGATCAACCGGCTCAAGCGCGGTCACCGTCTGTTCCTCTGCGCCCAGCCGGCCACAAGACTTCAGGGCGGCGCGCACGTGGTCATTCACCTTGTGAATCTCCGACCATGTTTGCGAGACCACCACGACGGAATGTTTCTCACCAGTCAGGGCCAGGAACTGCTCCGCCAGCCGCTCCTGTCGGTCGAGGGATGAACACTCCACAATTGCGCCCTGACGATCCAAGCGGCGGAATGAATCGTCGAACTTTCCTTCCGACGCCTCCTTCACGGCCTGCCGGTACTCGGCGATCCGGGCTCGCTCCGCGCTCGTCCTACCGCGTGCCGGGTCTTGCCGGCGAATCTCTTTCAGTTCTGCCGGTTTGATTCCTGAATACTTTTCGATGGCCCACAACGCGTCGGACGCCTCCACCGGACCATGCTGGCGGGTGTCGCCGGAGAGGATGACCCGGCCACCGTTGTCTTGGACGTAGTGAAGAAGCTGCTGCAATTGCTTCGCGCCAATCTGCCCGGCCTCGTCCACGATGACGACCGCACCACGAGGCAACTGCTGCTTCGTCAGGAATTCGCTCACGGTCTGAGCGCCGGTCATTCCGTCGCGCTGGAGGTCGATGACCTGCTGGCGTTGCGGAGCGATGACTTGCAGCGAGTGGCCGGCGGATCGCAGGCCATTCGTCACTTCCCGGAGCGCGTAGCTTTTCCCCGTGCCCGCGCCACCGCGAAACAAGGTCACGAAATCGCGGGAACTCAGGATGTGTTCGACCGCTTGACGCTGATCCTGGTCGAGACCGGAATTTGCGACTGGGTGCGCCTCGCACAACCGCCGGAATTGACGGATTCCTTCCCTTGCCAAACACACGATGTCCCATTCCCGGTCCAACACGGTCCGCGTCGTGACACCGTAGGGACTGGCGGCGTTGCGGACGTAATCCCGCTGGCGCGTGACATTCTGAATATCAGCGACGGAAATATCGCCGCCGCGAACATGCTCCAAGGCGTGCCGCCACAACTCGTGTTCCGGGACGACCGAGCGCCGGTCGAACAGATGCTCTTCGGCCCACACGACTGCCTCAACAGCGCGGTCGTACTTCGTCCCAGTTGATTGAGTCGGTGCGCCGGTCCGTATTGCACCGAGCGTTTCCTTTTCTGAGTCCGAGACTTGTCCCAGCCACAACTTGAGGAGTTCCGTAGCCGTGATTCCTTTGATCTTCCGCAGTCGTTCGCTTTGGGCGATGCCGTCCCGAAGTTCCTTGATGTTCCCGCCAGCCAAATGCGGTTTCTGGGCCAGCAACTCCCGCATTTTCTCGTCGATTTCCTCATGCCGTTTGGAGAACCGCTGGCACAGTTCCTTGGAGACGCCTTTGATCTCAAAATCGCCCCGTGGATGATTGACCAGGTCGTAGCCGAAGCGCCGGAGGTCGCGCGCCAGTTCGTGGTAGTACACGTTCTCGACGTATTTCCGCGCCCGCACCATCTCGAAGTTCTGCAAAGCCTTCCACCGTTTCTCAACACCGTCGAACGTGGCGTTGAACACGATGCAGTGGCTGTGCAGGTGCGGATCGAGCGCGCGCGACGTGTCGTGGCGGAACACCGCGCACAGGACATTCCCGGTGATCCGGTCGGAGATGTGACCATCGGAGTGGACACGTGTCCCAGCGAACCGTTCCAATTCCGCCACCGCCACCTTAACCGCACGGTTGTGGGCGTCAACGATTCGGGCATCCTCTCCGACCAGTGCGACCACGGAGACCGACTTCGGCGGGGAAAACGTGAAATCGAAGAACACGCGCCGGTTGGCAACGGTCTGCGTCTCACCATCGTCGCCGGCTATGGTTCGCGTGGTCTTGAGCCGTTGCGTGAGCAATTCACCAGTGTTGGGATCGAGATTGTCACAGAGGCTCAGGAACTCGTCGCGCTTCACCTTGCCTGTCAACCCCAGGGATTCCGCGCCGATGCCGTACCACTGACCGGCAATCTGTTCGCCCTCACTGTAGTAGTCACCGACACAGAGGTGTTCCTCGAAGTACTCCTTCGCATTGACCAAATTGCACTGCACTTTCCGCGACAGCATGAACGAGAAATACGGTGAAGGGCTGCAATTCATGTTCGCGAGTGCGAACACAGTTCTTGCGGAGGTGCGCTTTACTGGGCGCAATTAAACAGGGCACGCCTGACCTCTAGCTCACGCTAGAAGTTTGCGACGCAACCATCACAGACTGCTTACGCATGAATCACGCAGCCGTCACGCAGGTCGCACGCAGCGACTTCGCAACCGCTGTCCGAAACTTCACGCCGACATCACCGGCGAAGTTTCAGACGCTACTGCCCTTCAAAGAGGGCATCGCGGAACTGCGGCGCAAGGGCGCGTCCTACGAAACCATCGCCGACATCCTACGAAACCTCAACGTCGCCGTATCGCACGATACCGTGACGCGATTTTGCCACAAGGTGCTGGGATTTGCGCCAGCCCAACGCCGAAGGCGGAAGCAAAGAGTGAGCACTGTCGCACAACGACCTCGCAACCGGCCGCTGAAAGCCGAGGACACGAACCACGCAGCGCAAGGCCCGCGCGTTGCTGACCCGAACAACGTTTGACCATGCGAAAGCAAATCAATCTCGTTCTCAACGGCAAGGGCGGAGTCGGCAAGAGCTTCTTTGCCACGAATTTCGTTCAGTACCTCAAAGACCAGCAGATGCCCCATGTCGCCATCGACACCGACAACGAGAACTCGACCCTGAAACGATTTCACCCGGACGCCCGGTTCGTGAATCTCGCCAACCTGCGGGAACTCGACACGCTGGTCGAAGCCATTGAAAGCGCCCCACTCGTGGTTGTGGATTGCCGGGCCGCCTCAACGGACGTGTTCCTCAGCTACTTCGCCGAGTTGGCGGTTTTCGATCTCCTCAACGGACTGGGCGCTACCCTGACGGTGGTGTCGCCGGTGAATCACGACCTCGACAGTGTGGAGCAAATCCGGATCATCGCGAAGGCATTCAACAACCGGTGCCGGTATCTGGTGGTGAAGAACCACGCCTTGACGGAGCACTTCACGATTTACGACGCCAGCAAAACGCGGAAACGATTGTTGAACGAACTGGCGGCCAAGGAAATGATTATGCCCAAACTCCACGACTGGCTGGTGGCGTTGCTGCATCAGGTCAATCTGCCTGTCGGCCAGGGAATTCAACACCAGAAATTCTCCCTCATGGACCGGCAGCGGCTCAAGAACTGGCAGCGACAGTTTCACGAACAAATCAACACCGTCCGTCAGACCGTCTTGCCGGGTGACGCATGAGTGACGACGATCCAAAGCAAGCCCTCAAGAATGCCATCTCGGAGTGGCGGAAGAAATACGGCGTTCAGGACGGCGATCCCATGCTGGCCGCTGTGGAATTGTGGGAAATCTACTTCACCCACGCCCAAATCATCGGTCCGAAGGATCGACTGCCGTCGTTTGAGGATTTTCGCGATACGCTGGAGCAGTTGGAACGGTTGGGCGGCGACTTTACCGGCCGCGCCGGCGAGATCATCCAGGAATTGCGGGCCGTCCCCAAGATCAGGAGCGACTTGAATCAGTTTCCGGTGTTTGCGCTGGTCTTCACAGCGGCACTGGCATTGCTGGCCGGCATCCTGATCGGGAAGTTCATGCTGTGAAATATGCCCGACATCTTGGATTGGCGACTGCCGGCATGTCGATAGCCGCCGCCGCCTACTTCCTCCTCAGCCAAACACCGCCAGTTTCATGGCTGTTGACAGCCGTGTTTGCCGGTGTTGCCGGCTTCGCGGCAATGGCAACTGCTCACCCCAAACGGCGCGTCATTGTTCAATTGAAAGGATTGAGGTGGACGCGGGAAGATTTCTGTCGTGGCTGGTTGATTACCGGTGACACCGGCTCCGGGAAGACGCGGTCGGGAATCACGCCGCTGTTGTATCAAGTTTTCCAGAACGAACCCGGTTGGGGCGGCATCTGTATTGATGACAAGGGCATCTACTGGGAAACGCTCTCGGAGATGGCCCGGCATTTTCACCGGCAAAACGATCTGATCCTGCTGCAAATCAGACCGGATAACGCGTCGCTCGGCTGGAAGCCGACCCATACCTACAACCTTACGTCCCATCCCGGCATTCCGTACAACACGTTTGCCAAATTCGTGGTGGACACCGCGACCAGTCTTGGCCTGCAAAGTGACAAAGGATTTTTCCGGAGCCAAGCCCAGACGCACATCGGTAATGCACTGGAGGCGTTGTACGAGATTCAGGCCGACGTGACGTTGGAAAACGCCCATGAGTTGCTACTCAACGAAGACGAATTGGAGGACGCCCTTGAAGAACTCGATGAGGCGTATCCAACCGAGCGCCGGCGGGCGCTCTTGGATCATTTTCGCCATCGCTACCTGAATCAACCACCCGAACAAATGGGCGGCGTGAAGGAGACCGTCGCCAATTATCTGCACAATTTCCTGACGCCCGACATCGCTCAGGTCTTTTCTCCCAGTAAAAACACCTTTGAATTCGGCGACATCGACCGGGGGAAGATCATCTGTGTGGCCATGCCGCAGAAATACCAAACGGAGCGGCGATACGTGAACACGTTTTTGAAAATGCTGTTTTACACGCACGTCCTGCGCCGGTTTGACCGGCCGCAGCAGCAGCGCCAGCACGACAATCTACTGATCCTCTGGGCCGACGAAGCCCAACGCTTCATGACCGCGAACGAGGACGGCATGAGCGATTACAACTCCGTGGACGTGATCCGCGAAGCCAATGCCGCCGTCGTTGCCGCCGCCCAATCATCGACATCATTCCTGCCGGCGTTGGGCAGGGAGAAGACAAAAGTGCTCGTGCTCAATCTCCGAAACCGCATCATCTTCAAGGCTGCCGACGAGGAAGGAGCACAGGAAAGCGCCGACTTCCTCGGCAAAAAGCGTGTCGTCAAGAAGACATGGGGCTACTCAGCCGGGCAAGCCAACCGCAGCTACGCCGAGCAGGATGAGCACAAGATCAAGTCACATGTCCTGCGCACCCTACCAAAACACACCGCCGTTCTGGTTCATTGCGAACGGGGCTTCAAGCGCACACTCCTGCCGCCCCTCGAACCCAACGGCCAAGTCTCGCCGTGGTTCAGGAGGCGATGGTTTTGATGCACGCGACTCAAAATCGTGTTGTCGGCATCGAAAATCATGATTCACGCTCCGCCCCGGGACTGTTATTGTCGTTGCGGTAAATCGAATGGCGACGAAAACACACTCAATGTTGTACGAGCGGATTCGGGAGATTCTGGAATCAGCCCGGTCGGGTCTGGCGCGCACGGTCAACACGACACAGGTGTGTGCCAACTGGCTGATTGGCCGGGAGATTGTCGAGGAGGAGCAGCGAGGCAAGAAGCGGGCGGGTTATGGGGAACGGGTGATTGAGGAATTATCCGAACGCCTGACGAAAGAATATGGACGGGGGTTTGCGGTCAGAAACCTCGCCTCGTTCCGTGAGTTTTATCTGGTCTATCCGCGTCTATCGGACATTTTGCACGCACCGCGTGCAAAATTGGCTTTGGTCGCCCCTGCTGGTCAGGCGACGAAGAGTCGGCACGCAGTGCGTGCAAAATCCTCGCTCGGCCTGCTCGATTCTGAAACTCTCCGCGCACTACGGATCGAATCCTGGCAGCCTGGCGGTCTTCACCCGAATCTGTCGTGGACACATTACCGCACGCTGCTGCGTGTGGACACGACGAATTGCGACGAGAACTGAAGTTGATCGAGCAAACGCCGACAAAATAGCACCGTGCCGACCGGCACATGCTATAAATCCGCCGTAAACCCGACAAACCGGGCAGCCTTGCCTCAGCGGAAGCGTGGATTCATCAAGGCGCGAGGGACTCCCCAGAAGTTGTTTCCGCTTGCGAACAGCAACGGCCAGGGAGTGTGCATACTGCCACCTGTTATGAAAAGCCCCCCTCAGCGAATCCACGGCACACAAAAAAACATCGTCGGCCCGCGCGTCCGGAAAGCGCGGTTGCGGTCGCGCCCCCGGCTCACCCAGCAACAATTGGCGGATCGGGTCGTGAACTTGGGAGCGCACATCGACCGAGCCGGCATTGCCAAAATCGAAATTGGCCTCCGCTGCGTTTGTGATTTCGAACTCCTGATCCTCGCGAAAGCCCTACATGTCGCCGTCACGAGGTTGCTGCCGGTGCGAACGGCGCTTCGGCGGGAGGCACTGACCGCGTTACCCATCGCCCACGCCACGCTTGCCGATCCAGAGACTGCCGGTTAATATGTTCGCAATGGAGGCGACCGCATACCAGCCACTTCGCAACTCACTGCTGCGGCTGTATTTGGACGGCCCACGCCCGTGGCTCGTCGGCTACAGCGGCGGCTACCCGCCGCCCAAACGCTTCAACGAAGCCGGCGACGCTGCGTTCCTGCTCAAACAAATGGCCGGCCGACAAGTCCAGCTTCCCGGCAAACGCGACTACTGGCCGGATACGACGCACTTGGTGTGGCATCGGACGCACAGATTCAGTAGCAGTGAAAAAGGATTGCGCGCTGACCGTGTCCATTGAGTCACCGCTTCTGAGGGAAGTCTCAACTCATGATTAAGAAAGTCATTATCCGCAACTTCCGTATTTTCGACTCATTTACACTGAATCTGAATGACGACCTTAACCTCGTGGTGGGAAATAACGAGTCCGGCAAGTCCACGCTCTTGGAGGCGATTGGTCTCGCACTCACAAAACGGATTGGAGGCAAGTTAATCGAGTATGAGTTGTCGCCCTACTTCTTTAACAAATTATGCGCCGATACATATCTGGCACAATTGAAGGCGGGTGCAAAACCCGCACTGCCGGAAATTCTAATCGAATTGTACTTAAAGGAGTTACCGGAATTTGAGGCGCTACGCGGAACGAACAACTCGCTCAGAACAGACACCACGGGGGTAAAGTTGGAAATCGTCTTCGACGATGGCTACACGGAAGAATACATCCGACTTTGCGAGGACAAATCCGAGAAGAAAGTTATTCCGGCTGAATACTACAAGGTTAATTGGTTTTCGTTTGCCAATAACCAAATCACGGCACGTAGTTTGCCGCTGACCCTGTTCCACATCGATGCCACTGCAATACGACTGCAAAGCGGCGCTGACCAGTATATCCAAAACATCATCAGCGGCAGTCTTCCACCAAAGGAACGAGTTGCTCTCGCGGTTGCTTACAGAAAACTCAAGGAACAATTCTCGGAGGAACAATCCATCAAGGATATCAACAAAAACCTCACAAAAGGTGCGATCACCGAGAAGGATTTGACAATCACCGTTGATATTTCGCAAAAAGCGAGTTGGGAGACGAACCTCACTCCACACCTGGACGACCTTCCATTCCAGCTTGTTGGGAAGGGCGAACAAACGGCCCTCAAAATAATGTTGGCCTTGGACCGCAAGGCCAAGGATTCCGATGTCATCCTTATCGAAGAACCAGAGAATCACTTGTCATTCTCATCGATGTGCAAGCTGATCGCGAAAATCGGAGACAAGTGTGCCGGGAAGCAGATCATCATAGCGACGCACAGTGCATACGTGCTGAACAGGCTGGGCATTGACAAAGTGCTTCTCCTGCATGGGAACAAATACACGTCCTTGGCGCAGCTCCCACCAGACACACAAAACTACTTCAAGAAGCTTTCCGGGTACGACACACTTCGGCTAATCCTCGCTAAAAAGGCAATTCTGGTCGAAGGCCCATCCGACGAGCTAATTGTTCAGAAGGCCTACAAGGTAACACACGGTAAGCTTCCCATCGAGAACGGCGTTGACGTAATCAATGTTCGTGGATTGTCGTTCAGTCGCTTCCTCGATATCGCCAAGGAATTGAAGAAGGAAGTGTGTGTTGTGACTGACAACGATGGTGATCATCAGCACAAAGTCGTTGAGAAATACGCCCCGTACAGCGCGATAACCACAATCAAGATTTGCGCAGACACGGATAACACCGCCAAGACACTCGAACCCCAACTCGCAAAGTGCAACACCCTCACGCTCCTGAATAAGGTGCTGGGCACAGACCACAAGACAGTCGATTCACTGGTAGGGTTTATGGTCGCGAACAAAACCGAAAGTGCATTGAAGATCTTTGAGTCAACCGAAGCCGTCATTTTCCCGAAGTATGTAAACGATGCCGTCGCCTAGCAACAGCGTAGTAGTTGCGAGCGCTGGTTCTCGAAAAACAACCTCGATTGTAGAGGCGGCACTAGCTGTTCCCGCTGGCAACGTACTTATCACCACGTACACGATTGAGAATGTTAACCAGATCAATTCGTACTTGATTCAAAGGCGTGGCCACATACCGGCCAATATAGCCGTAGTGTCGTGGTTTAGCTTTTTGCTTCAGGACGGTGTCCGCCCCTATCAGAACTACATGACGGACAAAGGCAGGATTACCACCGTCAACTTTGACTATCAGCCGAACCGGTACATTCCCAAATCCAACGCTGATGCCTACTTCCTGACGAGCGGCAACAACATTTACCAAGATCGTGTTTCTGATTTCGTGTGCGAGTGTGACAACCGATCTGGTGGTTTGGTCATAAGAAGACTCGAAAAGATATATTCGCATGTTTTCATTGATGAGTTGCAGGACCTCGCCGGGTACGATTTAGATTTGCTAGAGAAGTTGTTTACCTCAACCATTTCTGTAGTGGCTGTTGGAGACCCACGACAGGCAACGTTTTCCACCAACAAATCCCCCAAGAACAAGAAATATAAGAAGAAAAACATCATCGATTGGATTAACGAGAAACACGCGGCGAAGTTGTTCAAGCTGGAGCAACTCACGGATTGCTACCGAAGCAATCAAGCTATTTGTGATTTCGCCGACGCCTTGTTTCCTACACTGCCGAAAACAGTGTCGAAAAATCTGACCATAACCGGGCACGATGGGGTCTTCTTCATAGAGAGCCATCAGGTCGCAGAGTATCTGAACGCACATAAACCGACTGTGCTCAGGCACGATAAGCGAACACACACGATGGAGTTGTCTGCGCTAAATATCGGGTTGAGCAAAGGCCGAACCTACGAACGGGTGCTCATTTTCCCAACCAATCCGATGAAACTATACTTGGATACGAAAGACCTGTCGAAGGCTGGGGACTTAGCAAAACTCTATGTTGCGGTTACGCGGGCCAAATTCAGTGTGGCATTCGTGACATGACGCATCAACTGTGTGAACGCACTCCGGCAGCTTGAAAGACCGACCTCACCCACTCAGCGTAGTTGTCCTTGCTCACGGCGGTGCATTTGTCGCAGCAGTGCTTCGTCACGATTGGCTTCGTGCGACTGACGAAGAGCCATTCGACGATGCGCAGGCCGAGTGACTTTCGGTGTTTCGCCTGCTGTTTCTCGAAATAGCGGATGATGCCGTCGCGCAGGCAGGTCGCACGCTTGGTGGCCAATCCGTGGATGGCGTCGATCTGTGAATACTTGGCTTTCAGGAGTGCGTTTCGCGCTTCGCCTTCCAAGCCGGCTTCCTCGACGGTTTTGTCGGCCATGAACTGGAGCAGTTTCAGATCGTCATTGGTTTCGCTGGTGAACAACACGGCCAGCGATTGTTTCCCGTCGCGGCCTGCCCGGCCGAATTCCTGTAAATAATCTTCGACCGAAGCCGGATGTTGCCAATGGACGACCAGCCGGACATCGGGCACGTCGAGGCCCATGCCGAAGGCGTTGGTACAGATGATGACCGGCAAAGCTGGCTCGATTCTTCCCGTGAACCGTCCAAGAAGCATGTCGCGTTCGTTGGGCGTGCCGAGCTTGGAGTGGTAAAAGGGGATGTCCAGCCCGACGGATTTCAGGCCGTGAAGGACGCGCTCGCCGGTCTTGACGGTCGGCACGAATATCATCGCGCGGCCTTGCGGCATCATGCCGCACAAGGACGCGATGATCTTGAAGCGCGCGACTTCGGGCACCGGCAGGCGCAGCAGGGCGATGTTGGGGCGGTCCACGCCGGTCACGATCACGCGCGCGTCCGGTATGTTCAGCGATTGAAGGATGCGTTCCTGGGTTTGGATACCGGCGGTGGCGGTGAAGGCGAGGACGGGCGGGTTGCCCAGCTTCGACCGCGCCGCGCCCAAGCGGCTGTAGTTCGGGCGAAAGTCGCGTCCCCAGCGATCAATGCAGTGCGCTTCATCAATGACGAGGAAGCTGGGCTTGCCGGCGGAGACGAGTTGGACCTCGTCGGGGCGGACCATGCTGGCATCGAAGCGCTCGGGCGTGCAGTAGAAGAATTTGAACGCGTGGCGTGTCAGCAGTTCGTAACGAAGCTGCTTTTCGTTCGGATTCAAATCGCTGTTGATGAACGAGCACGGGATCTTCTTGCGCGTTAAATCCACGACCTGCTCGGCCATCAAGGCTTTCAGCGGCGAAATCACGTAGGCTGTACCCGTGCGGAGCAGGGTCGGCAATTGAAAGCACAGGGTCTTACCTGAGCCGGTCGGGCTGACGAGCAACACCGATTGTCCTTTGAGGGCGGCAAGCACAACCTCCAATTGATGGCCGCGAAATTTCTTCAATCCGAGCAGCCGGAGCGCCCCGCCGAGATTAGGAGTGCCGTCAGGAAGTTCGCCCTTGGTGTCGATCCATTTCGCAAGACGCAAAGCCCAGCGTTCCACAAACCGACGCGCCAGCGACAACTGCAAGTTCGGATGATGGGCGGCGTGACAGCCGTCGCAAAGGGTCACCAAGTTGGCAAGTTCATCCGAGCCGCCGAGGTCGCGGGGCATCAAGTGATGCACATCCGCTTCACCGCGGCCACATGCGACACCACAGGCAACGCACTGATGATTGTCGCGGTTCAGGACGACGGCGCGAATTTGCTGCCAACGAAACTTCTTCACCTCCGGAGTGTCGGGGATGGTTACCACTCCAGCGCAGATCGGACAAGGGACAGCAAGACCAACACCGTCAGCATCTACCACCAAACGTTGGCCGCAGTGGGGACAGTCGAAGGTGATGTCAATCATGGGTGCCAAATTGCTAACGGCGAGAATGGCCAATCAGTATATCACGGTCAAGCCGCCAGGATTCGCTTTTCCCCGCCGTCTACACCATCGACTGGACCGAATTCATGAGCATCGCTCTTGGGTGCCTTGCACTGCCGGCTTCATCTGGCCGTGGGAAAACGCGTTCTTTCTGAGTGTTGACAGTAGGGTTGTGTTTTCCGCACGAGTCTGCAATAGTCGGCACCAGTCAGCTTTTTGAGGAAAGAAGGCGAGGTCAAATGACGCAATCTGAGCCATGGGTGTCTTTGGAGGAAATCTCCCAGCATGTGGGTGTCAGCCAAGACACAGTTCACCGTTGGATTCGAAATCGGAACATGCCGGCCCACCAAATTGGGCGGCTGTGGAAGTTCAAAGTGTCGGAAGTCGACGAGTGGGTCCGGCAAGGCAAAGCGAAAGAGGATACCGGCAAGGAATGAATCACGACATGAGGTCTACCAACAGCACTACCGTCAAGGCCGGCAAATTCCAAGGCAGCATCGAGAGCCTGCCACCGGCGCAGAGGCGGTTGGGATAGCCACATGCAATCAAACTGCCTAAAGCCAAATGTGATCGTTCGCGGCTCGATTCTTCCTGAGCCGGTGCAGGTAATTGTGATCGTGCCGATGGGGACATCGGTGAAGCTCATCGGCAAGGGACTGACCAGTGGACGGGTGCATGAGCCGATTCTGAGTCCACAACAAGTGGCCCAACTCGAAATCTCACCCGCCCAAGAGCCTTTTGATGGTGACGCGAAGAAGTTTCGCTTGGGAATCGAGGCGTTGCGGCTGGGGCTTGCCTACGAGTACGACCCGTATTTCACTCTGTCCATCGCCCGCGTTGATCCATTGCCGCACCAGTTGGAAGCGGTTTACGACCATTTCATGAAGCTGCCACGCATCCGGTTTCTCCTCGCGGACGACCCCGGCGCAGGCAAGACCATCATGGCCGGTCTGCTCATCAAGGAATTGAAGATTCGCGGGCTGGTGAAACGTACATTGATTGTGACGCCAGCGAATCTCTCCTTCCAGTGGCAGCGCGAACTCAAGGACAAGTTCCATGAGCAGTTCGAGGTCATCCGTAGCGACGTGCTGCGGGCCAACTACGGCACAAACCCGTGGCAGGAACGCAACCAGGTGATCACGTCGGTTTCGTGGGTGTCACGGATCGAGGATGCCAAGGAAAGCCTGCTCCGCAGTCATTGGGATCTGATCATCGTGGACGAGGCGCATAAAATGAGCGCGGCCAGTGCCGACAAGAAGACTCTCGCCTACGACCTCGGCGAGTCGTTGTCAAAGATGACGGACCACTACCTCCTGATGACTGCCACGCCACACAAAGGCGACCCGAAAAATTTTTGCCTGTTCCTCGAACTTTTGGACAAAGACGTTTATGGCGATGTGAAGAGTTTGGAAGAGGCGATGCGCCGTCAGGAAGCGCCGTTTTACCTCCGGCGGGTGAAGGAGGCGCTGGTAAGTTTCCCGGACCCGGAAACCGGCCAGGTCAAAGCCCTGTTCACCAAACGAAATGTTCGTACCAGTGATTTCCAAATCAGCGCGGATGAATGGGATTTCTACGATGCCCTGACCCGTTACGTCGAAGATCAATCCATCAAAGCTGCCGCAGACGACTCGGCCCGTGGCCGCGCACTCGGATTCACGATGGCAATGCTGCAACGCCGGTTCGCCTCCAGCATGTATGCCGTCCGCCGCAGTCTGGAGCGGATGAAGGAGAAGCGGGAGAAGATTCTCGCCGACCCCCAAGGCTACCGGGACGACCAGATCACCAAGAAGTTACCGGAGGATTTTGAGGACCTGCCGGAGGATGAACAACAGGCGATCATGGATCAACTCGAAGAGGTCGTGGCTTCGGTTGATCCTGCCGCATTGCGCGAGGAAATCCTCCAACTCACCAAACTGATTGACCAAGCTCGCTTGCTGGAGCAGCGCGAAATCGAGACAAAGTTGGTGAAGCTGAAGCAGTTGCTCGCTGATCAGGGCATTTTCAAGGACGCCAAGCTCAAGCTCCTCATTTTCACCGAGCACAAGGACACGCTCGATTATCTGGTCGGCAAACTCCGCGAGTGGAACTTGACCGTCACCCAAATCCACGGCGGAATGAAGATTGGCGACCGCGACACGCCCGGCTCGCGCATCTACGCCGAGCGCGAGTTCCGCGAAGATGCTCAGATCCTCGTCGCGACCGAGGCCGCCGGCGAAGGTATCAACCTCCAGTTCTGCTGGTTCATGATCAACTACGACATCCCGTGGAATCCCGTTCGTTTGGAACAGCGCATGGGGCGTATCCACCGGTACGGACAGGAAAAGGACTGCCTCATCTTCAATTTCGTCGCTACCAATACCCGCGAGGGGCGTGTTCTCCACAAACTTTTCGAGCGCCTCGAAAAGATCGAGAACGACCTCGACCCCACGCGCTCCGGCAAGGTGTTCAATGTGTTGGGCGATATTTTCCCCTCCAATCAACTGGAGCGGATGCTGCGCGACATGTATGCCCACAACCAGATGACCGAGGAAATTATCAAGCAGCGGATCATCGAGCAGGTGGACACCGACCGGTTCCGTCGCATCACCGATTCTACGCTGGAGGGATTGGCTAAGCGCGAGTTGAACCTCTCCGCCATCATCGGCAAGTCCGCCGAAGCCAAGGAACGACGGCTCGTTCCCGAAGTGGTCGAGGATTTCTTTCAAGAAGCCGCCCCGCTCGCTGGCATTCATCCCAAGGAAACCGGGAAGGACAAGCACATCTACCGGGTCGGACGCATCCCGCGCAACCTCTGGCCGATTGGCGAACGCCTTGAGCCGCGTTTCGGTAAACTCGGTCGGGAATACAAGCAGATCGCCTTCGACAAGAAACGGCTGGGCGACGATCCCACGTTGGAATGGGTCACACCAGGCCACCCGCTATTCGAGTCTGTCCGCGAAGACGCGACGGGCCGAGTTCAGGATGATCTTCGGCGTGGTGCGGTGTTCTATGATCTTCACCGCAAAGAACCGGACCGCCTCGACGTGTTCTCCGCTGCCATCCGGGACGGACGCGGCAACGAACTGCACCGACGACTGTTTGTTGTCCAGACCGACCCGCGCGGTGCGATGACCGTGCGCCAGCCGACCATCTTCCTCGACCTGATGCCGGCCCCTGCCGGGATGGAAGTACCCAACGATACCGGACTGCCGACCCGCGAGCAGGAGGAACAGTCGTTGATTGAGCAATCGCTCCAGCCGTTCTTGGAAGAAATCCGGGTACAGCGCGAAAAGGAGACCGAGACCATCTCGCGTCACATGGAGATCAGCCTCAACGAACTGATCCACCGCCAAAACCTTCGCATGGCCGATTTGGTCGAACAGCAACAGGGCGACCCGAGCAATCCGCTCCATGCCGCCAACATCAAACAGGTCGAAGACCGGCTCGACGAGTTGAACGGACGGTTGGAACGCCGCCGCGAAGAACTGGCGCAGGAACGCAACTGCACCATCGCCGACATCCAGCATCACGGTCGGGCGTGGGTATTGCCGCATCCCGAACGCACTTCACCGAAGATCGCACCGATGGTGCAGGACGATGAAGTGGAACGGGCTGCCGTCCAAGCCGTCATTGCCCACGAAGAAGCACGGGGCTGGAAAGTTGAAAGCGTCGAGAAGGACAATCGCGGGTTCGATCTCATTTCCCGCAAACCGCATCCCGAAGACCCGTCCACCGCCATCGAAGTGCGGTTCATCGAGGTCAAAGGCCGCGCCCAGACCGGCGAGGTGTGGCTGACCGCCAACGAATACCGAACCGCCCAACGGCTCCGGAAAGATTTCTTCCTCTACGTCGTTTTCCACTGCGCCACGAAACCCTCGATCAACATCCTCCAAGATCCCGGCCAATTGGATTGGCAACCGGTCGTGAAGGTGGAGCATTACCGGCTGATGGCCGAGTCGGTCGAGCATCCGGTGACGTTGAAGGAATCACCGGGAACGTATAAGACGGGAGCAACCGAATGAGCATCCACCGTCTTTTCATCAGCAGCGTCCAGAAGGAGTTCCAAGCGGAGCGCCGCGCCATCAAGGATTTCGCCGAGGGCAACGCCCTGTTGCGACGATTCTTCAACGTATTCTTGTTTGAGAATCTGCCGGCTTCGGACCGGAAGGCCGACGATGTTTATTTGGAGGAAGTGGATCGCTGTGCCGTGTATGTTGGCATCTTTGGCCGGCAGTACAGCGCCAAGAACGATGGCAGTGTGTCGCCCACGGAGCGCGAGTTTGATCAAGCCACTCTCCAAGGCAAGTACCGGATCATCCTCGTCCAAGAAGTTCCCGATGCCGACCGTCATCCGCAAATGCTGCACCTTGTCGGCAAGGCTTCCGGTCAACTCATCCGTCGCAAATTTACCAACACAGCCGAGTTGACCGGTCAACTGTACGACAGCTTGGTGGAGTACCTCGAACGAAAAGGCGAACTCCGCACTGTTCCTTTCGACGAGGCATCCTGCCAGGGCGCATCGCTCGCTGAAATCTCCACGGCCAAGCTCCAATGGTTCGTGGAACGAGCACGGCGCGAGCGTAGTTTTCCTCTGTCAGAAAACGCGCCAGCCGATAAAGTGCTCGCTCATCTGAACCTGCTCACCAACGGTGAACCGACCCACAGCGCCATTTTGCTGTTCGGTACGAACCCGCAGCGATTCCGGTCCCTCATTTCTGCTGAAATCAAGTGCGCTCATTTTCATGGCACGACAGTTCAGAAGCCGATTCCTTCGTACCAAATCTACAAGGGCACACTCTTTGACCAAGTGGATCAAGCCGTGGACTTCGTGATGGCCAAGATCGCCCGCGCCGTCGGCACGCGGGCGGCCGGGCCATCCGCGCCCGTGGACTACGAGATTCCCCGCGACGTTATTGCCGAAGCCATCGTCAATGCTGTTGCACACCGTGACTACACTTCCAACGCCAGTGTTCAGGTCATGCTGTTCGCTGACCGTCTTGAAGTTTGGAATCCAGGAGAACTGCCGCCCAACCTGTCATTCGAGGAATTGCGCACCAAACACGCCTCAATTCCGCGCAATCCGCTGATTGCCGAACCGTTGTTCTGGGCGCACTACGCGGAAACACTCGGCACCGGCACCCTCGACATGATCGAGCGTTGTAGCCAAGCCGGGCTGCCCGAGCCGGATTTCGAGCAACGCGGCGGCACATTTGCCATGACCATCTGGCGCACTTGGCTGACGGATGCTGCCCTCGATACCCTCAAACTGAATGAACGCCAGAAAAAGGCGGTCGCCCATCTCAAGACCAAAGGGCGAATCAACAACAAGGAATACCGCGATTTGACGGGCGCAATAGATCGTACAGCCCTGCGTGACATTGAGGAGCTTCTGAAAAAGGGAGTGCTGCGCAAAGTGGGCAAGACAGGTCGTGGCGCTCACTATGCCCTTCGGAAGAAACCCGTCAAGAACCCGACAAACCCGACATGAACACCTGTCCCAGCGAAACCCGACATAAACCCGACAAACCCGACATCGAAGAGGACACAAAGGGGACAAACGGGACATGCTGGCAAAGCCAAGAGGAAATCGCCCCGGAAATGACTCAAATGCCCCATCACGATGCGCAAGTGACTTCACCGCCGGCAGGGCTGCCCCCCGGTACAAAGCGCGTAGTCACTTTCGATACGAATGCGTATCGCAATCTGAACCGGAATAAGGTGCGGGATTTGAGACAGCGCGAGCGCGAGACAGGCGTATTTGCCCTAGCGAACCCGATCGTGATTCAGGAACTCGCTGCCCACCTTGTTAACGAACGGGATGACGACTATCGGCACTGCGTGAGTGGACGTGGTATCAATGCCAAAGGTTCTGTCAACCAAAGGAAAGAGAGACAATAGATGAGTACGTCACAGGCTGTGGAGATTCCCATTACAAAAAGGGCAAGAACGTATGGCTATATTATCTGGCGCAAGAGACATACCGAAGAGATGTCACGGCTAATCGGGAAATGCGAGGTCGTTGATTTGGCGATTGGAAATACGCAGCAAAAGGGCAAGCGCATTGATCGAAAGCAAAGGCGAATATCGCTTGGATATCGTCTTACGCGCAGTTTGAGCCGAGACCTGAAGTTCTTCCGAATTGAAATGCTGAAACCTGGGAATCTTCGCATCTCATTCCGCTGAAAAGCCAATTTACAATACCTATGCTAACCCTGAATACTCGTGGCCACCTTCTAACGGTATTGCAGTGCCTGCAGGCCGCAGGCTGGCGCATTGATAAAGTTCCTGATCAGGGATTGATTGCGCGTAACGGCCAGAAGTTCGTTCTCTCATCGCGCGGGCTGGAAATAAAAATTCGTCTCTTTGTTTACAAAGTTACCGGTTCAGGCCGCAGCCGTCCCAACGAAAGGCGGATTGAGATCACCACGACCTACCATAGCGGCCTCCAGAAAGCGCGCGGATTTCATGATGTGGTCATGGGATATAACGAAGAAACTGATTCTTTTGTCGGCGTAGACCCCAGACGATTGTCGTTCGGCGGGACGACGCACAACGCCTCAAGCTTTTTTGATTTGGAGGGCATTAAAAAAACGAAATCACAACGACTGCTGATCATGTCCAGAAAGGCGAAGCAAAACCTCTTTCCTACGGAGATTGAATATCATGGTTTCTTCAACCAAACCAAGTTGTCTGAATATTTGTTTAACTTTTCCGAAATCCATAACGGTACCTACACCGGATGTGGCTCATTTTCCGCCGAGTCAAAAACTTCGCAGCGGCGGCAAGAGATTGAAATACCGGATAACCGCGCGGTTGGGGATCAAGTCTTCCTGACCACATCCCGGCAGCCAGGTGCAAAAGCAAGGGTAAATGATGGATTGGTAAAAGCGGTTGAAAGTTCTAATTTTAAGAGAATCAAGCGGGCACGCCTGACTCCGGCCCAGCTTCGGGAAATCATGCGCTATTGTGAGGAGGTTGGCGCGCTAGCTGAACAATACGTTGTTGATTGTGAGCGGAGACGCCTAACCCGTCTTGGACACATAAAAGCCGCTGGCAAAGTCGAACGCGTGAGCCTCACGTCCGTTGGAGAAGGGTTCGACATCATTTCGTTTGAAGACGATGGTGTTACCAAGCGGTTTTTGGAGGTCAAGGGAACCACCGGTGCGGGCATGACCGTGGACATGTCTGACAACGAGTGGGAAACTGCCAAGCGACTTAAAAGTCGCTACTATTTGGTCAGGATCATACGGGTCAAAACCAATCCATCGCATTCCTACTTTCAAAACCCGGTTGAATTGGAGCGGGACGCTGTGCTAACCCGGATACCCAATGGCTGGCGGGTGAAGTTACCGAGGCAACTGTAATGAGGCTACCACGGAGACTTATCGAAGTGGATCTGCCCATCCGGCGCATTTCAAAACATGCGCGTCGGGAGAAGTCAATTCGGCATGGCCATATTTCAACACTTCATATCTGGTGGGCACGTCGGCCACTGGCGGCATGTCGCGCAGTGATCTGCGCGGCGTTGTGGCCAGATCCCGCAGATAACAACTGCCCAAAAAAGTTCCTGACCGTTGCGCGTTTGGTGATGAACGAGTGGACCTCCCACGACCGTCAAATTTTACTCAGCCAGGAAAGTCGGAAGCGCTTCGAGGCGGCGCGAAAAAATCTCAATCTCTTTGACGACCGCGTTGAATTGCGCGGCGCTTTGCTCGATTTCATTGCTGACTTCGCGAATTGGGACAATTCCATTATCCGCGAATACCTCGACACCAGCCAAGCGCTCACCCAGGCCGCATACGAGGCTTTGGGCGGGGAGAAAGGCACGCGCCCGCTCGTCTTGGACCCGTTTGCAGGCGGTGGATCAATTCCACTGGAGGCGCTCCGGGTTGGTGCTGAGGCTTTCGCGTCCGACCTCAATCCCGTGCCTGTGCTGCTCAATAAGGTGGTGTTGGAATACATACCGAAGCACGGCAAACGTCTGGCGGAAGAACTGCGCAAATGGGGTGAGTGGGTCAAGCGCGAAGCCGACAAAAAATTGGCGAAGTTCTATCCCCCAGACCCTGATGGTGCGATCCCCATCGCCTACCTTTGGGCACGCACGATTCAATGTGAAGGCCCTGGCTGCGGCGCGGAGGTGCCGCTCATCCGTTCCCTGTGGCTCGCCAAAAAATCTAGTCGGGCAGTTGCATTGCAACTTGTGCCGCGTCAGCGTGTCAAACGCGTGGATTTCCAAATCATCGTCAAAACCAAGCGTGGCTGGCTGAATCAAGACGAATCCAAAGACCCCAAAGCCAAGACGCTAGAGCCCACGTTCGATGGCACGGTAAAACGCGGTTCAGCGACCTGTCCCTGTTGCGGCTACACGACTCCAGTCGCCCGCGTCCGCGAACAACTCAAGCTGCAAAGTGGTGGTGCGGATTCCAGCCGCCTCATGTGCGTTGTCGTGCTAAGAGACGGCGCAAAGGCTTATCGGGAAGTCGCATCGCGTGACTTGCAGGCACTGGAATCCGTGAAGCGTGTATTCAATCGCGCGGACATCCTCCCTCCAATTGAGTTGCCACTCATGAGTGGTGTTTTCAATGTGCCGATTTATGGGATGAATCGCTGGGACCTTCTTTTCTCGCTCCGGCAACTTGCCAGCGCACAGGTTCTCTCAGAAAAGGTGGCGGCTTTGGATTCACAGATTGCCGATGCCAGCCTCCGCCTCGCTTTGAAGGTAGCGCTTACGATTTCCATCAATAAGTATCTCGATTTTCGCACCACCCTTTGCGGCTGGATTAGCGTTGGCGAAAAGATTGGGCATACCTTCGGTCGTCAAGCGCTTGGCATGATTTTTGATTGGGTGGAAGGCCCTTGTTTTGGTGATGTCAGTGGTAGCTGGGACCGGACCACTGATTTCATCTGCAAATTCATTGAACAGGAAGCGGTGAAAGGCACCTCCCAGGGTACGGCCGAACGCCGTCCTGCCCAGGAATTGGGTTTGCCAGATGATAGTGTCGCGGCCTTTATAACGGACCCTCCCTATTACAATGCAGTTCCCTACGCAGACCTTTCCGATTTTTTCCAGATTTGGTTTCACAAAAACTTGCGACATGACTTGCCCGATCTGTTCGCCAGTCCGACCACTGAAAAAGAGAAGGAACTTTGCGAAATGGCGGGGTGGGATCCCGTGCGCTATGCCAATAAGAACGCCAAGTTCTATGAAGACGGCATGGCACAGGCGTTTGCGGAGGGGCGACGATGCTGCAAGCCCGAAGGAATCGGCGTGGTCGTCTTCGCTCATAAGACAACTTCGGGCTGGGAGAGTCTTCTTTCCGCCTTGATCAAAGCGGGTTGGATCGTCACAGGTTCATGGCCCATTGACACCGAGCGGGAAGGGCGACTGCGCGCAATGGGGTCAGCCGCCCTTGCCTCTTCCGTTCACCTCGTCTGTCGTCCCCGCGAGAACGCGGACGGTTCGTTGCGGACGGATGATGTCGGCGACTGGCGGGATGTGTTGGCCGAACTGCCGAAGCGGATTCACGACTGGATGCCACGGCTAGCCGAGGAAGGCGTGGTCGGTGCGGACGCCATTTTCGCCTGTCTCGGCCCGGCGTTGGAGGTGTTCTCCCGGTATGCCCGCGTCGAGAAGCCCGGCGGCGAGACGGTGACGCTGAAGGAATACCTCGTAGAAGTTTGGGCCGCTGTCGCCAAGGAAGCGCTCACTTTGGTTTTCAGTGGCGCGGATGCCACTGGGTTTGAAGAGGATGCCCGGCTGACGGCGATGTGGTTGTGGACGCTGTCCACGAATGTCGAGGGAGGAGAGTCGGGTGACGAGGGGGCGAACGACGACACGGAAGACGAGGAGTCTGCCGGCAAGGGCAAGAATACCGGTGGGTACGTGTTGGAGTACGACGCGGCGCGGATGATTGCGCAGGGACTCGGCGCTCACTTGGAGGATTTGACGCACACCATCGAGGTGACGGGCGACAAGGCGCGGCTGTTGCCGGTATCCGAACGCACCCGGTATCTGTTCGGCAAGGACGAGGCCGATGCGCCGAAACGCCGCAAGAAACACGATGATCAAATGTCGTTGAAAGGCATCGAGCGTGAAGTGGAAGAAGCCGTCGAGGAAGGCGGTTGGGGCGAAAAGACCGCCCCGAAAGCCGGTAACACGGTGCTGGACCGGGTTCACCAAGCGATGATCCTCTTTGCCGCCGGTCGTGGCGAGGCGATGAAGCGATTCCTGGTGGAAGAAGGCATCGGCAACGACAACCGTTTCTGGAAACTGGCCCAAGCCTTCAGCGCCCTCTATCCCCCCAAGAGCGACGAGAAACGCTGGGTGGACGGCGTACTGGCCCGGAAGAAAGGATTGGGATTCTGAGGATGCAGTCCGTGGACGAGCAATGGCAGTCGGCGTTTTACGAGACCGTGAATCGGTATGAGATCGCCGAACCGTTGCGCGATGCCTCCTTGCGGGAAGACCTGCGGGCGTGGACGACTGCGCTGACAGCCGTGGTGGTGGCAACGTGCGCGTCCGTCGGCTGGCGCGCATCCGCAAAGGGGCACCGGGCGGATCTGTTACCGGTATCCCGTGGCGAGTATCTCGCCTTGGACGCGATGGCCTTTGCCGGCGGGGAGAGTCGCTGGCGATTCCCGACAGCGGTGTTCGAGTTGGAGAACAGCGCAACGGATGATGTCGTGGCGTATTCGCTTTGGAAGGTGCTGAGCGTGCGGGCAGATTTGCGGGTGGTATTTTGTTACCGGCCCAGTCCGCAAGACGGGCCGACACTGGTTCGATTGCTCAAGAACGACGTGGTGCAAGCGATGGGTATCGCAGGCCGGGTGGCGTTGGGTGGCGAGACGTTGGTGGTGGTGGGCAGCCGGGACAACGCCGCGACATTCCCCCACGGCTTTTTTAAGTGGTGGAAACTTGATACAAACACAGGTGCATTCCGCGTGATGTGACAGGAGACAAATTATGGCACTGAAACCATGGTTCAAGGTTGTGACGCCGCGGGCCGACTTGCGCGAAGGCAAGCCACTCGATGCGGCCGAATTTGCCGTGCATCTCGATCAGGTCCGGGATGGTCGCGCGCCGGAGGATTACCAAAAGCCGCAGCGATTCTTTGAGCGCACATATTTGACCAAGAGCCTGACCGGCCTGTCAGCAGAAGTAATCCGTCGGCTTTCGGGTGAGAAGACGCAGACCTCTGCTGTGTTCAACATGGCGACACAGTTCGGCGGTGGGAAGACCCACTCGTTGACATTGCTTTACCATCTGGCAGAAAACGGGCCAAAGGCAAACAAATGGGCCGGTGTGGATAAGTTGCTTGAGAAAGCCGGTGTGAAGTCGGTACCGGCGGCGGCGGTGGCTGTGTTTGTCGGCACAGAGTTCGACTCGGTCACAGGACGTGGCGGTAAGGACGGCACACCGCTGCGGAGGACGCCATGGGGTGAGATTGCGTATCAGATTGGGGGCAAGAAGGCGCTCGATATTCTGGCCGAGCACGAGAAGCAGATGATCGCCCCGGCCGGCGACGTGATCCGGCAATTCCTCCCCAAAGACAAACCATGCCTGATTCTGATGGACGAGTTGATGAACTACGTCAGCCGCAGCCGCAAGATGGGGTTGTCGGCACAACTGTACTCGTTCCTCCAGAATCTGTCCGAAGAAGCGCGGGGACGGGACAACATGGTGTTGGCAGTGTCCATCCCGGCTTCGGAACTGGAGATGAACGCCGAAGATCGGTCGGATTACGAGCGTTGCAAGAAGCTGCTGGACCGGTTGGGCAAGGCGGTCATCATGTCGGCGGAATCGGAAACTTCGGAGATCATTCGCCGCCGGTTGTTCGAGTGGGACGAGAAAGCCGTCACGCAGGCGGGCAAGGTGATGTTGCCGAAAGACGCGAACGAGACGTGCAACGAGTATGCGAAATGGGTGGTTGCCAACCGGAAGCAGTTGACCGGCTGGTTTCCCGTGGACAGCGCGAAGGATGCATTCTTGGACACCTACCCATTTCATCCAGCGGTGATGTCGATGTTCGAGCGAAAGTGGGCAGTCCTGCCGCGCTTTCAGCGTACCCGCGGCGTGCTGCGACTCTTGGCCCTTTGGGTATCGCGAGCCTATCAAGAGGGCTACCAGGGCAATCATCGGGATGCGCTCATCGACCTCGGATCAGCACCATTGGACGATCCCAATTTCAGGCCGGCGGTGTTTGAGCAGTTGGGCGAGCCGGAGTTGGAGGCGGCCGTAACCGCCGACATCTGCGGGAAGAAAGATTCCAACGCGACACGGCTTGACCAGGAAGCCGGGGACGCCATCAAGAAGGCCCGCTTACATCGGAAAGTCGCCAGCGCAATCTTTTTCGAGTCCAATGGCGGACAGTCTCAACTCCACGCGACATTGCCGGAGATTCGGATGGCCGTTGCGTCGCCCGACCTCGATATCGCCAACGTCGAGACGGTGTTGGATGCGCTCGTTCCACCGGACGGCGCGTGCTACTACCTCGACGCATCGAAGAACCGCTACTGGTTCAGCCCGAAACCGAATCTGACGAAGGTTCTGGCTGACCGGAAGGCCAACATCAAGCAGCCGAAGATCGAGGAATCGGTTCGCGAAGAGATACTCAAGGTTTTCAAGAAAGTCGAAGGCATGGAAGTGATCCCGTTCCCGCAGAAGAGCGGGCAAATCACGGACCGGCCCGTGCTGACGCTTGTGGTGTTAATGCCCGAGCAATCACTGGAAGACCCGGCGACGGCGAAAATGGTGGAAGCGTGGACCAAGGAATCCGGTTCATCGTCGCGCACATTCAAGAGCGCGTTGATCTGGTGCGTGGCCGAAGCGGCCGGTCCCATGTGCGAGGAAGCGAAGAAACTGCTGGCGTGGGAGGAAATCCAAGACGAGGAAGATGAGTTGCGGTTAGATGACACTCAAAAGCGCCAGTTGATCGAGAATATCAAGAAGGCAGAACGTGACCTGCGAGAGTCCGTGTGGCGGGCGTACAAAAACCTGTTCCTGCTGGCGAAGGACAATCAGATCCGGCCCGTTGACCTTGGCTTGAACCACTCCGGCAGTGCGGACTCCATCACGGCGCTGATCCTCCATAAACTGCGCCAGGACGGCGAGGTTGTGAAAGACAGTCCGAGTCCGAATCTCCTGACCCGAAACTGGCCGCCGGCGTTCGCGGAGTGGAGCACCAAATCTGTGCGCGATGCCTTTTTCGCCTCGCCGCAGTTCTGCCGATTGATGAACCCCGACTCAATTAAAGACACGATTGCCCGAGGCGTCTCCGAGGCACTGCTTGGGTACGTCGGCAAGAAGCAAGGCGGCAAATACAAGCCATTCTATTTCGACAAGCCGCTGTCCGCTGAACAAGTCGAGATCTCCGACGACATGTTCATCATCACCGCCGAGGAAGCCAAGAAGCAGGTCGAGCCGCCACGCCTGACATCGCTACTGGTGTCGCCGGCTCAGGTCCAAATGGAACCTGGCAAGAAGCAGACGTTCCTGGCGAAGGGCGTTGACCAGCACGGCCAGGACATCGCCGTTAAGGGCGTCAACTGGCAAGCCACCGGCGGTACGATTGACAAAGATGCCGTGTTCCGCGCCGACAAGGACGAGGGAAGTTTCGTCATCACTGCATCGGTCGGTGAGATTTCCGGTACAGCAACCTGCGTTATCGCCAAAGAAGGGACAAAACCGCTACCGCCACCCCCAGAGACCCCCAAGACCGGCAAGTTGACGTGGACTGGCGAAGTCCCCTCACAGAAATGGATGAACTTCTACACGAAGGTGCTCTCCAAGTTCGCCGCCGGTAAAGGACTCAAGTTGACCGTTACCGTCGAGGCCGCTCCAGAGGGCGGCGTCACCAAGCAGCAGACCGAGGAAACCAAAACCGCCTTGCGCGAACTCGGCCTAAACGATGATGTGAAGACTCCGTGACACGGCTGATTACGCACATGAAGAATTCCGCAATAATCCCTCTAAGCCGCCGCGCTATTCTTGGAACGTTGCTGGGAGCCAGTGTTGGCGCGTTCATCTTCTGGCTCATCCAACTGCAGCAGATCGGATTTCTGATCGCTGTCGGAGCTGGCGCAGGAGCTCTGGTTGCTTCGATGTGGCCGATACTGTA
Source organism: Verrucomicrobiota bacterium (assembly GCA_003164675.1). Lineage (GTDB taxonomy): Bacteria > Verrucomicrobiota > Verrucomicrobiia > Palsa-1439 > Palsa-1439 > Palsa-1439. The sequence goes on along the minus strand of PLTX01000111.1, from coordinate 11,430 downwards.
CAGCATGTGGCTACGTGTCCACTGGGACGATTGGCATCTTACAGAAGCGGAACTGCAGGGCTTAAAGTTCACAAGTGCCGGATCTCAACGTCGTGCCGCCTGGAAGCTGTTTGTAGAAGTTTCGACACGAATTGCAGCCCAGCCACTGTCCGATGCAGAAGGGGACGACGGCAAAGCAATCAGTTCACTCCATGAATTATTTCGGTGTACACGCGATGTTGTAGCTCAAATGGAGCCTACCCGGATCGGGAAAGCGGAAACGGTAGAGACCTATGCGCTGGCCATGCTTAATGGAGATTTACGCCCGTTTCTCTCGAAGTGGCATCCGCTTTGGGAGGCCTGGCGAGACGCTAACCCAAGCGTGCCGTGCACGAACTGGCAAATGCATGGCGAATTCCGATCCGATTTGCGACACCTACAGCCAAAGATACACGGGCGAGCAAAAGGGTTCGCCCAAATCGCAGGTATTCCAAATATCGCGAGATTCTTTCCTGACGACGAGAGACAAAGATAGCCTACGGAGGGAATACTAACACGAATGGCTGCCGTTGATAGTTGGCGCCTCTACCTTCTCCGTCGCTAGTGAACTTTATTATCCCCGGCTGAATAGCGCTTTTCACTTTGATCAAAATCAAACGGGTCAGCGCCTACAGTGTTCAACAGACTTGCAAAGGAGGTATGGAGCCACTGAATTAAGCCGACACAGGTTTTCGCGTCAAAGACTCGGTAGTTTCTCCCGTTTTTGAATCCGAGTGCATCAAGTAGACGCTTCGGCACGGTTGGCGCCTTGCTCCCGAAATAATAATAATGACGTGAGACGAGAACTTTATCCGTCTTTGTGTCTGTACGTAGGTTGTGTCGATTGACGCTGCCATCAGGATTGCTGTGATGAGAATCTGCCTGATGCCATTCGCCGGTTTGTGAATCACAATGATAGACATTGTCTCCCACCAACATCCTGTTGCTCCCGTTTCTAACGGGCTTTTTATCGAGATACTCCGGGTCCGACCAGTAATCATTGAATGTGATCTTGTTAGTGACGCGCATTGCAAAAAGGCATCTTCCTGTCGCTCCCAATCTGCAGCCGCCCATCCCGAACACCCAATCGCCCGCTTCGGCCCTACTTCTGATGCCAGGCTTACAGGTAGCGAGCGTACAACAACCATGAAAAGGATTTGGGGCGAAACCGAAGTCGCGGTCCACCACATACATGTACACTTTACTCATGCGCTAGCATTTCAGCGAGACTCGATCATGCGTGGCCTCTCGTGAAGTGCCGTCTGGGTTTTGAAATGGATTCGTAGTCCCATCTATCGCATCGATGATACTGTCGGAATTCCAGCCGACAATCGCCGAAGCGTACTTTTCGAGGGCGACAGGTTTATCGGCATCCGTGGCTCCTCTGACATAAACGCCAACTATTCTCTTGCCCTGCTTATTCGCCTGATCGATTTCCCAATTCACCCATGGTCTTGAATGGGTTTCCTTGCCAATCAGGACCATAACTGTCCCGGCCCATGAAATTTTCATACGAAGCAATCGGCGAATGGTTGCTTCCTTCACCAGTCCTTGGTCCAATCGCCGCTGGTTGGCCGGTTTCGCCCTAATAGAACTATTGCGGATATCGTAGCCCTTTTCTGCCAGAAGTGTCGTCAGTTTACCAACCTCGGCATCATCCTTATGGTGATGACTTATGAAAACGTGCCTTTGTCTATTGTCTGAATTCATTGGTGGTGGTCCTCTTCTGCGGAGTTCTTGTGAGTTGCGTTCGCTCGCTGTCCTGTGCGGTCCGCGCACGCGTTTAGCCATCGTCCATACAGTTGTTGATAGGCCATATTTGAGCAGCCGGCGATGAGCTCCTTCGCTGCTTCCACGCGCCTTCGACGCCGTGCACCTTCGGCGCAGAGGACGCACAGAATGTTCTTAAATGGCACCGGAAGTGCACTCTGCGATGGGCGATGCAACAAGTCATCAACGGTCGTACGTTGTGTGATGATCAACTCAACCGCGCGCGCCAGTTCAGTGAAAGCTGCATCCGACGCTTGCTTTCCAAATGCGAGTGAGTCCGTATTGACCGCCGAGTCGATGGGATAGGACGCGCGCACTGATTCCACATTAGCACTATAAACGTGCAGGCTGTCGCTGATTTGGTTGTAGCTGCCGACCGCAACACCGAGCCATCCAGCCATGAGTTCTTGGAGTGTTGTGAACTGCACGAAGTTGTAGGGCAATCCACGATACAGATCATTGCTGCGAATGATCTGTGTCCATTCCAGCTTTCCACCGCGCACCTTGAGCATGGAGACGACGTTGCATGGAATGTCCAGTTCGGTTTCCTCACCACCCGCATGAGGCGAGTCCAGCCTCCCATCCCAAATTTGAAGCACGACCCGACGGCTATCCGACCTGCTCCTGAGAGCGTCGTAAGCACGGTTCAGTTGGTCCAAGCCCAAGTTCTGGCGCAGACGATGGCCGTATGCACCGGGGTACGTCGGACCATTGCCGGCGTAATGCGGTAGTCCCGAATTGAAATAATTCAGGAACGCCGAATCGTTTCGCCCATTCATGATCCACACCACTTCAGCAAGTGCAAAGGCTATGTTCATCGCGGGCTGACGTGATACAACCCATCGTTGGCGCGGGTCGGCGATGGAAATGGCAGCATGGAGAATCTCGTTCGACATGCCGGCGCGGCTGGTTTGTTCCGCTGTGCCGTCTGCAGCCCGGAACGCAGCGGCGATCTTCTGCCACACCTCGTCGGCCGTTTGTCCTTCAAACAGTCGAAACATGTTCTCTCTCCATGTTGATTCTGTCGTTCAATCCCCACTTGGGTGGGTACCAATACGCAATCGACGTAACATTTAGCCGGTGCTTCTGCTTGATCCGTTTTCGGTCGGTGACGCCGGCACATTCCGGATGCTTGACCCGAGCATACTTGTCCACTTCGCAGAACAGGTTCTGGCAGTCGATCAGTTGCAGTGGGCGTCCCCATAACGACTTGAAGGTCAGTCCCAACCGGGCAAACTCCATCTGCTGCCGGTCAGCAACGACCTTGATGATGTCGGCCTCGCTCAATCCGCCCAGGTCACTGAAGCATTTACGAATGCCGTTCAGCGCCCCAGGACCGGGGGCAACGAATTCCATCTCACTAAAACCAGTCAGCGCACTGTAGTTCAGGTCGGTCACGTATTGATACGCGAGAAAGTCGCCAATCGTCGGATACGTTCGCAACAACTCAAAGGCTTTGCCCATGGACCGAGCGTCTGCAATGCGGGCTGGTAGCTCCTCCCGCATCATCCGATCGATCAGCTTCAAATGCATGCTGTGTTTTCTACCGTCCTCTGATGACCGTCCACCTGATGGCATGATATACGCCGCCGAGTAAATGCGCTCGCCTTGGCTCATGGCCTTGCTCAAAACGGCATCGTAGCGTCGGAATGAATACGTCGCATATGACACGGTTCCCACTTCCCGAACCAACCGCTCCCACGTCTCGATTCGGTTGAACACCTTGAACAAGATCGTTCGGAAGAACACCTCTTCCGGTGAGGCATCGCCATCATAGATAACGTGTCGAATTAGGTATTGGCTTACGCGATCCGAAGCGCGGTATGCATTTGTGAATTTGTATTCCTGCAGAATGGGATCGCTTGTCCACGGTGGCGGCTGGTGGGCGAGCCGTGCAAAGAACACCGATTGACGTTCGGCGGCAAACCGCCAATACGTGTCATACACGATTGTTGGCTTTGCGGGTGCAAGTCTGGTGAAAACCAACGGCACCCGTTGCAGCGCAGCAGCGGAAGCCAAAGGAAGTTGCTGTTGGTTGGGAAGGCCACCCATCACGGCAGTTAGCGAATCAGCCGTTGTGCCGTCGTTGTTGATCTGAGTGACTGGATACTTCAACCGCTCGCGAGAGGCGAGCGCGGCATATTCTTGTGACAATGACTGTCGGTCCATTACCGACGCCGTATTGGCGCCACTGTTCCGACTAATCACAAAAACAGTGTCTGGCAGCACCTTGGCCCAGTGCACACACTCCACCTGGATCATCGCATCCAGTGAGTCTTTGCTAACGCCGGCGACAACGCCATACACCCAGGTGGACCACCAATACCGGTCCAGCACAACACACCGGCCCGCATTCAGTGCTGGCAGAATTTCGGACTCGATGGCGTCGATGTGCGCCGCGATATGCAATACTTGCAGGCTCGTGGGGGTGACCGAGGTAATGCCGGCAGTGCGTGGGTCATGGTGAATGTCGTAAACAAGTTTGCCCAGTGAGCCGACCGACTTGCCGGGAAAGGCAACATAGTCGCACTGCCAACCCCAACTTCTGAGCCGCCTCACGAACGCGTGAGCAATCGTCGTCTTCCCCGAGCCATCAAGGCCCTCAAAGACAAACAGCCTACCTCGCGGCGACTGGCGCTTCATATGCACACTTATCATGGCGCGCGCTGCGCGTTTGGGGTCTGGCCGCGCTGCACTTGATTGCTGCCGACTGCCACCGCTGGCTGGGATACGCTAGGTTGCACCTGATTGATTTGCGGACTTGGCGCCACTTCACCCTTACCCCCCAGCTTCTCTACAATGAGACCTGCATAAGCACCTAAAAATGCGACGGCAACCGCCGCGCCTACTATTTCCACAATCCTTAGCTGCGTTCGCAAGCTGTCCATCTCCTTTTTAAGTTCTGCAGGAGATGAAACCTCCCCCTGAATGCGCTCAATGTCCTCGCGTGTTAGCCCCATCGTCCCACCTTTCGTTCTTACATCCGTTGTCTTTCCTGTCAATGCGCTGAACCAAAGCAGGAATGTCCTTTCCCCTACTATTAGAGGCACGTTCTTGCTGCCGGCATTGTAAACTGCGAATTTCAACGGCCCTTTCCAGCCGGGGTCCACATGAAATCCAGACACGTTCACGAGCCCTTGGAATTTGATGGTCGCCTTTATGGAGATAAACCCGATGGCGTCATCTGGAATGCAAATGCTCTCTTTCGTCATCAACATCCCAAACTGACCAGGGGGTATGTTTAGCTGTGCGCCGTCGCTGAATGAGCGTTTCGCCTGTGTGGGGTCGGATGTGATATACGATTCTGACCCCAGACTGAGTTCATATGCCCCAGTAACCACGCGGCCTTGATCATAGGGAACAAGTAGCTTCTCAGTCGGGGCACGCTGTTTGATTAGTTCACTGTTCCAGAATGCCATACATGTGCCTCCCTCATATTGCCGTTCACTTAGGCTCCGTTCTATTGATACTAAGACAATCCCGCACCACCGCAACCAACTCTGTCAATGCGCCTTTGTTCACGCCGCCAAGTTCCGGATGGGCAATAAAACAGTTGAGACGCGCAATCTGCAACCCCATCTCGCAGGCCATGAAATGCCCCAAATGGCACAAACCAAGATAATTGCCGTACGCACGGTCATAAATGTATTGGGTGGGATAGTACGCGCTGACTACGATTTCCCCACGATGTCCATACGCAAAGCTGACTTGCTGAAGGCAGGGAAACCCACTTCGTGTTGAACCAGTATGATCTTTGGCGGGATCGAAACAAGCAACTTGAAGCGCTGACTGCCGGGGACGCGTACCGTTTCCCCTGTCTCTGTTCCAAATATCGATGATGTGCTGCAACTGGTTCTTGACCACGACCTCATCCTGCTCATCATGTTGCTTCACGCCGTGGTAGGCGATCATGCGTTCGAAGTACGTTCCCTTCTTGTTGAGGCGATCCCGAGCCTTTAGCCGTGGCAGATATTGCCTGAGATACCATTCCGAGAGTTTGCGACACTCCGGCCGCCCCTCCCGGTCCCAGTACTTGTACGGGAAAATGGTCAACCCTGAGACCGCGGAACTGTACTTGTCCTGTTCAGCCAATGATGCATCCAGTGCTTGGCGAATCCGCACCTCCTCAATCGGCAGGCCAGCATCAAACCCAGTGATGGATATTGTCAAAGGCGCAAGCTCGCGATCACTGCGATCCATCATCGTCAGGAACGCCCTCGCCCAGGCATGGGAGAGGTTGCGCTCATCGATCACCTCTGGCGTGTTAGCCGACATCCGGATCCTCCAGAAAACGGTAGGTGCTTCGCCCTGTGAAATCCTTGCGGCAGACCCGGACGAACACGGCCCACGATCCGTCTGCCGATTCAGCCCGCAAGATCCCAGGCACTTTACCGGTCACCACGACGCCCATTTCGTGCGTGCTGGTAATCGCGGCACTTGGCCCTTCTACGCTGACAGTCTCCGGAAAAATGGCCACATCACCCACTTGAAGATCGACAGCTACCGTGCTCCAAGCCCGGTCTGCAATCACCAAATGGCGCGCCTCATCGTGACCCAGCACCAGCCGGCGCAATTGCTTGGGCGTCGTTTTCAACAGTCGCTCCGCATGGTGGGCGGGCGTCAGCCGCAGCGACCAGCATAGGTGTTGCACGAGAGTCTCGTATCCAACGCCGAACTGCCCGGCGATAACGTACACCTGCGTTGGTGTGCAACTGCCGGGGTTCCAATGCCGCTTGGCGAATGCCTCCCCAACCGACCATGGCGGCATCAGCAGGTAACTGGCAAAACTATTTGCCAGCCACTCTTCGGGTTGGTCGTCGCGGTCACGCTCCATGTCCTCCAATTCATCAACGCGTGTTCCATGTCCGAAAAACCAGTGTCCCAACTCATGGGCACAGGTGAACGCTTGACGGCCCGGAGGACGAAGAGATGGCACAAGGATGGTTTGTGACGCCTTGGCATACATCCCGCCAAAGCTGTTTCCGGGGCAAAACTTGACCTCGACGCCGAGCCCCTCGGCGAAGTCGAAGATGCAGATCGGCTCTGACTTCGATTTGCCACTATGCCGGCGTGTTTCCAACGCGCCCCGTAGGCCCTGCCGGGCAATTTCCATCCTGGTGCTCATTTGCGACGATCTTCCGCCTTCCGCAAGGTCTTGAGAAGCTGCAAAACACTGTCCAGATCCTCTTTCTTCAGTTTGGCAAGCTCACGCGCAGCCAACTCAACCGCAGGGTCCGGCACTTCCGACTCGTCCGTCGCCAGCCAGGAAACGCTCACGTCATAGATTACCGCGAATCGAGCCAGTTCCTCAGCCGGAACTTTCCGCCGTCCGGCTTCGATCTCCGAAATCGTCGGGCGCTGAACCTGAAGCAGTTTCGCCACCTGCCCCTGCGAGAGACCGGCCTGCTCTCGTGCCGCCCGTAACCGGCCCGCAATGGCTGTCCGCGGTGTGTTCTCCTGCTCGCTCATCGCGTAACCTCCTGGTTTGCTAGCAAGCTGCACATCAAATCCACAATCTCTCCGACCTTCCGCGCCCGCCGCCCCGAATCATCCACGAACGGGTTCACGTCATGGGGGATTACATAGCGCAAACGTTCGCTGAGGACGCAGGCGTAATCGACACCGTCCGCGCTTTCCAAACCGAAATCTTGGATGGGATTTGTGTTGTCGTCAATTTGCGTCGCGACCGGTTTGTCCAAAACGCGCTGCAACGACTCAATCACGCAACCGCGAATGTCCTCTCGTGATGCCTTCATAAAACCTATCTCCTATTACACATGGTAAGCGATTCTTACCACAGCGTACGACAGTTGTCAATACCCCCGAAAGCTTGATGACTACATCACCGAGGTGACCTGCCGTGACCAACGCGGGCTTCGCTGTGCTCCACGCGCTTCCGGTCTCGGCCCTGCTTCCCTCCTCGACCACGCTTGTTCCGCTCCGCAAAGCCCGCGCTCGTCACGAGCGGAACTTTCTTGGTTCATGGCACATGCGTTCGCTTCCGTCTCCGGCTCGGCGTTGCCGTTGCGCTCTGGCTTCGCTTCGCTAGACGCTCCGTTTCGCCGCCGCTCCACTTCCGCCCGCCGACCGCAGACCGAAGCCATCTGTTCGCACCAGCTCGCAGTCGTTAGCTGATGATCAGGGCATTCGCTGTCTCATCCACGACCAGGCTGCCGCAGCCGCTGCCGCCAGTCAGCAGATCAATCGCCACGGCATCGCCGACAAGTTTTTCAACGGCATCACGCATGGGGCGCGCACCGAGTTTCGGATGAAATCCGCGACGCACTAGGAACGGGAGAACCGTGGCATCCGGTGTGAGTTCGTGGCCTTTGGATTTCAGGAACGCCAATTCCTGATTCAGCAACAAGTGGGCGATTTCCAACTGGTGATCGTATGTCAGGCGGCCAAACACCAGCTTTTCCGTAATGCGGGCGTAAAGTTCGGGGCGCATTGATTGTTGAGCGCGCGTCAGGACGTGACGCTCCATCGTGGCGGGCGTTGAGTATTGCAGGTTCATCAGATCGGCGCTGCCAATGTTCGACGTGAACACGATGTAGAAGCCGCTCAACTCCAACGTTTCGCCGGTTGCCAGCGTTACGCGGGCGGCGTCCAAAATCTGGAGGAACACATCCAACACGCGGGGATGTGCCTTTTCGATTTCGTCGAAAAGCAGCGTGCCGATTTTCGAGCGGTCGTAAACCATCCCCAGTGTCCCGCGTTCACCAAGCTTACCGCCAAGCAGCAAGCCGAGGCTTTCTTGCGTCTGGTACTCCGACATGTCGAAGCGGAATGCCAGGGCGTTGCTCATCAGGAAACTGGTGAACGTGAGTGTAAGCTCCGTTTTGCCCACACCAGTCGGTCCGAGAAACAGGAAGCTCCCACGCGGGCGGCCGGGTTTCGTTAGCCCTAGTTCGCCACGGTGAAGCAGTGACACGACCCGTGGCAACACGTGGTCTTGGCCGCGAATCCGCTGCCGCAGGTGTGATTCCAGTTCATGCAGCTTGCCATTCGATTTCACCGGTGAAATTGCCGCATTCATCGGTTCTCATTTATCCGATCCAGCCCTGAAAATTGTTCGCGCCTGCGAACAGCAACGCCAGCAAATCGCAGTACAACCTGTCGCCAATGAAAACATTACTTCTGGCAACCACCCTTCGGTTCACGCCCATCCTCGCCGCGACCTTGATCGAAGGCGTGAGCAGCGCGTTGGGTATCGTCATGCTCATCGGGTTCATCTTCGGCACAATCTGTGTCATCAGTGGCGGCTTCGCGATTCGCCGTGGCGACACTGATTCCGGGAAACTCTCCATCATCGGAGGTCTCATCATTGCCGGCGCGCCGGTGATCGTGAAGGCGCTGTTCGTGTCGTTTGGCCTTGGGGCGTCCACCGCTGACGTGGGCACTTTCCAATGAGCAATCAAACGCTGCGACTCACCGAGACCAACAGCGCCGACGACTCCAAAGGCCGGACGTGGGGGCTTGAGGGGAACTTGTTCTGGTACATGACCGGCGGCTGCTTCGGATCGGTCATGACGCTGTTGATCACGTTCAGCGTAGCGAAGGTGTCATTTATTATGTCGTTGGTGATCGCGGCGATTCCGCTGCTGCTGACGCTCGTGTACGTGTACGGCTTCCGGCAGGGCAAACCGCCGGGCTACGACAGGGATTGCGTGGATTTATGGATCAAGGGATCTGGCTTCGGCCCTGACACATGCCGCCATCCCGGGCATCCGCTGAAGGGCCAGCATGTTAGATAACGCCCCACACGGCTATTTCGTCCGCGACCTGATTGTTTTCAACGGCCTGCGCCAGGGGTGCTTCGTCTCCAAAGGGTTCATCTTTGAACCGCCCGAACTCGACAACGCGCAGGTTTCCGACCTGAACGAATTCCAAGACCAAGTCACACTTCTGCTCGCATCACTCGGCGACTCGCGCCGTCTGCAGGTGCAATTCTACTGCGACTCCGACTACCGCGCCCCGCTGCTCCGTTACCAGCAGGAAACCGAGAAGATGCATAACGTTTGGACCAAACGGTGCCGGAACGAGCGGTTCATGCGGTACTGGCAGGCGATGGCAGACCGCAATCTGCGCCGGCAACGGCTCATCCTCTACATCTCGCGCAAGATCGAGACTTCGCCGAAGGCCACCAGCACCGCCAAGGCGCTGGCGGCGTTCTACGAAATGACGCTGGAGCAGATGCAGGCCGAATTCTCCCAAGTCCACGAACTGCTGGCCAATATTTTCGCCGGGCAAGGCGCGCGTATCATCCCAATGACCGACGCCGATCATTACCGGCATTACAAGATGTTCCTGAACCCGTCCCTGGCCGAGCGATTCGATTACGACATTCTCGACACCTTCGACCCGGAGTTGTCCATCCAGGAGAACTGCTGGCACTGTGAAGCCAACGGCCAGTCCGACTACGGGTTTTGGATGGACGGCTACTATCACTCCGTCATCGTGCTGACGCGCTGGCCGAAGATGACGCACCCCGGCCTGATTCGTCGGCTCACCAATCTCCGGCTTCTCGACTACACGATCACGGTCAACATCGACCCGCTGCCGGTGCGTCAGGAGATCCTCAAGGAAGAAAAAGAGCACGACCGAATCGCCGGCGACTATGCCAGCGAGAAAAAGGTGTCGCTGCTGACCGTGCTGGAAAAGAAGCAGCGCAAGATTGCGGCGCTCGCGCGGGGCGACACGCTGCCGTTTCACGCGCAGTTCATCGTGCGCACTTGGGACAAGACCAAGGAAGGGCTGTCCGTCAAGACCAGCGCCATCAAGAACGCAATCAACAGCATGAACAGCGCACAGTATTTCGAGACGGCGCTGCCGAGCACATCGCGCCAGTTGTTTTACGAGACGTGGCCCGGCTGGACGTGGGGCCGGTACGAGCACCGCAAACTGTACGGCGAGAGCCGGTATATCGCGGACATGCTACCGTTTTGCGCGACGTTCACCGGCCACTTGGACACCGCTGAAGCGATCTACGAAGGCTCAGCGAACAATCTCGTCGGCATCAAGACATTTGCCGGGCAGGAATCGAACGTCTCGCCGCAGCACGCCGTGTTGCTGGGCATGAGCGGGGCCGGCAAGTCCGTTACGGTTTGCGACCTTCTCACGCAGACCGAAGGCTACTTCGCGTACACCGTCATCATCGAGGAGGGACTTTCCTACGGCATTTACGTGCAGACCGTTGATCCAAATGCCAAGCCAATCATCATCCAGCCAGACGGCAACATTACAATCAATTACCTCGACACGAAATGTCTTCCGCTAACGCCCGACCATCTTGCGTCAGCGACGGCGTTGGTTGCCCGAATGGTCGGCGTCAGTCAGCAGGAAGACAAGCAGATGCTCCGGCAGGCGCNNCGCAAATCGCCAAGTACATCAACCTGCTGTACGAAGACGTGTTCCAAGACTGGTCGCGGAAGCATTCCGACCAATTGCTCGGTATCGCCCGGCACGCCTACGCCCTGAGCCACTACCGGCGTGAGAAGATGCCGCCCGGCGCAACAACGTTGGAGGCGTACGCCGACTTGCGGGACTGGAAAGCCAAGCACGAAGACGAGGCCAGCGCATTCGTGGCCCAGTTCGACGAAGCCGAAATCCTCAAATTTCTCAAAGACCCCAACACGAGCA
>PLTX01000094.1 GCA_003164675.1 Verrucomicrobiota bacterium | reverse complement strand
ACTTGCTCTTCCAGCGGTAGTAGGTCCCCTCGCAGATCCCGTGCTGACGGATCAACTCGGGCAGTGGCAAACCGCCCTCGGCCTGCTTGAGAATCCCAATAATCTGTTCTTCACTGAATCGCTTCCGTTTCATCTTGGCTCCTCGTGGCTCCCGCCACTTTATTAGCCAAGACTCTCTTTGGAAACTGTCCAGTTTCAGGGGGCAAGGTCAGGCAGCCCGTCAAATGAACTGTGGCGGTGCATTAGTGCGTGGGCCAGTGGCGGGTTGGCACAGAGGCGGATCTGGGAACGAGAAGCAGCTTGCCAAGTCAGGTGGCCTGTGGTACTTACCCCGCTGCATTGGCTCTGGAATTGATGCGGCAGGTCCCTCATGGAATCCTTGCCCGTCGGTCCACCAGTTTGAATTCGAGAAACCATTATGGCAGAAGATATTGTCGTGATTGGCGCCGGATGGACGGGGTCCGTCATGGCCCATCTCTACGCAACCGTTCGGAAACGGAAAGTGCTGGTCTTGGAGCGCCAGCCATTCGTCAGCGGGCACAGTCATGATTTCCTGGATACCCATGGAATCCGCGTCCAGAAATTCGGAGCGCATCTGTTTCATACCAGCGATGAGGAAGTCTGGAAATTTGTAAATCGGTTCTCCGGGTTCAACGGTTACGTGCACTATGTGAAGACGCGCTTTCGGGGCGAGTTATATGATTGGCCCATCACCCTAGACACCATTCAACGGGTCTATGACCGGGAACTCCGTGCCGACCAAGCTCAGGAATTGCTGAAGGCTGAGGGCTTGGAAGGCCAGGTGGACGATCCGGCGCACGACAATTTTGAGATGACGATGATCCGACAGGTCGGGCGGCGCTTGTACGAGATGTTCATTAAGAACTATACCGAGAAGATGTGGCAGCGGCCGGCCGCTTCGTTGTCGGCCGAGTTGGCGTTCCGCGTCCCGCTCCGGCTGGATAATGACAAACGATTGTTCAAGGACGTGTATCAGGGCGTGCCCTCGGAGGGGTACACGGAATTGATTCGGCGCATGTTGGAGCATCCTAACATCCGCGTGGAGTTGAACACCGACTATCGGGCGATGCCTCTCTCTTATCAGCTGCTCATTTGCACGGCGCCGATTGACGTCTTTTACGGATGTCGTTGTGGGAAACTCGAGTACCGCGGCATGCGCTTTGAATTCGTCACCAAGCCCGGCACGGAGTTCAACGGGTTTGGAACGCTCAACACACCGGATGATCCGCGCGTTCTCCGCCTGGAAGAGCACAAGCAGTACACCCGACAATCACTGCCCGTGACGACCTTGGGATACAATTATGCGATGGACGGGAGCGACGAGCCGTTTTATCCCGTCCCGACGATGGAACAGAAGAACCGGGCCCAAGCATACCGGGATTTGGCCGCCAAAGAAACCAACGTCGTTTTTGCGGGTCGCCTCGGGTTGTATAAATATATCGACCAGCACGTGGCGGTTCGTGAGGCTTTGGATTTGTTTACGCAACTGGCATAAGGTCTGGCATTCAAAAACACGGGAGAGACGACATGATTCTGGTGATCGGCGGGGCGGGTTATATCGGGTCGCACATGGTGCGATGCCTTCTACAGCACCGTGAAGATGTTTTGGTGATGGACAATCTGGGAAATGGGCACCGTGACGCGTTGCTGGGGGCCAAACTGATCGAGGCCGACCTTCGCCAACGCGAGCAACTGGATCGATTGCTTCACGATCACGCTGTGGAATGCATTATCCACTTCGCTGCCTATGCCTCGGTGGGCGACTCGGTGAAGAATCCGTCGAAGTACTATGAGAACAATGTCGCGGGGTGTTTCAACCTGCTGGAGGCCATGCGGACCCACAAGATCAACAAGCTCATTTTTTCGTCTTCGGCGGCGGTGTACGGCGAGCCGGTTACGGTTCCCATTCCGGAAGATCATCCGAAAAACCCCACAAACCCGTACGGCGAAACCAAATGGGTCATGGAGAGAATGTTGCAGTGGTACGGCCAGGCATACGGCATGCGGTCCGTTTCCTTGCGGTACTTCAACGCCGCCGGCGCCGACCCGGAGGGACTTATTGGCGAAGATCACGATCCGGAAGAGCACCTGATTCCTGTCGCGATCCTGGCGGCGCTAGGGAAACGGGACAAACTGAAGATTTTTGGCACGGATTGGGACACGCCCGATGGAACCTGTATTCGTGATTTCGTGCACGTCAGCGACCTGGCCGAAGCCCATTTTCTCGCATTGCAGGCCTTGCGGAACGGCGCCCGGACCAACGCATACAATTTGGGCAATGGCCAGGGGTTCTCGGTTAAGGAAGTTATCGGCGCGGTCCAGAAGGTGATCGGACGGACGGTGCCGGTCGAGGCCGCCCCCCGGCGTCCCGGTGACCCGGCCCGCCTCATCGCCGGTTCTCAGCGCGCCAAGGCAGAACTTGGCTGGAACCCCCAGTATCCCGAAATCGAAGTCATCATCCAGCACGCTTGGGCGTGGCGGAAGTCCATGCCCAATGGCTACCGCTCCTGACCGTCGCACGTCACGGGTCGCTGCGCCGGCTTGAATCTGTTAGCGGTTACATCCTTTTGGTAAGAAACTTTTTGTGACCAGTCAGCGCGCCGAATATTCCGGCCACACTGGAACGACACGCGTCGGTAGCGTCGTCCAGATAAGGCAGATTCCGCCCGACTTGCTGGTGGCGGGCAACCCGGCACGCGCAATCAAAAAACTGGGAGCGGTTGTGACCCCTGACCGATCCAACGAGGCACGCCCCTCGGCTCAAACCATGTCCGGCTTCGGTCGAAACCACAGACCCCGCCAAATCCATCCCAAAAGCCGCACGGGCGCTCGCCCCGTGAGAATCATCGGCAGATAACGATTGAGCAGCCCGATGAACCGGATAACTTTTCGGTATCGGGGCAGCTTCCGCATTTTGATCAAAGCGACCTCGTTACGAACCCCGTAGCAGTACTTGGTGTACTCATGGGGCTCAATCCGCGCGGGCCAGACGCCGCCCGTGTGCACCTTGGTATTGTGCAAAACACGACTGCTGAGCACGAGGTAGTTATGGAAATGCTCCCCGACTCGCTCCGTGTATTCAACGTCGTCGCGCCAGATGAAGAATTCCTTGATTGGTAACCCGACTTTCGCCACCGCCGCACGGCTGATGAGAATGGAAACGAACGAGGAAACCGAAACGCGGATGCACTTGTCAGTGAGCACGGTATGATACCACTCCCAGTGATGGGACGGCTCCGGGGTGTTCATGCGATGCGGCGTCCCATCCGTCCACAGCACCAAGCTCGCCAGAAACCCTGTTTGCGGATCGGAAAAACGGGGGGATTTTACCAGTTCTTCTAACGCGTCGCGATTGGGTTCGGTATCGTCGTCCATACACCAGAACCAGTCATGGCCCTGGAGATAGGCTGTTTTCATTCCAGTGTATTGCCCCCCCGCTCCCCCCGAATTCGGCTGGGTAATGACCTGCAGATCTCTCTGGCCTGCCAGCCACTCGCGGGTGCCGTCGGTGCTGTCGTTATCCACTACGATGATCGCGTTGAGCGGATGCGTCTGAGCGCGCAAGGCCGCCACGCAGCTCTTGAGCAGGGACAACCGATTACGGGTGACGACAACCGCGGCGATAGAATTCGCTGGCTTCGCAGACATGCTCATCACGCGTGGAGATGCGTCCTTCCGAAGTTCGCGCCGACTGGGAACCCATCCGAAAACCATGCGCCCGCTTGGGCACACCAGTTCTTATCAAGATATGAATGCATTGAATGTCGGAGTTAATTGATGCAGGGCATCGTCAATATGATCTTCAGGAGCTTGCATGTTTATTCATCCGCAGACTACCGGGAAACCCTTTGGCCGGTCAAGAAACCTTTTGCCTGCTCAGGGACCGTGACCGCTCTCAGTGTCTGCCGAGTGTCCCCTTCTCCGCAATCCACACCGAAGCCATCAGCCCTGCGCCCTGCCGATGCGACAATAACGAACCCAAACGGCGACCCAAAACAGCCCCGCCACACCGTTTTCGACCTTTCAACCGACATTTCCCATATGACCTCGGCCCCGCGACCATCAAGGCCATTCAGAGCAGATGCGCCGATTGTCTGCGAGGTTTCGGTAGTCATTCGGAGAGAGGAGAGGAATTGATGGCGGCCTCAGTCGCGCTGCCAAGCTTCGGTTTGCCAAAATTCGGTGCATTCCGAGCGGCGTTTGAATCGGAGGCCCGCTTCCGCAAGGATGCTGCGGCATTGTTCGACAGCTTGTTTGCCAATATACCCGGTGTGCAATTCCGCGAGTACTAGCCGATAGCGGCGCAACAACTCGCGCGAATGTTCGAAGACTTCGAGTTCCGCACCTTCGATATCGATGACTAACGTCGTGAACGGCCCGTAACGCGCATCGAGCTCTGCCAAGGACCGCGACGGCATACGCACGGGCTGGTTGTTTTTGCGTTGAGCCGTGCCGGCTTGGATATCAGACGGGTCGAGGTAGAACGTGACTTCGGGCTGACTGCTGACTGCGCAATTTTCGATGAGGAAGTCGGAGCCATTGAGGAAGCGGTTGCGGTGCAGGACCGGCATGAGAAAGGGGTTACCTTCGACAACGACGTGGCGGGTCTTGTCAGCCAAGAGTTTGTTCGTGACACAAGCAACGACGCCCAAGCAGCCTCCCAGTTCAATAACGGAGTCGGTTGGCCTGACGAACTCGCGCACTAGAGTGCGCATATCCGCCTCGTGCGCGTCGGTAAGAAACAATGCACGGTATTTGGGTGAGGTCTGATCTTTGGGAATTATAAACGTGCAACCGTCCGTCTTGAAACGCCCGCCGGAAATGTCAAAAATAAAACCCTCAACGGGCTGGACGACGCTTTCGTCAAATCGGAATGCGACGTTTCCCAAGGGCTTACGGATAGCGTCTGGTAAGCAACGTCGCGCGGCTTTCCTGATCCGATCTCTGAAGGGCGTTCGCACTGAATAGTTGTTGGACGACGATGGTGTCTTAGGTTTTTTATTTTTCTAAATTTAGGTGTCGCACAGCGAAGCTTTTGCGTAGCGAGACTTTTGTCTCGGTTTGTGCTGCAACATTGAGCGCTCGACGCAACACAGAGGGCAAGGCAGTGCGGACTAAAAGTGCGAAGTCTCTACATAATCCGACATTTCCCATATGACCTACGGCCCGCGACCATCGCGGGCCATTCAGTTTCATTGGCCATCATTTTATCCTCTCTGACAGTACTATCAAGCCTTTTTGCGGCTCCAAGCCCGGCTTCTTGACTCCGGGGGAGGATGCCTTCGGCTCTGGATTGCGTTCCGCACTGATTTGCGGCCGAATGCAGACAGAGCACCGCCTCCAGCACCTCTTCCTGCGATTTACGCCCGGCGAGCATCAGCCGGGCAGCGGTGTGGGCAATTTCAGCCACCCGATCCTTTCCAGAACAGTTCGGAACAATTCCCGTGAGACCGCCACCTCCGCCATCTGGAAGATCACCTGCCGCGCATGACGTACCACCTTCGCTCCGATCTTGATGAGTTTTTCCCGCAATGTCGTCAGCGTCCAGTGCCGCACCGCTCGGGGCAACACGGCCTGCCGCAGAAAGTTGCCCAGGTTGTACGCCAACACGAATAGCTGCAAGCGCACTTGGTTGTCCACAAAGTCGCGACAGGACGGGCGCGTCCATTTGACGGCATTCTTGCCCTCCTTGATCCATTGCTCCGCCGTCCC
>PLTX01000055.1 GCA_003164675.1 Verrucomicrobiota bacterium | reverse complement strand
ATCACTTTTTCAAACACGCTCTTAGGCGTTGTCCTGATTTTCGAGACCGGAACGACTCGCACCGAAGCCTCCGGAATCCAGATTGACGCGGCCAACCTCGCAGCTCATTATCTGAACGCGCCAAAGGTTTTGCGGCGCGTTGCCTTTGCCTATTGGCAACGAGGTGCGTACTAAAACATGAGACAGGCGCTTGGCACAACAATAGGAGGGGGACACTCAGGGACGCCGCGCTGACACGTTCGGCTAAGACTCCGGCGCGAATTCGATGCCGCCGCTTGACTTCTTTCACCTGAAACCCGATTCCCTTCTTCGGCGGTCCGGGCAGGGCACGTGGGTCGATGATGTTCATGACGTGCTGCGGCGGGAAATTCGGGTTGGTGGATTCCTGGTTAAGTCAGGGTGGTCCAGATTCTCTTTCTTATGAAGCCAAAAAAGTCACCACCAGACACGGAAACGCAGGCGCAGATCCTCGCGCGGCTTCGACGGGACGCGGAGATTCGGCTGACGGGGTATCGGGAGCGGGCGCTCGCGCTATTCCCGCATGTCTGCGCCAGTTGCGGACGCGAGTTTTCCGGCAAGAGGCTGAAAGAGTTGACAGTGCATCACAAGGACCACAACCACGAGAACAATCCGCCCGACGGCAGCAATTGGGAACTGCTGTGCATCTACTGCCACGACCACGAGCACGAGAAATACAAGCTGACGGGCTATGTTGACGGAGCGGCGCCGGTCGAGAAGCCGAAAGGCTCTTCCATTGCCAACCCATTTGAGAATCTCGATAATCTGCTGAAGGACAAGAGCACGGATCAAACCCCGGAGCAGCAGTCATAGAAGGATCCACCGCCTGCGGCGAGTGCCCGTTTCTGCGATTGTTTCCGGAACAGGACAGCGTACAGTGCACGAGTGGCTGCGATCTTTGGATGGGACACGACGCGCACGCTGATCATGGGTGTGCTCAACGTGACGCCCGATTCATTTTCGGACGGCGGGAATTTTCTGGACGTGAATACGGCGGTCCAGCATGCGCGTGAAATGGCGCGGGCGGGCGCCGATATCATCGATATTGGCGGAGAGAGCACGCGGCCCGGCGCGACGCCGGTGAGTGCGGAGGAGGAATTGCGGCGGGTGTTGCCGGTGGTCGAACGCTTGCGGGATTTGGTTGTCTCAGTGGATACGACGAAATCCGTTGTCGCCGAGCAGGCGCTGGCGGCGGGCGCGCGGATCGTGAACGACATCAGCGCGCTGCGGTTCGACCCGCGGATGGTTGACGTGGTGCGCGACATGGGCGCGGGCGTGGTGTTGATGCACATGCAGGGTGCGCCACAAACGATGCAGCAAAGTCCGAGATACGACGACGTGGTTGCCGAAGTGCGGTCGTTTCTGGCCGAGCGGATCGCCTTGGCCGTATCGCAGGGGCTGAAAAAATCGCAAATCGCCGTTGACCCGGGTATCGGCTTCGGCAAAACTGTGGAACACAACCTGCAATTGCTCGCGCGCCTGGGCGAATTCGGTTCGCTCGGTTGCCCGGTGGTGGTCGGCACGTCAAGAAAGTCGTTCCTCGGCAAGGTGCTGGCCGCAACGGGAGCGAGGCACGCGAGCGGGGCGGACGCGCGGCTCTGGGGAACAGCTGCGACGGTCGCCTGGGCGGTTGCGCAGGGGGCGCGCGTGGTGCGCGTGCATGACGTGGCCGAAATGTTGGACGTGGTTCGAATGGTGGAAGCGATACGGCAGGCACGGTAGCAATCAATGGAACTTATTCTGGATTTCATCGCCGCGTATTGGAAACCGGTCTTCGAGATCGCGTTGCTGGCGGCGTTTTTTTATTACACGTTCCTCTTGTTTCGCGGGACGCGCGGGGCGGCCGTGCTCACGGGGTTCGTCATCGTCCTGCTCGGCATCGTGGGTGTGACGCAGATTTTTCAACTGGATGTGATCAATTGGATTCTCAGCCACTTCCTCGCGTTCCTGGCGATCGCGGTGCTGGTCATCTTTCAGCCGGAATTGCGGCGGGCGCTCGCGGAAGTCGGCAGCCGCCAGTTCTTTTGGAGTCCGAAGCAGCGCGGCCAGATGATTGATGTGCTGGTCGAGACGGCCCGGTCACTGTCCCAGAAGCGATGCGGCGGGCTGATGGCCGTGGAGCGCGAGATCGGGTTCCGCGGCGTCATCGAGACCGGCGTGCTGATCGGCGCGAAAGCCACGCCGGAATTGCTGACGACGATTTTCTTTCCCAATACGCCGTTGCACGACGGCGGCGTGGTGTTGCGCGGTGATGAGATCGTGGCGGCGGCCTGCGTGTTTCCGTTGACGCAACGCAAGGGGCTGAGCGCCAGCACGGGCATGCGCCATCGCGCCGCGATGGGATTGACGGAGGAGACGGATGCGGTGGTGGTGGTGGTGAGCGAAGAAACGGGAGAGATTTCGGTGGCGCATCGCGGGCATCTGGTGCAGGGATTGGACGTGGATGGGTTGAGCGCATTCTTGACGACCACGCTGACGACGGTGTCGCGTCGCAGCACCTGGCTGGCGGACCTGACACGGCGCATCTTCGGCAATACCATGATCCGCGAGACGGTGGCCAAGGAGAATGGCAGCGGCGGCCAGACGGACGAGTTCGAGAGTCATGACAGCAGCCATCCCCGGGAGCGCTCCGACAAACACCACGAGGAAGCAAAGTCATGATGGGCTGGGTTACGAACGATGCGCGCCTCAAATTGGTGTCGCTGCTGCTGGCGACGTGCGCCTGGTTTTTCGTGAAGGGCATCACCAGTGACTGGCGATTGATTGAAGGCGTGCCGCTGGAGGTCAAAGCGAGGACGGGATTGACGGTGTTGCAAGCCAGCGCGGCCACCGCCAACGTGACCGTACGCGGCACGCGTGAGGACGTGCGCCAGGTTTCGCGGCAGGATTTATCGGCGGTCGTGGACTTGAGCCAGGACGATCGCGTGGGACCGATCACGGTCAAGCTTACCCCGAAATCGAT
The DNA here is from genome assembly GCA_003164675.1 of Verrucomicrobiota bacterium. Lineage (GTDB taxonomy): Bacteria > Verrucomicrobiota > Verrucomicrobiia > Palsa-1439 > Palsa-1439 > Palsa-1439. Next base: position 10,392 of record PLTX01000055.1, on the reverse strand, counting down.
CCGTCATTCCCGGCGCGTTCAGGTCTCCGAGATCGACCCAGCCGAGGTCACGGTCAATGTGGATCAGATGATCGAGCGCGAGTTACCGGTGCAGCCGCTGTTTAGCGGCGAGCTGCCGCCCAATTTGTCGGTTGAGCGCGTGGTCATCGAGCCCAAGACGATCCGGGAACGAGGGCCCAAGACGCTGTTGAATAGTATGGCCAGTGTGAGCACACTGCCCGTCGACGTCACGGGACGGCGGACGTCGTTCCGCGAGCGCGTCGAGTTGGCGCCGCTGGCGTTTCCGGAAGGATTGACGCAGCGGCATTGGGTGGAAGTGGACGTGCGGATTGGCGCGGGTCACTCGGTTGACAGCCCACCGGAGCGGGGTGTAGAACAGGCTCCGTAACCTTATGGGAAACGCCAAGAAACTGTTCGGCACGGACGGGGTGCGCGGCGTCGCCAATGTCGAGCCGGTCACCTCGGAGACGGCCTTGAAACTCGGTCGCGCGGCGGCGCATGTGTTCAAGTCGCGCGCGCCCGTGGCCAAGGGACATGGCCGCCATAAGATTGTGGTCGGCAAAGACACGCGGCTGAGCGGTTACATGCTGGAAAACGCCGTCTCGGCCGGCATCCTCTCCATGGGCGTGGACGTGTTGCTTATCGGTCCGCTGCCCACACCGGGCGTCGCCTACACGACGCGCTCGCTCCGCGCGGACGCGGGCATCGTGCTGACCGCGTCGCATAATCCATACGAAGACAATGGCATCAAGTTTTTCCGGGACGACGGTTACAAGCTCGATGATGCGATCGAGAAACAGATCGAAGACCTCGTGTTCAGCGGCGAGATCGAGAAGGTTCGGCCGACGGCGGACGCCATCGGCAAAGCGGTGCGTATCGACGACGCGCTCGGGCGGTATGTCGAGTTTGTGAAAGCGGCGTTTCCGAAGGGCATGACGCTGGAAGGTCTCCACATCGTGGTGGACGCGGGTAACGGCGCGACCTACAAGAGCACGCCGTGTGTGCTGCAGGAGTTGGGGGCCAGAGTCGCGGTCCTCAACAACCGGCCCGACGGCACCAACATCAACAAGGATTGCGGCAGCACGTACCCGGAGGTGGTCTGTCAGGCCGTACGCAAACACGGGGCGGATATCGGCATTTCTCACGATGGCGACGGCGATCGTGTGCAGTTGTGCGATGAGACGGGCAATCTCGTGGATGGCGACGATGTGCTGGCGATCACGGCGCTGGATTGGATCGGGCGAGGCACGCTGAAGAAGAACACGCTCGTCGCGACGATCATGAGCAACCTCGGGCTGGACCACGCCATCCGCCAGGCGGGCGGACAGGTTGTGCGGACGCAGGTGGGTGACCGTTACGTGATCGAACGGATGTTGCAAGACGACCTCAACGTGGGCGGCGAACAATCCGGTCACATGATCTTCCGCGATTTCACCACGACGGGCGACGGCATCGTGAGCGCCCTCCAGGTCTTGCGCATCATGATGGACACAGGCAAGCCGCTGAGCGAATTGCGCAAGGTGTGCACGAAGTTCCCGCAGGTCGTCGTGAATGTCCGGGTGAAAGAGAAACCGGCTTGGGAGACGCTCGCCGACGTGATGAAGCTCGTCAAAGACATCGAAGCCAAACTCAACGGTCAGGGCCGGGTGCTGCTCCGGTATTCCGGCACCGAGCCCAAAGCCCGCCTTCTCATTGAAGGTCCCGATGCCGGCCAGATCAAATCCTTTGCCGACGAGATCGCCGGCATGATCAGGAAGCAAATCGGCACCCCCTGACGCCCCGCCTTTGGCTACCAAAACAGGCTCGTGTCCCCGTTCGGGTTGAGGCGGCCGATTTTTTCCTGGGGAAGGCGGGTATCGAGCGTGCCGGGAGCGATGGGCATCGAGTCCACATGGCCATCACAGAACAAGACGTTGGCGTGGCCATTGTGGCGGAAATGAACATCCGGCAGATCGCCGACGCTCGAGTAGCTCACGTAATACCATTCTTCGAGCATCGGGTGGGCGGATGAGGCGGGCGGTTGGAACGTATTAACCTGAGCGGTGTCGGCGAAGCAGATGATGCGGGACGGATTACGGACATCGGTGGGCGTTTTGCCGACGTTGTTGGTGACCAATCCATAATAGTTGTAGCCGTACCCGTATGTAATCTGGTCAAATTTCTGCCGCCAGAGCGGCGAGTAGTAATTGTAACTGGGACAAACCTCGGTGCCGTGAATCGCGCGGAGGTATGGATAGAGTTTCGCCTTCGTCAGGTCGATGTGACGTGACCCCGGCGGGCCCATGCCAAGGGGGATGTAGGGCGATTCCAAGCCGAAATACCACAGGCGGTCTGCACCTTGCGTGGTGTAGTAGCTAAAGTATCTTCCGTAGTCATCGACATACATTTGCGTCGCCAGGCCAAGTTGCCGCAGGTTGGACGTGCAACTGGCGGCGCGGGCGCATTCGCGGGCCTGTTTAAGCGCAGGCAGCAGCATCCCCGCCAACAAGCTGACAATGCTGATAACCACCAGCAACTCGATCAGCGAAAAGGCGCGGCGAGTCATGTCCTGTATGTTTGCGGCTTTCAATTCTGCTGTAACCCCACCCGATAAAAACGCCTGGATACTTTCGCTCCGCCGACGTCCATGTTCGTTACGACGCCGTCCGTGCCGGGAATGTTGCTGGCAATGGTGCTCCAGGCGTCCGAAACGAGGTCGGTCGTGCTTTGCACGACATACAGATTGTTGGAGACCGTGGGAAAGGCCAGAACGACATTGGTGCTGACGATATTGATGGTCACGTAACTCGGCAGTGGGGGACTTGCGGAAGTTGTGAAATCGAGTTGCTGGAATTGCAAATCGGCGACCAGCGACGGATCGTTCGTCGTGGTATAGCCGTCCTGATACGCCATGATGGCGAGGGTGTCGACCACGAACGGAAAGGTCGTATCATAGGTCGAATAGACATCTTGCCCCCCAAGCAGATTCAGCGGTGGCAATTCCGTGTCGAGCAGCGTCAGCGTGCCGTTGGAATTCACCTGACTCATCGTGAGGGTGAGGGTCTTGGTTGCGCCACTGTAAACCAGCGTGGCTTGGAGGGTCACGTTTTGCGGCAGATTGGTGACGCCATTGATATTAGCGCCAAGATCAAAAGAGATCCAGGCAAAATTGCCAAACGCATCGAGACCGGGCTCTTGCGCGCCAAAGACGGCGGGTGTGAGCGTGGGAGACCACGGATTGTCATTGGGGAAATAGTCGAACTCGACTGTGTGGAACGTGTCATCGTCGTTGTAAATGCCTGCGGTACCCGTGCGGTTGCTGCCCGTCAATGTGCTGTTCACCAAGCCGAAAGCGATCTGCATATTTTGACCCTCTGGCGCGCTGGTGATCGTGAAACCGAACCGCGCCGTGAGGGTGAAGTTGTTGGTGTCCGTCAGCGTGACGCCGAGCGGGCGCTGGAGTCGCGCGGTCGGCAAGGAAGAATTCAGGTGCACGTTGAGCGCGCCCGTGGCGTCTCCCGTGTATGCCGGCGGCGTGCTGGCATTCCAGACGAACTGGGTATTGCTGTTGTTGCCGACACCGAAGGACCAGTTGCCCGCGGGTGCGAAGGGGTTGCTGGAAAAATTCTCGGTGAGACTGACGAAAGCGACTGCGGGACGGGCCAACGCCAGTGCGAGGCCGAGTGCGGCGACGAACGTGAAGCGAAACATGACACTTCTCCTTTGGTTCGAAGGATTGTTGGGTTGCGCGTCGGCCGGTATTCTGACTTCTGGCTTTTTACCCCGCTCTGAGCGGGGCAGATCTACTTGCTTTACCTTCTCCGTTAGGATGGTTTTGGCCCCGAAGCGCATTCGGGGTAAAGCTTTCGTAGCCAGTTACAGCAGCGCCACTGTCGCCGATTCTCACGGCGTTCCCTGCACCGACGTGTTACGACATGAACGACTCAAAGAACTTGGGCGGAGCGTAAGAAAAGGACGCGGCGTTTTCAAGAAGATTCGGGTGATGATGCGAATCGAACGCATTTCGAAACACAAGCGATGTAGTCACGGCGCTCTGTCGCCGTGTCCGCTTACGCCCCGACAGAGCGGGGCGGCTACAACACAGCGGAACAATCGAGGAAGGTGTTACGCGCGGTATTTCTTCGACGGTTTTTCGCGAACGAGCGTGGCGGTAGGTTCGCCAGACGCCAGCGCGAACTCAATCGATTCTGGCTGCTTGATTTGTTCCGAGGCGTCGAGAAGCTCGAGGGAGACAAGCCGGCCTGATTTGTCGTAGTCCAAAATCAGCCCGTCACGCGCCTCATCGCTTTCCGCGACCTTGCCATCGCGCAGAATGATGGAGAGCGTGTCAGTTTCCTTGTTGTAAATGACTTTCATGGCTGCTTCCAGTATTTGGCCACCTTGCTTGTCTTGTATGCAGGAATGACATGATGCGCCATGGCATCCTCTTTGACAATCACACGCAACAGCCTCTGACCCGTAGCGCCCAGCTTCGACTGGTAAATGTGCCGGCCTTTCTTGGACGGAAGAACCTGCCCAGGGTTTCGCACCACAGCCTCGGCGTCAGCTTGGCTGATTCCGCGCCGCTGTATCTCAAAGTTGGCGTGGGCGGAGAACTGAATCGGCTTCATCGGCGGCAGGTTTTATAGCTTGTGCTTGAACATTATGTCGAGGAGAGGGGTTCAACCGTCTTCCTGGGGCGACTGTCTGGCAAGAGCGGATTTGTCACGAGTGCGGAGTTGATCCCGGTTATTTTTTTGCGAGCCTATCTACCTTCTTTAATCCGGTCAGTGCGGATTCGACGTGTTTGGCGACGAAGTCGATCATCATCGGGTCGGACATCATCGGGGGACTGAGTTCGTAGGTAACGCCGGGAAATTTCTTGAGCGTCTGCTCGAAGATGAACGGGATGTCCTCGCGCAGGTGTGAGCCGGGGACGAGGAAGAAGGCGTAGCCGAAGATGTGGGTGGCGCCGCGGCGGATGGGTTTCTTGATGGCGACGGGGATGAACGGGCGGGCCGCCGGCGGAAAAGTTGGGAGTTGTCAAGAAGCAAGGAATCGTTGGGCGATATTTTCTGCTTGGGTTGGGTTGGTATTTGTGATAGAGTGGCGGGTGAGGTTTAGATGTTCCTTGACATAGTGGTTGTCGTTTTGCGCTCGCTCGCGCCCGTTCGGCTCGAAGCGGCGGTACAAAGAGGGGGGATGCGTAAAACCTTTTTGGATAAAACAAACCCAACGATTTTGGGGATTCCCATTTGTGGATGGGGCTTGGTGACAGATGGTTACATCCGTAGAAAGTCTGGAAATAGTTTGGGTTTGTTTTGCCAAAATTGGGTTTGTTTTGGGGTTTTTGGTGGGTCCGGAAGCGGTTTTGTGGTGAGTTTACTGAGCCAAAACAGGCGAGACGCTCTGTGCAACTCGGCGGACGGCACACGGGCGGGACGCCCGTCCTACTTGCCGCGGGAGTGGGTGAGCGCGGATTCGACGTGTTTGGCGACGAAGTCGATCATCATCGGATCGGACATCATCGGGGGACTGAGTTCGTAGGTGACGCCGGGGAATTTCTTGAGCGTTTGCTCGAAGATGAAGGGAATGTCCTTGCGCAGGTGTGAGCCGGGGACGAGGAAGAATGCGTAGCCGAATATGTGGTTGGCGCCGCGGCGGATGAGTTTCCTGATGGCGACGGGGATGAGCGGTTTGCCGAGTTCCATGAAGCAGGGCTCGATGAGGTCGTAGCCGAGGCGCTCTCTTACCTGGTCGACGAGTTTGACCATGATGTCGTTGCCTTCCTTGAGGCGCGAGCCATGGGTGAAGATGAGCACGCCTGTTTTCCGTTGCATCGCGGGGCCAGTATAGCATTGAATGTGGTTGGAGCAACCATGAGTGACGCGATCAAACGGCAGTACGTTAACCACTTTTTTTTCAAGGTCGACCCGGCGTTCGTCGGCGCGCTCGGATGAGACGCGCGCTCCCGCTGCTGTTGGTCGTGCCATTCTCCTGTGTTCTGGCGCAGGAGCCACAAGACGACAAACGTCTCCCCGAAGAACTGGCGATCACGCGTTCGGTTGTGATCCAGAACGCGGATGAATTGGAAAACACCGCCGCGTTTCGATACTCGAAGTCGCAACCAACCGAGAATTACGTCGCCGAGGCCGAGTTCGAATACGGCCTGACGGACCGCTGGGAAATCGATGCCGACGTGCCGTACGCGGCACTTCGGCCCAAGAACAAGGCGGGCGCAGATGGGATCGGTGATGTCGAAGCCGCGGTGCGGTACGGCGTGGTTCCACTCGGACAAGGACCGGTCGCGTTGACGGCCGGGCTCGGACTCGGGATTCCCACGGGTGATCGCACGCGCGATCTGGGCGAGGGACGGCTCACGTTGGAGCCGTTTTTCACGGCGAGCACCTGGGTGGGCCGGTGCAACGTGCAGGTCAACGGCGGATGGACGCGCGCCGTGACCAACTCCGGCAAGGAGCCTTGTGATGATTTCGAGTACAACGTGGCGATCCTGTACCCGGTGAAGCGGTGGTATCTGGTTTTGGAGGGCAACGGTGAGTCGACCAGCGAGGTTACCACGTATTATGTGACGCCCGAATTGATCTGGAGGCCAATGAAGACCCTGGAATTGTTGGTCGCCGTGCCGTTGGGAGTCACGCGTGAATCGGCCGACTATGGGGTGATCGGGGCGGTGTCGTTGGAACTGGAAAATCTCACACATCGCGGGACGGACAAGGACTGAGCGGCCGGCATTCTCGTTCGTGCAACCAAACACGGGCCGGGCGCATCCAAGAGTCGAATAATCCGGAGATTGCGGGAGCGGTCGAGGTTTGTGATGGATTTTTGGCGGAGGCTCTGGTAGAGAGACGTCCGCGAGTAGGCAGTCATGGTCATCAGCGTCATCATCCCTACCCTGAATGAGGAGGTTAACCTACCGGTGACGCTGCGTCAGTTGGCGAACCATCCGGACGTTGAATTGATTGTCGTCGATGGCGGCTCGATGGATCGCACCTGCGAACTTGCCCAAGGGTTCACGCCGTACGTTTTCCGCACGCTGCCGAACCGGGCCAGCCAGATGAACCTCGGCGCCCGCCACGCGACGGGCGACATTCTCCTGTTCCTGCACGCGGACACTTTTCTGCTGCCCGGCGCCTTGGAAGAAGTCCAGCGGCGGATCATTGGGGACGGGGCGGTAGGCGGCGCGTTTGATTTGCATATCGATTCCCGGCGTCATTTGTGCGGGCTCGTCGCGCGGGCGGCCAGCCGGCGGTCGCGCTGGTTGCGGCTGCCGTACGGCGACCAGGGCATTTTCGTCTGGCGACAGGTGTTCGAGGCGCTGGGCGGGTTCCCGGAAATTCCGATCATGGAAGATGTTTCGTTCGCGCGGCGGTTGCGGCGCGCGGGACGGCTGACGTTTATCCGTTCGGGATTGGTCACCAGTGGCCGACGTTGGAACGCCAACGGCGTCGTGCGGACCACGCTGGTGAAGTGGTGGGTGACGGTGCTCTTCCTCTTGCGGGTTCCGCCTCGGCAGATCCGCTGCATCTATGACAGCTGGCTGGTGCCGGGCAAACCACGCCGGGGCAAGAGCGAGCTGATTCCGCCCAACCAAAAGAGCCTGCAAGAGCGGAGGTAGTTGCACGCCGACAGAGCGGCGTGGCTACAAGATCCAATCCAGCCGACGTTGCTAGTGATGGTTGATCACGTCGATCAGGGAGCGCAAGCGGCCGAAATTGGTTCGGTTGAACGGGAAGACGATCCGGTGCAGGTCCTTGAACTCGGGCTCGTTCTCCTCTTCCGGAAGCGGGTCGGACGCGCGGAACTGACCGCCGTTGAGGCAGATATCCGAGAAGCGCGCGTTGAGTGTGCGCAGCAGGTTGTCCGTGACCGGGTATTTCACGCGCACGACGGTCGCGTCCTTCACGTAGCGGAAAGATTGGTAGTTGCTGTAGAACTGCGAGATTTCCGCGCAGGCTTCCTCGACGTCGTCGGTGACCTTGAACAGTGCGAGGTCCTCCTTGCTGACCAGCGCCTCGTCGAGGAGCTGGTCCTCGACGAACCGCCACCACGTTTTCCAGTAGTTGCCGCGCGGGCGGTCGACGAACACCAGGGGTTTGGGCTGGCTCTTGCCCGTCTGCATCAGCGTGAGCGCCTCGAAGCCTTCGTCGTGCGTGCCGAATCCGCCGGGGAACAACACAATGGCGTCACTCTCCTTGATGAAGCAGAGTTTGCGGGTGAAGAAGTACTTGAAATTGATCAGCTTGCGGTCGCCGGCGATCTCGATGTTTGGCTCCTGCTCGAACGGCAGGCGGATGTTGAGGCCGAAACTGTTGTCGCGGCCCGCGCCGCGTTGGGCGGCGCCCATGATGCCTTCCCCGCCGCCGGTGATGACCATGAACCCGCGCTCGACGATGGCTTTGCCGAACGCGACGGCCTGCTGGTACTCCGGCGCGTCGGGTTTGGTGCGCGCGGAGCCGAAGATGGCGACCTTACGCTTGCCGCGGAATGGCGCGAAGATTTTCGATGAATAGCGCAACTCCTTGAGCGTGGAGGTGATGACCTTCATGTCGAGGCGGTCGGCCTTGTCGTCGATGAGCCGCAGCGCGGTCTCGATGATGTCCTCGACGAGGTCGCCGCTTTCGTAACCGTCGCCGTGTTGCTGGATGAGCTGTTGGATGAGAGCTTGGTCCTTATTGGACTGGGACATAAATGCTTCCTTATTCGTGTTGGGCGGGGAGCACTGCTTGAGTCGAGCTTCGAGCCTTCGGTGAGTCGAGGGCCGACTACAGCGTTGCGCCCCGCGCATGTTTGTTTCTGTTGGCAATAAAGTACTCCCTCATGGCGGCGTGTAAAGGATTTTTTGGATGGCGGTCGGCCATGGTCTTCGATACGGGGTTGCGATAGACTGGGGTGGTGGAAAGGCCATTGGTCATTCCGGAGTCATTGGTGGACGCATTGCGAGAGGCGCGGGCGCTGGTCGTGCTGACGGGGGCGGGAGTATCGGCGGAGAGCGGGATACCGACGTTCCGCGATGCGATGGACGGGTTGTGGTCGAAATTCGACCCGCATGAGCTGGCGTCACCCGAGGGGTTTGCGCGCGATCCCAAGACGGTGACGCGTTGGTACGATTGGCGACGGGAGAAATGCGGGGCGGCGAAACCGAATCCGGCGCACCTGGCCTTGGCGCGGCTGGAGGACCATTTCGCGACGCAGGAGCGTGCATTCACGTTACTCACGCAGAACGTGGACCGGCTTCATCAGGCGGCGGGCAGCCGCAACGTGGTCGAACTCCACGGCACGATCTGGGTCTGGCGCTGCACGCGATGCGGCATCGAACGCGAGGAACGCGGCGGGCCGTTCACAGAATATCCGCCGCAGTGCGCGTGTGGCGGAGCGCGAAGGCCGGCCGTGGTATGGTTCGGCGAGATGTTGCCCGAGGACGCGATGCAGAAGGCGGACGACGCGTTGGAGGCGTGCGATTTGTTTTTCTCGATTGGCGCGAGCGCGGTGGTCGAGCCGGCGGCGAGTTTCATCCACCACGCGCGGCGTCAGGGCGCGAAGACGGTGGAGATCAATCGTGAGCCCGCGCCGATTACACCGGTGGTGGACTGGTCGTTGCCCGGAAAAGCGGGGGAGATCTTGCCGGAGGCGGTGAGGATGGCGTTTGGGATTTGAGGGGCTACCTGTCGAGCGACTGTCCGACTCAAAGGAGCTGTGGCGCTGTTCCGCCCTGAGGCGAAACTCGGGTCGGATGGTCGATAAGATTATGACCCGGGAATAGGGCCGCTGTTGTTTTTTCGAGAAGCTTTATGCTTTTCGACGCGACACTTTGACTAGCACGGAGCCTCTCGCCATATTGTAAGATCATAAAACGCCAAAGTGCTTCTGTTCTCTCCGGATCCGCTTCTTGGTAGTGTTTGAGCAGATCACAGAGACTGAAATGTTCGATGGATGTCTCCAGAGTTTCTAAGTCATCAAGCGTCATTACGATGAGAGGGGCCACGAGAAACCGCCCCTTCTTCATCATCGGTGATGGCAGAGTATTCTCCGGGGAGAGCGCCGAAGCGAACTCTGAAGCCAGAAACTGAGTGTACACGGGTACCGCTACCAAAGGGTCGTTGACAAGCAGTACTGGGTAAATTCGCCTCGCCATACTGAAGTCCGCACCCTCTGGTGCCCATTCCCCGGTGGATATTCTCGATATCGCCCGTGAAAGCTGCGCAAACGCCTTTCCGTATCGCTCTCGAAGATGGCGAATAAAACGTTCATAATCATCCTCCGCTGCCAAGTCGTCCTTCAGCCACAATGCCTTCATCTCAAAAAGCACGACATCATAGACGTCATTCAAACAAGCGTCGGCAATTTCGACTCGGCCATCACGACTCCGTATGACCTGCACCCGTTGACTGGACA
>PLTX01000068.1 GCA_003164675.1 Verrucomicrobiota bacterium | reverse complement strand
AAATCTCAGGGACACAACACTAGATCTGTCCTCTCTCACGATAAGACTCTCTGCGACCAGAATCGGATGTCTGGCAATGACGCGCCAAAGTCCATGTTGTGGCCAACGTGATTTTACTACCGCCCACGCGTCCGATCCTGTCACCAAGGCTTCCAGTTGCTCTGTCTGCGTGTCCAATAGAAAGCATTTTCCCTGGCCGACCAGCAAAAGGTTGTCACCGCATGCTTCCAACGAAGTGAAATAGTGGGCTGCCTTGAAAAATGGGCTCGCCACACTCGTTCTGTTTGCGACGAATCCGTCGACAGGCCGATAGAGAAATAGTTGGTCTGGCGTTAGTACCCAAAGGGCGTGGCGACGTCGATCTCCAACGATGGAAACGATTTCCCGTTGGTCAATATCAGTGCTTTTGAATTTTGCTCTCGAGGAGATCAGAATTCGTGACATCCAAGTTGCGGGATCGAGTTCCATCACTCCCGTCTCTTTGTCTCGCTCGAACGGCGTGCCAACAACGGCATACAGCTTGCCGTCCAACGCGCCCAAATCCAGAATGCTCTGGTCGGCCAACCCGCTGGACTCGTTGAGCCACTTGGCTTCTTCACCCTTCGCAAAGACGAGAATACCGGTTTGTGGGAATCCAACGAAGATTCTTTCGCCCACGCAGGCCACTGAAGGCCCGTACTGCATATATCCCCAACTTACATATCGCCCAGGCCCGTCCGAGGGCAGAACGACCGTTGAAAAGGCGGACGCATGTGGTGCCAATCCGATGGGATCGAGCCATACGACTCCGCACCGCTCGTCGGTAGTCGGGCCCTGCGTGTAAACAATGGCCGTGACATTCTCACCGCAAATGATCCGCCGGAAATGAATATCTGGATAACGCGCGGGAATTTCCAGCCGCTTCTTCAAATCAGCCTGAAGAGAAATGATCTGGGTCGGTTTGTATATAGGTTTGGAATCCGGCTCGGTCGGCGTGGGTATTGGGTCAAGTATTGACGCTAGCCGGTCTTGAAACTGTCGGTTCTCCTTTTCGTCCGTCGCAAGCGTCACGCTGCGCAACGCAGTCCGATAATCCTCGCCAAGGTAAGGATAGATTCGTCGAGCCTCAGCGACACATTGAACGTAAGCCCGGGCGTGCTGCTGCGCCTCTTCGAAATTCACCAGCCCGCGTCGCTTCAGCGATCCCCACCACGGGCATACGCTATAGAACCGCGTACTGGCGCGTTCAGCCAACATCCTCACGACAACATCTTGGGAATGGCAAAGCTCGTCGAGAAAGGCGGCCAAGCGCTCACCAGCGCCGGGCTCCAATGGCCATGTCGTCGCTTCAGGGCGGGCGTAAACTCCGACCAGACCGGACCAATTTTGATCCAATGGCGAGTTAAGCAGCGCTGGATGTTGCGCCTCGAACAAATCAACGGACTCAAACAAACTAAGGCGTGAATACTCAATTGCTTCTGTTGTGCTTACGCAAAGCTGACAGGCACCGGAGATGCACTCCAAGAGTTCGAATAAATGATATGACTTATTTGCCTTGAGCTGTTCATGGCAGACCCATACCGTTCTCCAGAACGCGCTTCTCAATTCCTGAGCGCCCGCGGGATCATCGAAATAGACACCCTTGGGTGGATTCGCTAAACCCGAGGACACGCTATTAAGGAAGAAGTAGGCGTCATCCGGGAACTGTCTCGTGCGCCGTACGATGCCTTCCAGCACCGTCAGCCCATGCAGGCTGTTGGCGATGAATTCATCGGGCGTATTCCCAACCCAGCGGCCATACGCCTTCAAAACCAGCTCATCATACGCGATGTTATCTGGCTCCAATGCAGAAGCCGCCTCTGCCAGGGAAAGTGCCCGTTGGGGTTCGTGCGCAAGCATTCCCGACGCCTCATCAGCCAGCATTGCCGCTTCGGCAGCCGGGTCCATCGAGCCGCAGTCGGCCTTTGTGCCGACGTTGGACGCGATGATGCTAACGACTGTTTGTTCCAGATTGGCGAGATTGGTCACGGAGCCTGGGACGGTCGTCTCCAGCGTGGTGACGTTATTACGGCGGCAGCGCAAGGTCATGATGACGGCGTTTGTTCCCTGAGCGCGGTCGATTCGGTACGCGCCATCGACAATTACGGTGGAGGCAAGCAGTGACTCCGGAAGTCCTTCCGACAACGCGCGCTCTTCGGTGAGGGGACGCGTCCGCACCCGTTCCATGACGACCAAGCCGGGTTGCAGCGAGAGTCGCTGTTCGATGGCTGGGCCAAGCGTTTCGCCCAGCCAATCCCAGCGCTTTGACATTTCCTCGCTGCGAAACGCGGATATCGAAACGGTGCGCGGCGTATCGGTTCCGCAGACGAAATTCGCCAACCGGAAGACCGTGCCTTTCGCGAGGGAACGCGCCCGTTCTTCCGAATCACCGGGCTTGCTGGTGAGTCCAAACATCACGTCCCAGAGTCTCAGGCCGTAATGCGCATCGACGAGGAGAACGCGCACCGTTTGATTCGTCTGGAGTTCCAGCATGAGGAACGCGTCTGCGGCGACCAGTTTGCCTGCTTTGACCGCGTTGGTGCCCACGAGCATCATCCCAAGCGACTGCTCGCGTAGAATCTGCTCAACCTGCCCGCGTTCAAGCAAGGCCACTTGCGGCTCGTGGCCCAATGCCAGTGTAAGGAAGTCTACAAATTCCACTGGCGCACGTTGCCCAGAACCGACATCCACGACCGCCAGCTTCGTGGGCCGTCGGTCGCCAGCCCAGCACGGCGACGCGAAGGTGGTCAGCATAATTAGGATGCCGATCCGCCGGCAGGCAGCCCGCGTTTCCGCGCGCGGTCTCACTTACTGACCAATTTCGGCAGCATGCGCTCCGTTAACTTCGCGGCGGCGTCCTGAAGAGCGGTCTTCCCAGCGAGATGCTCGGAAAGATCGACAGCGACGCTGGTTTGGCGGTCGATGAACAACACGTTACCGGTGGTTTTGTCGATAGCCTTCATCTCGACGCGGCCTTTGCAACTGACGAGGTTCCCTTTCCTCATGCCGAACTCGCTGAACGCTTCGCCAGTGATCTCGATATCCGCTTTTGCCAGCGGGTCCTTCTTGTCGGCGACAGTGAACCCCAGCTTCTGGAGGATGAAGCCGACTTCAGTTTCCGCTGCGGGGTCGATGGTCGGCGAGCCGACGTGGCGCTCCGCGATTACGACGGAAACAATCGGTAGTTTCTTGCCTTGTACCTGCGGCTGAAGTCGCGCGATGAGGTCTTCCGGCTTTTCGACCCTGGCCACGAGCGTATTGGCTTTCTCCGTAACAATCTTGGCAATGCGCGCCGCCATGTCCGCCGACATATCCGCGACCGAGGCGCTGCCGGTGGTGCCGCGCACCACGTCGCCGTATACGCGACTGGTTTCCGTGCCAATCACTTTCGCAACGATCATCGTCTCCCGGCCGACGTTGAATACGCGGCCCGTCACGAGCACTTTGGCGCCAGTCAGGTGGCCAACCTTGGCCGCCGTCTCAGGGTCAATGGTGCCCGAAAGGCCGATCTCCTGCTCGCCAAGCGCCTTCTCCAATTCGGCGCGCTCGACCGTAATCACGTGCGGGTCGGCGGAAAGTTGCGCATTGATCAGGCTGGCGACTTTCGGTCCCAAATCGCGAACCGCTTCGTCCTTGGATTCAAAATCGAAGACGGCGACCGTCAAGACGTCGGCAGCCCGTGCTGACGGTACCAAGATCAGCAGTCCGACACATATGCATGCAATTCTCAGGTTCATAGCGACTCCTTTCATTCTGTTTGATTGTCCGATGGCAACCGCAACGCATTGGGTTGCAGCGCCAACTCGGCGTCACGGATCAACGTCAGTTGCGGCAGAGGCGAATCGGCCAATCCGCGCAGCGCGGCCTCGGGTGTCATGACCACTACGCCGGCGCCAATGCGCGCCGCGTACGACGTCGGCACGGTCGACGTGCGAATCCATACCGCCGACATTCCTTTCTTCACGCGGGATTCGACGGACTCTGGCAGAATCCGCCCATTCGACCAGACAATGGCCAGTTTCGAATCTGTCGGCTCGGTTTCAAAGTCAGCGGCGCCGATTGCAGCCTGTTTCAATAGCGGCTTCAGTTGCCCATCCGGATCGTATACACCAAGCGGCGGCTCACCCGCGAGGACAGACAGTCGCTTGAGCAGGTCGTTGGGATAAACGGTCACTTCCATCGGCCCGATCCCAAGCAGTTCGACCCGAAAACGGCTTGACGACCTGACGGCGGGGAACTCCAGTGGGAGTGTCTCGAGCACGGTTTGCCGCGGCAGGATCTGGATTCTCTTCCACGACCGGGCTTTCCCGATCGGGACGGTGGTGGCCGAAGTCAACTGAAACAGGAGTATCTGGACGTCGCTCGTCGCAATTGTATCACCGATGTTGCGAAGCGTTACGCGGATGTTCTGCGGGCGTGACGCAAATACGGCCGGTGGCTCCGCATCGGGCACCAGTTCGATCTGTGCTGTCGCGGCGAGTGGCCATAAGGCGGCAACAAACCAGAACGCCTTGTTCATGAGGACATCCTCAGCGGTTGCGCGTCGATGTGATAGGCCCCCGCGCGGCGCGTGGGTTCCGCGCTCGTCCAGACCACGTTCGGCCCAGCGACCAACACATGCCCAACGCCATCAGCCAAAACGTCCCAGCTTTCCGCGTTCACGCGAATCCGTTGGCCGCTGAATGTGATGTAGGTGCCGCATTGTTGGTCGTGGCAGACATCCACACGCAATGGTGTCGATGACGGAATATCCGGCTTATCCGACAATTCCAGCCTTACGCCGCCGCTCTCCACGACAATGGCGCGTATCTGGTTTGGAAACATCGATTCGATCTCGCGATAGAGTTTGGTGTAGTTCGGTTGGGCGGTGGCGATGGAACTCTCCATCCACAGGCCGAAGCCGACGATCAGCGCGACACAGGCACCCGCCAATCCCCAACCCCAGAACCGACGGGAACCGGCCGAAGTCGTCACCTCGGCGCACGCCCCTCCAGACAGTTGCGCGGTCACGCGCTTGGGGAAGTCTTCCCAATACCCGGCGGAGCGTTCGGGCGTACGAGCCTTCTTTAGCCGTTCATCCAGTTTCTTGTCTGTATCGTTCATCTTTCTATCTGGTAAGACAATCCTTTACGGAGAAACCTTTGCAGTATTCTCCGACTTGTCGTGCTTCTTCAGAGTGAGCAGCCAAATTCCATTGGGACCGGTGATGGCCATCTGTCTGTGGTCCGGGAGAAGATGAAAGCTTTTCCACGGGTAAGGAAGGTTTTCTTGTGTTTCTTCGGTTTCAGGGAAGTACTCCAACTCCGTCGCATTCGTTGACACCCGCCCGTTGGCAAACCACAACCACTCGTCAACGAATACGTGAGGCGGCCGTGTCGTCACCGGCAGCCGCAGGACTCCTTCCGGAACGGGGATTTTCGGGCCAGCTGGCCTCTGCTTCTCGTCGCAGATGGAGAGAAAGCGTGTACGGCCGGTCGCCAGTTCATAGGAAATCACACCGCCGTGAAATGCGCCTCCACAGGATTGGACACTCGTGTAGGCGTAGAAGCGAATGAGCATCGTCCCGTCCCCCATCAAATTGGCCCACCAAGGCGAGGCATACAATTGCACGAGTTGCGTTAGCTTTTCCGTCGCGGTGTCGATTTGCCAAAGGCCCAATTGTGGAGCGCAGGGGACCGCCAGACTTACGGTGAACAGGATACGGTGGCGCTCCAGATCCGGCATCATGAATTCGATTTCGGTCGGAGGAGACACGTTATCGAGGC
This sequence comes from Verrucomicrobiota bacterium, assembly GCA_003164675.1. GTDB lineage: Bacteria > Verrucomicrobiota > Verrucomicrobiia > Palsa-1439 > Palsa-1439 > Palsa-1439. Next base: position 8,690 of record PLTX01000068.1, on the reverse strand, counting down.
TACTCTGCGCCTCACGTCGCTGGCTGGAAGCCAAGACCTTGCATTCACCGGTCCGCAAGCTATAGGCAACAAGATATCCGCCGGCCAGACCCGCAAAGAGCTTGCCGTCCAAGTATGCCAGAGATTTTATCTCATTTGACGGTAAGCCTTGGGCGGTACTGATCTGTTGCACCTTGCCGCCTGCCAGTGGCAACACAAAAATCCCAGAGTCCGTACCGACGAACACTTTCTGATCACCAATAGACGGGATCGCAACGAAAGAATTATCGTAGCCGGTGCGATTTCGACGCAGGGCTTCCCCCAGAAGGGTCGGTTGGCCTCCGTCCAGAGGGACGCGAATTACTTGTAAACGCTTGCCTGAAAGCACGACATAAAAGTCCTTGGAATCAGTCGCCGCCCTGAGGATCAAGCCATCCCCAAATATCGAAAGCGGAGATTTTTTTGAATACTGCCCCGGAGCTTTGAAGAGGAGCTTCGTGGCTTCCCATGGGACAGACAGCTTCGGACCCGTCTCGGTTTTGATATTGAGTTGAAGCAAGACCAAATCGCGTTCAAACGAACCCGTATCCCAACACCACTGCGCCGTGTCGAGATCGTGGCACTCGCCCGACCGAAACAGCGCCAATACGCGATGGGCGTTGTCAACCAACTTCGGGTAGTCATCTGGCGGGCGTGGATCAGACGCAGGAGGATAAGAATCAAACGTTCCGAAACTGTCGAACATACCGCCGCGACCGAACTCTGGCCCGTACTGTTCGTGGACGTAGAGGTAAGGGGTAAGCGCTTTTCGGGTCACCAAATACTCGATCTCCTTCCGCCCGAGCATGAATTCGAATAGTTCCTGAAATTCTTGATGCCTCGTCTGCGGATCCGGCAGCAGGTCGATCAGATCGATCGCCGCATTGTACAGCAATAACTGACACTGTGCCTTCGGCCCTCGACGCGGCGCGGAAATCTGCTGCCGAATGAATTCCTTTGCCCGTTGGTATTGTTGCTCAACCTCGGTCGAGGTTGAAGAGGCATCGCGCAGCTTCGAACTTAACTCGCCCGCCAAGCCATACGCGGCCACCACCGAATCAGGATGGTGTTCCATCTCACGGAAGAGTTCGTCGAATCGTGCGTAGTCCTCTGGCTGCAATTTCCAGTAATTGATGTGAGGCGTCCAAATCCCCAGCCCTCCCGCGTCTGCCCCGGGCGGTTTCAGCGCCCATCCCCACGGGCCTTTAGCCTGATAGCAAAGCCGTGCCAATATCCGCGCGCTCGTCCGGTCCGCGTTGTCCGAATCGAGTGAAAACTTCTCCGCCATCTTCAGCCAGGCCCGGATACAATCCAATGTGTCTGCTGTCCATACTGAAGACGATGGCGCAAGTTCTTCGAGATCGCGCAGCCACCAGCGCAACAGTTCGGTGTACGCTTCAAAGCTGTGCTGATCTTTCACCGCGGCGCGGGCATGGGGCTCGACAACTCCGAGGACCAATGCTCGACATTCCCCTTGGAACTCCAGTACCTTGCGCGCGTTGTCCGCGTCCAGGTCGTGAAATGCTAGCTGCGCTTTGTTCCAAAAATCGCCGCCGACCAGCCAGTGTTCCGGCCCATCGGTCGTGGTGCCGGTGCGCGCAATGACTTGCTCATGGAATGCGCGGCTGATCTCCAGGGCGCGCTGGGCTAAATCCAGCGAATCGCCCAGGTCGTGGATCGGCCCCGTCGCAGATAAGTTGGGGAAATGCTCCCCCGCAGTTCGGGCAAGGCGCCCCACCAGCGCCCCTTGATACTTCGTGTTTGTCGGCATGAGGGCGTTCGCCGCTTCAAGGGCCCTAAGCCCATTCGCCGATTCCCCCAAACCCATTAGAAAATTGGCTTCACGATAAAACCGTTCCGCTTCGCGGGCGCGGTTAGCCACAATCCGAGACGGCGTCGCCTTGAGTATTTTTTCCAATTCGAGGAGCAACTGATCGCTCAGGTCCGCGGGATTGTCCGATTCGATGCTTGCGGTGGCCCGGCCCAATTTTGCGCCGCCGGTATCCGACAAGATGGCCATCCCGCTCAAGCCATTGGTCGCACCGTTGCGAGAGATGTCCAGTTCGATGAGCACCAAGGACGGAAGCAGTTGGTTCGTCTGCCCGCCCGCAGGCAACAGCCGCTCCTTATTCACGTTTTCGAGATGCTGACGTTCCAGCACCGCCAGGCTCGGCGATTGGACCAGTTGACGCTGAAGAATGTTGCCGACGGCCTGGCATGCGCTATCGAATTGGCGCGGCAGATCGACGTTGCGCACGGACAAAATACACACCCTCGTCAGACTACCGGCGGGTCGCTGTCTCTTCTCGCAGCCGGCTTTCACAGCCGCGTCCACCTCGGCGGCAGCCACCTCCGCGTTTGTACTGGTCAGGACCGAGTCCCCCAGCACCATGCCGGTGGCGGCATCGAACACGACCAGGCCCAGCGCTTCCTTCTGATCGGGAACGGTCTCGAGCGAGGCGAAGACTTGCACTCCGAGCAACTGTCCCGCCGCCACCGCCTGCCCGGCCTCACTCAGACCGCAGTGCATCAGATTCTGTTCTTGAAGTACCCGCTCCACCTCGCGACGTTCCACGAGCGCGATGTCCGCTTCGGCGCTCAGCGCCGTTTCCGCGAGCGCCAACACATTCTGTCCCGCTTCGCCCCCGCAGGTGCTCACCAGTGCGACGGTCGTCGTTGCGTGAAGGCAGGTCGCGGATGACACAAACCCGAGCGAGATCAACCCAAGGATGAACATCAGATGCATCTGAGGAATTGGCCTACTCATGAGCGGTCAAAAGTCTTTTCAGTTTCTTGCGGGCGGTGAACACGCGCCAGGAGACAGTTGTCTCGGAACAGCCCAGGACGCGGGCGGCTTCGGCGTGGTTCATGCCCTCGTAAGTGGTCAGGATTACGGCGGCCCGTTGCTTCGGTGGCAGCGCCAGTAATGCTTCCTGTACGCGCGCGGCAAGTTCATTATTGCGGTCAATGGCCGCATCAGGCTGTTGGGCCCATTCGTGATGCAACTGGGCGCGTCGTTGCTGGCTTTTTTTCCAATTCAGACAGGTATTGATGCCGATGCGGTAGAGCCAGGTGGAGAACTGCGCATCGCCGCGAAAGCTGTTCAGTTTGCGGAACGCCTGGATGAAAACCTCCTGAGCGAGGTCTTCGGCGTCGCTGGGCGAGCCGGTCATGCGGAATGTCAGCGCGTGGATCATCTGCTGGTAGCGACGGATCAACTCTTCAAATGCAGCCAGATCGCCTTCCCGGCTTTGACGGATCCAGCCCAATTCTTCATCGCGCCGCTCCATGCCGTTTCAATTCTACCCAATCCGACAACTCAGCACGACAAATCCTTTGATCATTTCTTCGGCAGGGTGAGCAGCCAGAGCCGGGTCCGTTCCCCGACCAGTATTTGTCGATCCCCTTGCACGTGACGTGAACGCGTCTTTTCGAGCCGCTGAAGGTGTTGGTCTGGAGCCACGAGAAAGGACACGGCATGAACGGCAAGCGGTATACGACCCGAGACAGGATACGCCTTCAGCGAAAGTCGGACGCGGTCAGGCTGAAGTTTAGGCTCTTGCGGATGGACTCGCAGTTCAGCGCGCCGTCGCTGACTGCCTACGGCACCAGCCGCACCGCCGAGGCTTCGGTGGACAAGTGGCTGCGGCGCGACAACCCGGCCTTCGACAAGCCCCGTGAGGGCTTCCGAGAGGCTAACCCTCATCCCTGAAAAGGGAGAGGGGGATGTCTGCTCCGCCCGCGACTGCGAAGCGGCGTGGGTATAAGGGTCGGGCGGAAACGGAGGCCGGCGGTCAGGGTGATGAGCTTATTGTCGGCGAGCTTCGCGGAAGGCGCGGGTGAGGGTGGCGGCGTTTTTGCTGTGTGAGAGCCAGCCTGATTCGGAGCGCGGCGCTTCTGGTTGTTTCGGTGTGGTGTTTTTGCCGGTGCTGTCTCTGTGCGTTTTATGTGATCGACCACCGCGTGGGTTCGAGATGCCGATTTTCGAGTATAAGCTGATTTGTTCGATAACTGCTTCAGAGTCAACGACCCATGACGCCGCAAGGCGGCAGGGGTTCGCGCGACTGGTGCGGCGACACGATTCGCTTGAGGACTGCCCCCTCACCTTAATCCTCTCCCCCGGAGGGGAGAGGAACCCCCATTTCCCTGGTTGCGAAAGGGTGTCGGGTTTTGATTTGACATGTTATCGCTTTATGATATGCTCCCATCCGATGAATATGTGATTGTTCTTTGACATAGGGGAAAGAGGCTGAGGATGCGGCTCGCCGGAAGGTTCGCCCTCCAAACGGCCCGGTCCGCGGCGATTCACGCCGAGAGCTTTCAGGGCAGGGAGCGCCGTCGCTACGATGGCAGGGTGGGCTTGGGAGCCTACCCCTACCAGAGGCGGACCGCACGCGGAAGGGGACGCCTTCCGCAAAAGGGTGCTTTTTGCGAAACGAACCCAAGCTCTCTGGATCGAAGATGCGTGTGGATGAGCTTGTGGAATTGGTGGTTAGAACTTTCGAAAATTGGATTTTCCGTTGGGTTCGTCCCCCCCAATGGGTTCGGTCGGGCGTTCGCCCTTCCATAAGATGATGCGCAAATCGGTGCGCGGAACCGAAAACGAAGCCAAAATCGGGTGAAATGGTTTGCGTGGAAGCGCCCAAACCCCGGTTGACGGCGGCACGCGGGCCGCGTGCCCTACAATAGGAATGAAAGGGCAGCTCTTGTTTATGGTCGGCCTGCTTCGTGGAAGGCGATGGTTGCCATGTTGGGAGCTGACCCGAAAACTTTGGGCCGGTTCAACTTTCCGGTTTCAAGTTCTGCGCGATGACGGTGGCGTGCTCTCGGCTCAGCCGGGCGCCTTGTTGCAACTCTCAGTGGCGATCCTGACCATTGCGGCATCAGCGAACATAGTGGGTCAGGAAAGGGATTGCCCGGCGACGATGACGGCGGTTAAGATTTGCACAGACCTTGAACCATCACGAGCCAATCAGAGCTGCCGCACGACGAGCCATGTTGGATCCGCTCTTGCTTGTTTGCCTGTTTCTCAGTCTGTTCGCAGTCGTGTTTTGCTGGCGGGGCGCGGCGACACGCGGCTTTGAGTACGACGAACTCTGGATGCTGCGTCATTACGCCCGGAAGGCGTACGCAGGCGAGATCTTCCGGGATTTGAGAGTGCCGAACAATCATCCTTTGTACAGCCTGCTCGTGCGCTATGCGGTGGGACAGGGCGGTGATTCGGAATTACGGACACGGCTGCCGTCGCTGGTGGCCGGGATCGGTTTGTTGGTGGTGCTTTTCCCCTGTTTCTGTCGCTGGACGGGGAATCGCGAGGCGTCGCTGGTGGCATTTGCGTGGTGCCTGTTGAGCGCCCCGGTGCTGTACTATGCCCAGGCCGCGCGCGGCTACGAGTTGCAGGCGTTTCTGGTTGTATTGTTTGCATTGCTGACCGTCGAAGCCAGGAGCAACGCGAACGCGGAACGATGGTGGTTGGGGTCGGCGGTAGCGGTTGGTGTTGCCGCCATGCTCACCCTGCCAACGTCGATTCTCTACCTTGTGCCGATTGCCGGATGCGACCTCGCCGAGCGTGCGGTGCGTCTGCGGCGAGCCGGACCGACGAGCATGCCGACCTTGTGGAAACGTGACGTCATGGCCGTGGCCGCCTATCTGGTCCTGTTCACGCTTGCCGGGTGGTGGCTGATGTACGGGTTCGGCCAACTCGTCAAGGCACGCAGCGCGTTCGGCGCGCCGATGACCTCCGTCAGCGTCTGGCTTTCATTTAGCGCGGCGGTTTGGAGCGAATTGTTTGGCGGGACCACGGCGGTGTTGATTCTTGGCGGCCTCTGGTTGTCGAAGCGCTCCGCATCGGGCCTGTCTTTGGCTTTCGTGATGTTCTTTCCGTTTCTGCTGGCCCCGTTGACATGCGGCGGACCATCGCGCGTATATCTGCCACTGATGCCGTTCGGGATGATGGCGGCGGCAACGGGGATTTGTCGGTTGTCGGAGTTGTCGCGGACGTTGCTCCGGGGGCGCCGGCGACAAGCCTTTCTGGTCGTCGTTGCGCTGCTGCCGCTGGTGGGGTTGCGGTTTGCCCTTGGACGCTGGACGCCAGCGGATTGGCGCAAGGTTGTTCCCGCCCTGCAGGAGAAACTGTCGAAAGATGTGTTTATCAATTATCCCAGCACGGCGGGTTATGTGATCCGCCATTATTACTTTCCGCAGATCGCCTGGGACATCTCTCGCCGGGTCCCGACCGGCACCGAGTTCACGCTGGCGCAAATCGGCGACAGCCAACATCTCAGCGCGGTCGACCCCCGGACCGGCAATTCGGTTGACCTGTCGGTCATGCCGGGGTTCGCCATGGGAACCGAGACGCTGGCGGGAGTGACAGTGACGTATTACCGGGCCGTGAGGCTGGAATCCCTGGAGGGTACACAGGCCAGTGTCGAGGGCGGCGTCACTCTGGCCGCCATCGGTCCGGACACCCCCGCTGCCGTTCGGCGACTTGCCGAGGCCCTGTGTGGTGATGGAGAACACTGCGGCTGGGTTGCGCTTGACGCGTTGCTGGACGAGGTGTTTGTTCCGACGGGAACCAGTTTGCCGACGGCTGGAGTTTTGTTGGCTTCCATCGACCGACCCCTCGCCCCGGCTCAAATGCGCCAAGTCAGCATCGAATCGGGAGGAAAGATCAGGTTTTATTACTTGAAACGGGCCGGTTGAGGGTGTCCGACTGACGAACCACGTGCGGCACAGGGACGGAAATGAGGCCCAGCGTAGAATCCAGACGTGCTCCGGCAGAGAGTGCGTTCGTCATGACTATGGGTCTGACGCCAATTGCCAGCCAAGTGGGACGACGAGGAAGACCGCAGCCGGGAATGGTTCACCGAGTCGTGAACGCGGCTTGTGTTGTTATGGTTTGGTTGCCGTTTAATCCGCGCGGCTGCGCCTCCTGGCTTTTCAAGGCAGTGAGATGTCGATACGATAGAATTTCTGCGTTTGGGTCGCGCTCGGGTCGGTGACGGTAACCTGCGCCTGCGGGACGTTAGTGGTCGGGCCGCCGATTCCTGTCAACGTCGCCCACGAGCCGCTGACCATGTCCGTGCGAAACTGCGGCGTGTACGTCCGTCCGCCAGCCACAGGATTGAACAACAGATTCTTCTGGTTTGGCTGCCCCGTCACGTTCTGGATGAGCAGCACGAACACGGATGCCGGGTTGGTCGGGTCGAGGCCGGCAATGTACTTGAACAAGTTGTTCTGGCCGGTGCCATCGGCATCGGCAGTCGGTGCGGCGTTCGGGTTGGGTGGCGTCCCGAAATACTGGACGAGCCATGAATCGGCGATGCCGGAATTGGCGTACGGGCCGAGCACCTGCACACTCGCGCTGCAGGTCGAGCCGAGGTACAAGCCGTTGAGCGTCCCGACCGGGGACGCATAGACGTTGGCCGCCGCCGTCAGCAACCCACCGCTGCTCACCGACTGGAACGGGTACGTCACGAAGCCCCAATCGATGTCGCTGCCGCTGAGCGTGGTAACCGTCGTGTCGTCCAGAATTGCTGTGCCGCTGAGTTGGCTGGTCGCACCCTCGTTAACCGACGCCGGTGTGCCGGTCGCGGTCAGGCTAACGACCTCGGTGAGTTGACCGATGTAGCCAGCCTCGGTCGTTTCCGGTGGTGACGCCACGGTCGAGATGCCGCCGATGCCGCCCACGCTGCCGTCCATTGTGTAATTGGCGCTACTCGTGCGCCTGCCACCGCCGTCAATGGTGCTGGTGGTGATGACGCTGGCGGCGAAGGCGTTTGTCGTCGCCGCGTAGAATGGGGCAATGAAAATTAGGAGTAGATGAGTGATGTTGGTCATAGCGTAATACTCAGTATCAGCCCCCACCACGCGAGGACGTACAGCGCGAAGGTGACGCGGAGCGAGGTCATTTCAACTGAGCTGCCAACTCGGTTTGGTAGGCTTCGCTTGTGGTTGCATCAACGTGATTGCCGTCGCCCATCAGTTCCTTTCACGTCTGGGTGAAGTTGGGGTGATCATTGGTAAACGGGGATTTCGCCCTGCTGTCCGTTCGTGCTGGTGACGGAAATGTAGAACGCCGGTGTGCCAGTGTTGCCGGGGGCATTGGTGATGCCAGAAGTGACAAATGAAGTCCCACCGGGGCCGGTTGCACCGAAGGGCATGGCAACGGGGCCGGGAATGGATTCATTGAAGTCACCCGAGCCGGCGTCAGAGATACTGCCGCAATTGGAGCAGGTCGTCCATCCCGCAGCGGTGTTGGTCATCCACGTTGCGCCGCTGTTGGTACTGACGTAGAAAGCGCCTATTGGAATGGAAGTCTGTTCATTTGTAGTCGGACTGGCCCCGTAGGACAGGTAAAACACATTCGGGTGATTCGACCGCTGGCCGAGCCACTGTATTGCCGCGCCACTCCCACCGTCTCGCCATTCGTGCTGGAAAAGTGCGCTGGTTGTAGTGATGTTGGTGAATGTCACATTCCACCCGGTCACTCCGAATCCGCTCGCATTCCACGTCAACGGCCACGATGACATGCCCGTGCCTATGATTGGCCCGGTGGCGTTGACCGTGCCGAAGTTGCCCACCGCGGCGTTGACGTTGCTGCTGACGTTCAGGTTGTTCAGAATGTTGACGCTGTTGCCGACCATGACGTTTCCGGTCGCAGTGAGGCTGCT
>PLTX01000042.1 GCA_003164675.1 Verrucomicrobiota bacterium | reverse complement strand
AAAGCCATCGCGAGGCGTTCGCCGGGCGTCAACGCCACCGCACCCAGCAACGTCCACAGGAAGCCGAACACGAGCGCGGCATTGAGCGCGTGCAGGAACACGCTGGTCGCGTGGTGCCCCGCCGCGTTCTTTCCCCAAAGTTGATAGTCCAGAACGTGCGACAAGCGGGGCAGCGGGTGATAGTACGGGTCCATGGATGTAAACGCCCACTTCACTGCGTTCGACTGCTCCGACTGCCGCAGATACTCCTTATCGTCCACGTCCAGGAACTCGCCGTGGACGCTCGGCCAGTGCAGCCAGACGGTCACCACGAAAATTCCCAGAGCCACTCCAAGCAACTTTATGCGGCTGGCATTCATGCAAATCAGAAATATCAGGCTTCCCCACGAATCCAATCACACGTCCCGGCCACACGCAATCTAGAACACTCTGTGTATTTCGGTGTCATCGACAGCGTCGTCAGGATGTTCGACTCGCGGCGTTCGCTGCAAAGCCGTCACGAAAGCGAACATTGGGCCGGCCGAATACTCCGCTCTGGAACGAATCTCAACACAGGTGCTCTGTCAGACGGATACTGGATAATTACTTGATACCACACAAACGTGTGGCATCCTGCCGGTTGTGGGATTGGAGTTCTAGCGAAGACAATGAGGTGTGCAATGGCTGAAGGGAATGGAACGAGCGGCGACGGAACAAAGCTGCTCGACGCGGATCTTGTAGAGACCGATGGACTCAGCGATCAGCAACGTGATTTCGTAGCACGCTTCCTGCGGACGGGCTCCGCTACCGAAGCGCGCAATGTTTCGTCAAGCGTTGGACAGAAGCGCAGTTGGTCGGCATGGGCGAAATGCGGCGGGCGTAGCGGTGGGGGCAAGGGGAAAGGCGAAGTCCAGCAGGGAGCGCGGTGACAACGGCGCGACGGCAAGCGGGACGCTCGCCCTACCTATCAGGAAGGATCGTTGCGCCGGATTGGGAGCCGGGGCATCCTCCGTTAGAAAAAGTTATGGACAGTCGATATGTGGTTGTGTATAGTCGGCACGGTTGTATTTTTGATCTTTGATATAGGGGAATGGGGAGATGGTTAATGGGAAATGGCTGATGGGAGAGATGGGGGATGGGGATGGTTGACGGGACGAACCCCTCACCTTAATCCTCTCCCCCAAGGGGAGAGGAGGCGAGCCGGACGGCCGGACCGCGCTCACCGAGCGCGGCTACAGCGGCGAATGGCAAAGCGGCGACGGGTTCGGCAGGCTCACCGCAGGCAAGTCGCCGCACTCCAAAGGGGGTGGACGGGCGGATTACCGGTTCGCGCCCAGCGTTCACGGCTACAACTCGGAGACCCGTGGGAGGAAGGGTGCGCCAAATGTTAAATCCGGCAAAACAAAGCCAATATTTTTGCGTGTTAGGAGATTTGGATTAGCTTGAGGGGTAGAGGGTTAGGAGAGCAAGTGGGACAATATGTCACTTGGGTTTGTTTTGCTAAAATTGGCTTTGTTTTTGGGTCTGGCGCTCTTCCGGTGACGAAAATGGGGTCGAAATGGCGCGATTTGGTGGTTCCCGACAGGGCAGAAAGGCCGTTGAAGGAATGGCGCGGTGGGGCTAAGTTACATAAGAGATGAATGGAACCGCGCAACCTCGACAAGTGATGCGCCGCGTGTTGGTGGTGGACGACGATTACGATCTGGCGCAACTGTTGCGCGAGGTGCTGACCTACGACAATTGCGAAGTTGACATCGCGACGAATGGCATGGAAGCGATGGACCGTCTACACACAGGTGAATATGACGCGGTGATCTGCGATTTGATGATGCCGCGCGTCGACGGCGAGGTACTGTATAACGATGTCGTTCGGGAATACCCGTTTCTGGCGAGCCGGTTTATCTTTGTGACAGGACAGGCGTCCCGCAAGGCGGGTTTCAGCGATTTCGTTGGGCGCACAGGAAATCATTTGATCGAGAAACCGTTCGACCTGCCGGCATTCCGCGCGGCCGTGCAGGAGACTATCGAGCGCGAGAGCTAGTCGCGCTTGGACATTTTTGTTCCTCGCTCCTTTTTGGACGGCCGCGTGCAACATTCCCGTGCCTTCTGTGAATCGACGGACCTGATTTCACGGGAGTTGATGAGTTGGCAAGGCCGATGCTCAGCTAGCTCGGCGCCGGGCTGGGGGATGTCCGGCGATTCAAGGAGGTAACCCTCGCCGTAACGCGGTTGCGGAACGATCTGCGGCCGGCGCACGGATGAAAGACCGCGCTGAGGAGCCGGTGTTGAACGATCGACGCCTGCGCGACACAGAAAGCGGTTCGAGCAATATACGCGGGCCGATCCCGAATTCGTTCGGGGTCGGCCAGCGTGTTTTTAGGACGTGACCGCGACCGCGCGGCGGCTATAATCCAACCGCGATGGCCAGCGGAAAATCCCCGAACCAACCCCGGAGTCACGGCGAGCCGGCCGGCGACGGCCTGACGCCGATGATGCAGCAGTATCGCCGCGTGAAACACCAGATTCCGCCGGATGCGCTGTTGCTGTTTCGGTTGGGGGATTTTTACGAGATGTTCTTCGATGACGCCAAGATCGGGGCTCAACTCCTCAATCTGGCGCTGACCAATCGCAACGGCGTCCCGATGTGCGGGATTCCGCATCATGCCGCCGAGACCTATATCAGCAAACTGCTCCGACAGGGGCGCAAGGTCGCCATTTGCGATCAGTTGGAAGAGGCCAAGCCCGGCAAGCTGGTCGACCGCGATGTCACCCAAATCCTCAGCCCCGGCACGCACTTCGATGCGCATCTGCTGCATGCGGAACGAAACAATTTTCTCGCGGCGATTTGCAGTGGCGACAAATTCGGACTGGCATTGGTCGACCTTACGACCGGCGATTTCAAAGTCAGTGAGTTGCTGTCCGCCGAACAACTGCACAACGAACTTGCGAGGACCCGGCCCGCGGAGATCATTGTGCCGGCGGAATGGTTCGAGGAGGCGAAATCACTGCTGGCGTCTCTCGAGTTGCCGGTCACGCCGCATGACGGCTGGACGTTTGAACGGGAAACCGCGTTCTTCACGTTGCGCGACCATTTCAAGACGCAGTCGCTGGATGGCTTTGGCGCGGGCGATCTGAGCGCCGGCATCGGCGCGGCAGGCGCGGCGCTTCACTACCTGCAGCAATCCTTGCGGCGCAGCACGTCGCACATCCATCGTCTCACCGTCTACAGCATCAGCGATTTCATGGTTCTCGATGCGACGACGCAGCGGAACCTCGAATTGCTCGAATCGGCGCGTTCCGACCGCCGGCACACGTTGATTGGCTGCATGGACCGCACGCTGACGCCGATGGGGGCGCGGTTATTGCGCGAATGGCTGACGCGCCCGTTGAAAAATGTCGAGCAGATCCGCTTGCGGCAGGGCGTCATCGCGGCGTTTTGCGACGCGCCGCACGTGCTGGCGGATTTCCGCGAACAACTTCACGGCGTGCGTGATATGGAGCGGACGCTGGCGCGGCTCAGCGTCGGCACGGGTAACGCGCGGGATCTGGTGGTGTTGAAGGAATCGCTCGCGGCGGTGCCGAAACTGAAGGGCACGCTACAACCGGTTTTGGAGGGTCGCGCTCCTGCGCGACCGTTAGCTGACGCGGCCAAGCAGGAGCTTGGCCCTCCAGATTTGCTTGCCTTGCTCATATCCCAAATCACCGAGTTTCCTGATCTCGTCGAGCTTATCGCTCGCGCGGTCGCAGACGCGCCGCCGTTGGCGTTGAAGGAAGGCGGACTGATCAAGGCGGGATACAACGCCGAGTTGGACGAACTGCGGCGGGCGTCAACCGATGGCAAGGCGTGGATTGCGGCGCTGCAACAGAAAGAGAGCGAGCGGACAGGTATCGCATCGCTGAAAGTGCGGTTTAATTCCGTGTTCGGCTATTACATCGAGGTCACGAAGGCGAACCTCGAAAAAGTTCCGGCGGATTACATCCGCAAACAAACCATCGCGAATGGCGAACGGTTCTTCACGCCCGAGTTGAAGGAGATGGAGCACAAGATACTCGGGGCCGAGGAGCGCTCCAACGCACTCGAATACGAAATCTTCCAGCAGATTCGGGCGGCGGCAGTCGAAAGATCGGCGCCGATCCAGGAATCGGCGGCGGCGATTGCGGCGCTGGATGTGTTGGCGGGGTTGGCGGAGTTGGCGCGGCACCAGAATTATTGCCGTCCTATGGTGGACGACGGCGATCGGATCGAGATTGTGGACGGGCGGCACCCGGTGTTGGAGCAGACACTGGTTGAGGAGCGGTTTGTGCCGAACGACACGCTGCTCGACAATCGCGAGCAACAGCTACTTATCATCACGGGCCCGAACATGGCGGGCAAGAGCACNNGCACGTACATTCGCCAGGTGGCGCTGCTGGTGTTGATGGCGCAGACCGGCTCGTTTATCCCGGCGGCGCGGGCGACGGTTGGGTTGGTGGACCGGATTTTCACGCGGGTGGGCGCGACCGACGATCTCGCGCGCGGCCAGAGCACGTTCATGGTTGAGATGAACGAGACGGCGAACATCCTCAACAACGCCACGCCGAAAAGCCTGATTGTGCTGGATGAGATTGGGCGCGGCACGAGCACGTTTGATGGGCTAAGCATCGCGTGGGCGGTGGCGGAGCATTTGCATGGCGCAGTGGGCGCGAAGACATTATTTGCGACCCATTACCACGAACTCACCGAGCTCGCTGCCACGTTGCCACGCGTGAAGAACTACAATGTGGCGGTTCGCGAATGGCACGATCAGGTGATCTTCCTTCACAAGATTCTGCCGGGTGGGACCGACAAGAGTTACGGCATCCAGGTCGCGCGCTTAGCGGGCTTGCCGAAAGAAGTCCTCGCCCGCGCAAAGGAAGTGCTTAACAACCTCGAAGAAGCCGAGCTATCCGCGGAAGGCAAACCGAAATTGGCGGAGCGAAAGCGGAAAGCGGAAGGGGGAAAGCCAAAACCGGAAGCAAAGGAAGCACCGCAGATGTATTTGTTTGGGGGAAAACCGAAGGAGTAGCCGCTGCTTTCTCATGGGATGGGGTTTCAAATGACGACGTCACATGCCACGTACCTTGAAACTGCGTTTCTTCAGTTATCGTTTGCGGTCAAATTGCGGCATTACATCGATGAGCACCCCATCGACAAGGGGCAGTTTGACATCTCCCTAACTGTCGAAGATGCAGATGATCGCATTTGCCTCCCGCACAATGAATTCAAATCGCAGGAAGACCTGCTGCTGGCCGCAGATAACAACATTTCGATATGCTTTGGCGTGGCCGCAATATCACTGTGGCTGGCAATTGAGGAGAAAGGGCACTACTTGCCAAAAAGTCTACCGAACCCATTGCAGACGACACAGCATAAGCTCGCTGGATTGATCTATATGATTCGGTGTTGTTTTGCGCATGGCACTGCCGTGCCAAAATGGAACATAACACACGACAAGTATAAAATCGTGTACGACATCGGTTCGCAGCAAGTAGATCTAAGGACGGTTCACGGCGAACCTTTTACTCGCGAATCAATAGGCGGTTATCAAACTCTGTGGTTGCTCAGACGAGAGGCCATCTCCAATAACATGCTCTAATCTCGTCAACGCACGCGTTTTCCCACTAACCCTTCGGCCAGAGGAAGCTTTTACACACGAGGCCGGCGAGTGCGCCGCCGGTGAGCGGCCCAGCGAAGAGAATGCCGATGGTGATGGTCAGGCCAAGTCGAAGCGATCGAGATTCATGACCTTGGCCCACGCGGCTACGAAGTCCTGCACGAACTTCCGCTGCGCGTCGTTGCACGCGTAGACCTCCGCGA
>PLTX01000070.1 GCA_003164675.1 Verrucomicrobiota bacterium | reverse complement strand
CAGCCTATTGTACGAGTCTCAGTAGGAACTTCCCTAATCTGTCACCTCCTAGCGACGTGATCACGCCAAACCGCAGCTCAATTTCACATTCTGATAATCTTTCAGGGCTGCTTATTCGAGATACCGACCAAGGGCGTCCTGTTTTATGCGATAAACAAAGCAAGCCCGAGAAATAGTTCGTCATTTCCGTGCCTGTAAGCAGGGAGTCTTCCGTAAAGAGTATGCGCTTGTTCTTCAAATCCGTCCCTTCTAGTACGTTGGCAAAGTCCTCAATAGGCATAGACGAACCGATTGACCGCGCATGTTTTCTAAGGACATTGCTCAAGAAATCTCCGCTCTTGCCCGGTTCATTACGCTTCACACAAATGCAATCGAAACCCTTCAAGGAAGACGCAGTCATCCCCAAAGAGGTCTTCAGTCGGTCTGGGGACCAAAAGTCAAGTGTGCGTAATAAATGCTCGCCAATCCACGGCACTCCCATGCGATCGAACTGATTCAACCACCGCTCCCCCCAAGGGGCGAGGAGATGAGAGCGGCGGACAGTGGTTGTCAAAGATGCGGCTCGCCCTCCCTTGCGGCAATGTGCGCCGGCATTTACAGTGAGTTTGGATTTGACAGCGGTATCGGAGTTGCGATATGGTAGGCGGAGATGTGGTTGGTGTTCATTGACATAAGGGAAATGGTTCATGGTTCATGGCTAACGGATCATCGTTCAGGGTTGAAGGGATATGGGGATGGTCGATGCCGCGGGGGGGTTGCCCTCACCCCCTCGATTCTGCAAAACGAAGCCAATTTTTCGGTAGTGGCTCAGTTTGAAATTTGACTGGCATCAGATGATGTGCTCAAGCATAGTGCCGACATGCAGAAGCCAAAGAAGTTGGCACGGGATATCAATGCGCGAGCCGCGCAAATTGTTGCTTTATCCACTGGTCAACCGCTTCCGAGGCTCACCGATAGAGAAGAGCCTGCCAATCCAGATTCTCCCGCCGCTATGCAGAAGAACGCCAGCCGGGTTGCCAGTGGCAGGCTTGGAGGCCTGAAAGGCGGTGCAGCCAGAGCAAAAGCACTTAGCAAAAAGAAGCGTTCGGAGATCGCTAAACTCGCTGCCGCAGCACGCTGGAAAAAGCGTTAAGCTGCCTCCGTATTGCCACCGCCCATTGAGTTTTTGCGCCAGTCAACATCTGGCTGAAGGTCAAGCGGGACATCAATCACTTCTTCGCCCGGATGTATCCGATGCCAGTGGTCAAGATCGAGCGTAAGCTGTAACGCATCGCCAACCATTTGCTCCCGACGCATGATTGCAGACTTGTGCATGTTTTTGCGCGGCACCTTGCTATCATCAATATCAAACCAGAGCGTTCCTTGGCCGTTGCCGTCCGGTTTGAAGGCGTGGTACACGCGGTATGGCCTGCCGGTTTTGCCATCCTGCTTGGTTTCTTCGCGTGCCGCATCGGAGAATTGTTTGGCCAAAATATCCAATGCGCTTTGCGGCTTGGGCAGCTTCCATCCCTTTTTCACAGCCATTTGCGCTACATCGTGCATGTCAAATTCAGTCTTATCCGTCTCATCGATGTAGTACCGGATGAAACTCTGCATCTGTTGATTCTTTGTTGCCATCGAAGTACTCCTATCACATACCGACAGGGGCAACATCGCCCCATCCATCTACCACTGCGCTCGGTGCAATGGCCGACCGTATCTTAACTAAGTGGTTACGGAAACGGTCGTATCGTTTTAGTTTGTGTTGCAGTTGTCCCGCCACAAGGCCCGGGTGAACCTGCAACGTCCGAGCAAATCCAATTACGTCCTGCTCACGACAAAACGGAGCTTTGCGGGAAATAAATCCCTGCAATGATTTCTGAGGCACACAAAATTCTGCCGCTGCGCCATTAGCAACCCGCTCTTCATCTGTGATTCCGCTGCCTGTTTCCACTCGTTCACCTTCAAGCTCAGTATCCATCATCGCGGCAAATCGTCCATGTATCTGAATGACGTGTTCAAGCTCATGTCGCAGTACGAACCAGAAATTGTCTATCCGGTCAAAACGTAGAGTCATGCCGATTACTGGCGATTCCTCATCCAACCAGAAACAAACGCCATCAATGTTTGACCCGGTGAGTGCCTCCACGATCACATAGCGAATGCCGCATTCAGCCAAGATTCGCGGCACTTTTCTCGTCGCGTCCGGGGAAGCGAGCAGCGGTTTAAGTTTTGCGGTGGCCTCCAAGACTGCTTTGTGTGAATACCGCTGAACGAGCATTTCGCTTGCGATTTCCCTGACACGATACAGCCATGCTAACTGAACCGGGGTGACATCACCCACCACCTTGGTTTTTTTTGCGGCGTGCGGAAAGATTTCTATTTCTTCAACCGACCGGGCATTGAAGAATCTGATAAGAGCCTGCTCGACTTTCGCATAGTCACGAATGTCATCTGTATCGAGCCATCCACGCTTAATCATTTCCGCCACCGGAAGGCTGCCAAAAAGATGGGCGCGATTATCCATATCGGGATCGGCACGCGTCAGAATGCGGGCTTGCGCCAGTTCATAGGAATTTTGAAGCTCCAAAAATGTCTCTGCCGGGACATTGAATATCTTGGAAAGGGCAAGCGCCAACTCTGCGCCCAGAGGCTGCTTGCCAGCGATAATCTTGTTTATGCCGGTTTCATTAACGTCTAGGATGGTCGCCAGAACGCGCTGAGTCCAATCGCGTTTGTCCAGCAGGTCTTGGATTAGCTGCCCCGGTGTTTTATATTGTGGTGTCTGTTGCATGTTGTACGCCGCCGATAGTAGTAAATCCCATAAACCATGTCAACTAAGAAATTGCTCAAAATAGCAAACTGAACGATTATGCTTGACCAAATAAGGAGCTTCTGTCAGGATGCACACATGAACAGATTGAGCACCGAAGAGCGAACGCGAATAGTTGCCGCACTGGTCGAAGGCAATTCCCTGCGTGCCATCAGCCGCATGACGGGGGTTTCGCGCAACACCGTTGACAAGCTGCTTGGTGATCTTGGCAAGGCATGCTCTGAGTATCAAGACCGTGTGTTCCGCAACCTCAAATGCCAGCGCATCCAGTGTGATGAAATTTGGTCGTTTGTGGGAGCAAAAGAGAAGAACACGAAGCCCGAAAAGAAGGCGGAAGGTTGGGGTGATGTTTGGACGTGGGTTGCACTCGATGCAGATACGAAACTGGTTCCCTGCTGGTTTGTTGGCACACGCGACGCGGGAGCCGCGTATCACTTCATGCACGATCTGGCTGGCCGCTTGGCGCATCGCGTCCAATTGACGACGGATGGCCATGCCGCGTATTTGAGCGCGGTCGAGGATGCCTTTGGTTCACAGATAGACTTCGCGCAACTGATTAAGATTTATGGCAAGGCTCCCGAAGGCTCGGAAGTCCGATATAGTCCCGCGCAGTGTATGGGAGCGCGGAAGGCAGTCATCTCAGGTCGTCCACAGTTTGAGCACGTCTCCACCAGCTACACGGAACGCCAGAATCTCACAATGAGGATGAGTATGCGCCGCTTCACGCGATTGACCAACGGATTCTCAAAGAAGGTGGAGAACCATGAGCATTCCATCGCTATCCATTACATGCACTACAACTTCGCCCGAATCCACCAAACGCTTCGCGTAACGCCAGCTATGGAAGCGGGAATTGCCGATCATGTGTGGAGCATCGAAGAAATAATCGCGCTGCTAGACTAGCAGGCGCGAATCCTGCCTTCGTTCTCGATGAATGAGCCAGCCTGCAATTTTACGAGTTGTGTATCAATAACCCGAAGCAGTATGAACACAACAACCGCCACGAAAATCACGAAGCTATACACCGGTGAATTTATGGCAACCCAAAGGACTATGTCTTTGGCGTGCTCTGAATATATTTTCCGAAGCGGCTCCTTGGACTCCGATTCGGTTAAGAATCGCTTCACATCTGAAAAGTCCGGCTTCTCGCTACTGTGCGTCACGACAAAGTGAACGAACGTGCTAATACTGACCTCGCGCAACGAGTGCCTGATCTTCAGTGCGCTGGCGAGGAATGTGTAGCAAAAATCATCTCGCTGCACTTCACCGTTTTCCGCCATCTTTTCAAGCCCCCTCTCCTGTGCCTCTATTCGCTGGCTGATTAAGTCAGCAAACAGTGGGCGGATCACCAGCCGGTAAAATAGCACGATAAAACCGGACGCCAAAACGGCGGTTAGAATCCAGTTCGTTTTCATTGCTTCACTCGTTCTCGTCTTATTGTTTTTTCGGTCTGAGTTTTACGTAAACGATCACCACAACCGCACTCAGCACAATTATGGTCAGGGCAATCGTCCACCCTGTTAAACAAAATATATCGGAGTTGGTGAGATTTGCAACCATCTGGGGCAGGTCGCCCGCCTTCGCTCGCAACACGCACACCAGTACCGCCACAGCCAAAATGGTCTTCGGCAGCTTCTCGATAATGGTGACCCATATCGACTTTTTCTCCAAGCTCCCAAATTGTCCGACTTACGCCCAAACAACGCAAGCTAGAAATTGGATGCCTCAAAGCGCCAATTGTTTCAGGATTTCAAACTGAGCCACTACCAATTTTTCGGAGTGTTGGAGGATTTGGATTGGCTTAAGAGGCAAGGTGTTAGGAGTCCAAGTGTGCCATTTTGTCACTTGGCTTCGTTTTGCCAAAAATGGCTTCGTTTTGGGGGTCCGGAAGGGGTTTGGGGGGGAATCGGGACGGTTTCGGCGGTCATAGACCGCCGCTACAACTGGCTCGGAGAGGGTGGGCGAGGACCCGCGAATGAGATTCCGAGCCAGGCAAGAACGGCTCGGGTCTCGCAGAGTCGGCTCCGCGGCTACAACGAATGGCGGTTACGGATTTTGGTCGAGCCAGCGGCGGATGTCGCGGGCGAGGGGTGAGTTCGGGGCCAGTTTCAGAAATGATTGATAGTGGTCGCGGGCTTCGGCGTAGGTGGCGCGGTCGCGGGCATACAGGCCACCGAGCGACAGGTGCGTGGAAGCGTCATCCGGATTCGCGGCGAGGATCTTCTTGTATTGCGCGATGGCATCGTCCGTGAACCCTTGCGATTGCAGCAAGAGGGCGTAGTTGAATCGGGCGTCCACGTAATTGGGATCAGCCATGAGCGCAAGTTCGTAGTTGTCCATGGCGCGCTCCGTCTGGCCGATGCTGCCGTAGGCGATGGCCAGGTTGTAATAGGCCTTGGGAAACGACGGATCGGTGGCGACGGCTTTTGTGTACTCGGAGATCGCATCGGCGACCTTGTCCTGGCGTTGCAAACTGAAGGCGTTGTTGAAAAGAACCAGCGCTTTGCTTCGATTTCCCGGCTTCAGCGACCGAGCGGCAATGGAGGTGCGCACTTTCCTGACCGGCGGCGGGGGCGGCGGGGGCGCGGGCGGTGTTGCGGAAACCACGGTCGCGGTGACAATCATTGCCGGAGCCGGCGGAGCCGGTTTGGGTGCGGCGACTGGCGGCGGCGGCGTGACTGGTTTGGGCGCTGGCGGGGCTGGAGTTGGTGCTGGCGTTGGTTCGGGTGCGCGCGCGGCTTGTTTCTTGGTCGTGGCCAATTCCTGACGGACCTGAAGCATGGCGACGCGAACGTCCTCGCGCGGTTGGGTCTTGGAAAACAGGTCGATATAGGTCTCGTAATGCGCGAGCGCTTCCTTCTTCAGGCCGAGTTGCTGGTTTTCGACGTTGGCAAGGTTCAGATAGGCGGTGGCGAATCCCGGTTCGGCGGCGATGCACTGCTCGAACCAATGTTTGGCCGCGACGAAATCGCGTTTGCGGGCGGCGACGATGCCGAGGCAGTTGAGTGTCGCGGCAGGATTCGGGTTGCCCTGCAGATGATGTTTCAAGGCTTCCTCCGCCTGAGCCCACGCGGAGACGCGCATGTAGGCCAGACCGAGTTGGTAGTACGAATCGGCCGGGGCGGCACTGCTCTGGACGACCTGTCGAAGATTGGCCACGGCGTCCGGCCCTTGTCCCCGCTCGAGCTGCGCCAAGGCGAGATTGTAGCGCGCGGGGATGTAAGTGGGGTCGAGGCGCACCGCGTTCTGAAGGTCTCTCAGCCCGGCGTCGGTCTCGCCCTGTTGGAGGCGGCACACGCCGAGAAAATTGAGCGCGAGCGCGTTGGTTCGCATTGATGAAAGCGCGCGCTCGAAGTCGACCGCTGCCTTGTCGTACTTGCCATCTTTGTATTCGGCGAGGCCCCGGGCAAACTCGTGTTCGCCTGTGGTTGTGCGGCCGCAGCCCGAGGTGAGCGCGGCGAGCAACGCGAAATAAAAAAATCCCCTCCTCATCAAGAAATCCATCCGAAACGTGACAAACAGTTCAGTGCATCTTATAATCATGGGCAGATTTCGCAACAAAAATGACTGAATGGGACATCCAATCTCGCGCGGACGCGTGCACCGCCTGTCAACGGGCGTTCGCGGACAAAGAGGCGTACCACACGCTGCTCAACATGAGCACGTCGGGGTACGCGCGGCGTGATTTGTGCGCCACGTGTTTTGCGAGCGCGGCGCGGGACGGTGTCATTTCGTACTGGCAGGGAGAATACAAATTGCCCCCGCCGCCTCCGCCCGAAGCGATTCAGAAGGAGACCGCGGAGACGCTGCTGAGGAAGCTGGTCGAATCCACCGATCCTTCGCACGCGTCGGCCCGGTATATTCTGGCGGTGATGCTGGAGCGGAAACGCATTTTGAAGCACCGCGACACGGTGCATGAAGACAGCGGCGCGGAGTTACTCGTTTACGAGCACGCCCGAACGGGTGAATCGTTCACCATTCCTGATCCGAAACTGCGATTGGATCAACTCGCGCAAGTGCAACAAGAAGTGTCAGCCTTGCTCCGTCCGTCCGCCGAAAGCACGAAGGCTGAGCCCGTAAACGGGCCCAGCCCCAGCGTGTAATGCCGGTTGGGCGTTAGCCGACCTTGACTTCGATCTGCTTCGGCCTGGCTTCCTCGATCTTGGGCAGCGTCACCTGCAGCACGCCATCCTTGAATCGGGCGTCGATCCTGGCGGTTTGCGCCAGCTTGACCAAGCGGCACTGTGACAGCGGGCAGTTGGCTGGGACAGGCTGACCCGCGACCTTGACACTCCTTCGCGTGTGCGATAGACATAAAGGCCGCTTCGCGCCAGAAAATTTCCGGTGGCTAGGTAGCTCAGTTGGTAGAGCACTGCACTGAAAATGCAGGTGTCGTCAGTTCGATTCTGACCCTAGCCACCAGATTTACCTCACTTGGCCGGCGCGACGGAGGAGGCAACAGGATTTGCTGAGCTACTTCAATTTCCTCGCGGGAATTGCGTTGATGCTGTTCGGCATCCGCAGTTTGCGCAAGGGCACGGATCGGGTCTTTGGCGCCAGGTTTCGCAAGCTCGTCCAGACATCCACCAAGGGAAGTGTTCGCGCGATGTTGGCTGGCTTTCTCATTTCCATCCTGGCCCCGAGCAGCACAGCCATGGCGTTGCTGTCGGTGGACGCGATCAACGGCGGCTACGCCACCTTGCGGCAGATTTTGGCATTGATGCTGGGCGCGAACGTGGGGTTTACGATCACGGTGCAGCTCCTGGCGTTTAAGTTCTACCTGTACAACGCCATTTTTATCGCCATCGGGGTTCCGCTCTACCTGTTCAGCAAACGGCAGAATGTTTTGGGGGCGGGGCAGGTCTTGTTCGGCATTGGGTTCCTGTTGCTGGCGATTCAGGTGCTTTCCATGGCGGTGGCTCCGATAAGGAACAACGCAGACGTGCTCGAATTGATCCGGGTGCTGGAAAACCATTCGCTCTGGCTGGTGTTGCTCGGAATCCTTCTACAAGTGGCCACGCAAAGTTCCACCACGACCATCGGCATCGGAATCGCGCTGTGCTCGCAACAGGTGATTCATCTCGAAGCCGCGTTGGCGATCGTCATTGGGGCCAACATTGGCATTGGCGTCACCTCTCTTCTTGCCGGGCTTGCCCAGGTGGATACGCGGCGCGTGGCTGTGGGGATTCTATTCGTGAAGTTGGCCGGCACGGCGGTCATCGTGTGTTTGCTGCCGGAAGTCATTCGATTGCTGGAGCCGTTCAGCCTGGCCGGAGAGACGCACGACACGCAATTGATCGCCAATTTCCACACGGCGTTTAACGTCGGTCTCGCGCTGGTATTCCTGCCACTCGTGCCCCTGCTTTCGAGCGTCCTGGAGAGGGTGATCCCGGCGGGGACCGCCACCGAGGACAAAGCCGGGGCTCGTTATCTCGACCTGACGGCGCTGGAAAGCCCGCCGCTCGCGTTGGGGCAGGCGACGCGTGAGATTTTGCACATGGCGGACATCGTGCGGGAAATGTTGCGGAGTGCCTATCGCTGTTTCCAAGAGGGAAGTGAGGCGCTTTGCGAGGAGGTCCGCAAAGAGGATGACAAGGTTGACTCGCTCAACAATGAGATCAAAGCCTACGTCACGCGGATTTCCGAGCAGGCACTGAACACCGAGGATTCGCGCCGCGAAATCGCCTTGCTCACGTTTGCGACCGAACTGGAGAACATCGGCGACATCATCGACAAGAACCTGGTTGAATTGGCCCAAAAAAAGATCACGTTGCAGGTCGATTTCTCGAAGGAAGGGTGGGGGGAGCTGGATGGCTACTTCCAGAAAGTGCTGGGGAATTTCGAAATTGCCGTCTCGGCATTTGCGAGCCAGGACAAGAACCTCGCGGAGCAGTTGCTACGGCACAAGCAACATATCAACGAACTGGAGCGCGAGCTGCGCAACCGTCACTTCCGGCGCCTGCGCGAGGGACTCAAAGAATCATTCGAGACGAGCGCGATTCACCTGGATGTGTTGACCAATCTGAAGTCGATCAATTCGCATCTCACCGCCGTGGCCTACCCGATTTTGGAGAATGGGCGGGCGACCTGAGCGGATCGCTTCGGGTCCATCGAGGGAAAACGAGCCGCTTGTCACGCGGGCGTTCGGCCAATAAACTGAGGTCGTGATGGAACCCACGGGCCAAACTTTCGGCGCAGCAGAGCCCGCGTCGTCAAGCAGCCCCGTCCGGGGCAATGCCAGCCCGTCGGTCATTTACAAGGCAGCCAGTTGGTTTGAACCACTCGATTGGCAGGCGGTCTTTGAGCGTAGCCAGCCCATCGAGATCGACCTGGGTTGTGGCAAGGGTTCGTTCCTGCTCTGGGCGGCGCGGACGTATCCAACGCGAAATTTCCTGGGAGTGGAGCGGCTGCTTCGTCGGGTGCGTCGAGTGGATCGAAAGGCGGCGCGAGGCGGCTTGAACAACGTGCGGCTCGTTCGCTTGGAAGCGATGTACCTGGTGTCGAAGCTCATCCCCGATGAGTCGGTTTCGACCTACCATATTCTGTTCCCTGATCCCTGGCCGAAGCGGCGACATCAGGCGCGTCGGCTCATTTCGCCGGACTTCCTGGTCGACGCGCAGCGCACGATGACACCCGACAGTGCGGTCAATTGCGCCACCGACCACGAGGAATACTTCGAGTGGATTCAGCGAGCGTTCGAACGAAGTGGGCGGTTTGCCGAAACGGAACCCGTCGTCTTGCCGCCGGAAGCGCAGACTGACTTCGAGAAAGAGTTTGTGGCGGCGGGGAAACAGGTGCATCGGTGCCGGTGGTTGAAGCGGTGACGAACTGAGAAAGTTTCGCTAGAATGGAAGGTGTTTTTGCGGGTTTGCAACACGCGAGTTGTTCAGCGGAGTTTACAATATTCGGACACATCTGTTGATCGGCTGGACAGAGGAGCGGCTCTCGGAAAGGGGCAAGTCGTTGGGACGGGAGCAGTAGTATCGACGGCTTTCCCAGCCAGGTCTTGGCATGCAGGATGGTGGGACTTGCCGGAGGAGGCAAGTCTCTCGGTATCAAGGTGAACCGGCACGAAAAATGCACAAAATCCACGGTGGACAACGGTAACAAACGTGCTAGTGTGCGTAAGAGTCTCAGAAAAGTTGCAGTATCTTGGGGGAGACAGACGTGAAACTGCTAACGATTAAGGCCGTCAAGCTCGGCAGAGCAATTCGTGCCCGTAGCGGAGAGGCGATGGTTGAGTTTGCACTGGTGGCGCCGTTGTTTTTTGTGCTTATGTTTGGGATTATGGATTTTGGGCGCTTGTTCTTCACGGAAGAGACGTTGCAGTACGCGGTGCGAGAGGCGGGTCGATACGCCGTGACGGGCCAACATCAGACGGACAAGAGCGGCAACGCCGTAGCGCGCGTCCAGTCGATCATCAACGTGATCAACCAGGCCTCGTTGGGCATGAACATTTCCAATATTTCCGTCACCAGCGGGGGCGTGACCAACTACGCCGGTGGACCCCGCCAGACGGTTGTCGTGTCGGTTACGGACAATCTCAAGCTGATCACGCCGATGATCGGGCGCTTTTTTCCGAACAACACCTACTCCTTCACGGTCAGCACGAGTTTCATGAACGAGCCGTTCGATCCGGGCCAGACGTACTGAGAGACAGCGATGAAAATGGTCAGCCGATGGATGTTCAAGAGCGGAGAAGAATCCGGCCAGGCACTGGTCGAGTTCATGTTCGTCGGGTTTATCCTGTTGTTCCTGCTATTCGGCATGATTGATTTTTGCCGCGCCATTTCCATGCGGCAAGTGCTCATCAACCTGTCTCGCGAAGGCGCCAACGAAGCGGCCCGAGGGTTTGGCGACACCACGGACGCCACGATTTCGAACGCCATCTCCGCCGTGATTGCAGGAGAGAATCCGCTTAATATCAGCTCCAACGGTCAGATCATTATTTCGGCCGTGTTAAATAGCAACGGCACGTTTCGAATCACGAACCAGGTCACGAAGGGCAAGCTGACGCAACTCAGCAAGATTGGAATATTGAACGCTACCGGAACCGGCGCAGCCGGTTCTGGCGTCACAATGCCGTTCCTGGTGGGCGCGCAGGGAACGATTCCGCAAAGCAATCAGACGACGTATGTGGCGGAAGTGTACTACAATTTCAAGCCAGTGACCTCCCTTGGCAGCATTCTCGTTGGGGGCCTGAGGGGCTTTTCGGTCACCAACCAGTTCTACGACGTCGCCTACTTCTAGTCGTATATGAATCCACAGGGTGTTTCTATGAGAAAGCAAACGCGCCGCATCGTGCAACGAGAGGACGGACAGACGCTCATAATGTTCATGCTCTTTGCCGTGATACTACTTGCGTTCGTTGGTCTGGGGGTTGACCTCGGATTTGCCTATATCACTCGGGCCAAGCTTTCCAAGGGCGTGGATGCAGCGTGCCTTGCTGGAGTGCGCAATTTTTCTCAGGGCACGACACAGGCCGGTCTGGTCGCCAGCAATGCGTTTGCGGCTAATTACGGCACCTCGGGCCGCGACGTCAGCCCCCCAAAGCTTACCATCAATTTCGGCTCGGTAAACGGCAACACCGTGCTCGACGTGAACGCGACCGTCAGCATCAATACCTTCTTCATTCGAGTCCTGCCCGCCATCGGCGGCGCCAATTGGAGCACACTGAGTGTGGGCGAGTCCGCTGAAGCCACGCGCGCCAATCTCATCATGTCGTTAGTCTTGGATGTTTCTGGATCGATGGCACCGCCGCCGGCGGGTGATGGCGGAATTAACGGCCTGAAGACGGCGGTCCCTAACTTTGTGAATCAGTTTGATGATACTCACGATCAAGTGGCCATGGTGACCTTCTCGGATGGGGCAACAACCCCGGTTCCCATGACCCATCCCTTCAAATCGACCATTAACACCGCCGTTGGGAGTTTGAAAGGTATTGACTGGACCTGTTCGGAGCGAGGTCTGACCAATGGGCTCGTACAAAACCAGAACACCCCCATCACGGCGGGCGAGAATGTCGTCAAGGTAATTGTGTTCTTCACGGACGGCCTGGCAAATACCTGGTATTGGCCGGGGTTCAACTGCGGAGGGCGGGACATGGCGCCCGACAAGTCACTATACTCTACAAACGGGCTATGCACCACAAACAGTTCCGGGTGCACCGTGCCCGGGACGATTGCCGGTCTGAGCGGCTCGGTCAACACCAGCGACCGATGCGGTGATATGTACGCCGAGGCGGAAGCCCGCGCGCGAGCAGTGGCGTACCTGGCGCGGTCCGAGAGTAACGTAGTTTACGCCATCGCATTTAGCAGCGGCTACGTGGAATGTCCAACACGTTCCTCACCGAACATTGCGTTCCTCAATGCGCTCGCCAACACCACGAATAGCCCCTACTACAACAGCGCACAGCCGTCTGGCGACGTGGCGGTCGGTTCCAGCGCGGCGGACCTCAATGATCTGTTCCAGACGATCGCCGCCAAGATCCTTTCGCGGCTGACCAAGTAAGTCCGTACGATCCGCCCGGCCGTCGATTGTTCGCAAGAGGTTTCCCGAATCAAGATCAGCGGTGGGTTC
The DNA here is from genome assembly GCA_003164675.1 of Verrucomicrobiota bacterium. Lineage (GTDB taxonomy): Bacteria > Verrucomicrobiota > Verrucomicrobiia > Palsa-1439 > Palsa-1439 > Palsa-1439. The sequence goes on along the minus strand of PLTX01000070.1, from coordinate 9,412 downwards.
GTACGGCTAAGCATCTCGTTGTCGCCGCAGCTCCCTGCTCCGAAGACCAAGCTGGTTTTCGGGGTGAACGAGCCGCCGAATATGTGAACAACCCAACTGACTCAGCGCTTCATAGCCCCGAAAAGGATTCGGGGTAAAAGGCGCCGCCACACTGTTTTCTTAGCGGACTGCTACCACACACGTTTCACCTCGTCAGTTTCCCAAGAGAAATCCTTCGGTGATTATGGAGATGGGATGTCGCAGGTGCGGCACGTAATCGCCCCCGCAATTCTGGATGCGTGCGATGAGCCCAAGCGGCGCGGTCAGGACACGGGCGCTGAATAGGATCGTACTGAACGTCAGAGACTTAGACCGTAACCCACGAAGTGTATCGGGCCGGACAGGGAAGCGAAATCGAGGCCGAAACGTGGACTTACGTTTCTCGCAGCTACGAGCGTGGTGTGGGCTCGTGGAACACGTCTTGGAGGCCGCTGGTGACTTCGTGGCCGAGATCGATGGGGATCCGAGACTCGCCCCGCGCCCGCTCCAACACGGTGGTGATTTGTTTCACCGCCCTGGCCGAATAGAAACGCACCAGCCCCAGCGTCGTCTTCGGGCCGAAGACGGTCAGCAACATTGCTTCATCCTGGATGGAGCAAATGAGAATCTGGGAATTCTTGCCCTGCTGGTGCAATGCGGAGAACTCGGCTTCTCCCACACGCAAGGCCAGCTCGCGTGTCGCCGCAAAGCTTCCAGCCGCCAGCGCTGAAAGAGTTGTCACGTCCACCGACGGAGGAATCTCCCCGAGTTGGCTGAGGATGGCGCCGCCCCGATCGATGATCAGCGCATAAGACGCCTCGGAATGGTCGAGGTATTCTTCGAGCGCTTTGAGGAGGCGCTCGGCCGATTCAACCGTCAGAATTGCCAGTGCCTGCATATCTGTCGCCTACGATCTGATGGCGTTGGTCGCGTGGTTCAACGGCGCGCCGCGGCGGCCGCAATCCCCGACAGCGCGGTCGATGCCGGCGCGTATGCGGGCTGCGATGCCTGCTGTTTGGCGGACGCGATTTCGTTCTCACGCGCGAACTTCTGCAGCAAGAGCCGCGAGATGGCGTTGAGCGTGGCGAATACGCCCTGGCCCGTGGTGGCGATGCCCACGAAGCTCGGCACGCGCACGTTGCGGTTGTTCAGGATGAAATCAAGGTAATGCACGGGCGCGGGATTCGACAGGTCGCGCTTGTTGTACTGGAGCACGTACGGAATCTGATCGAGGCTCGTGCTCTGGCGAACAAGGTTTTCTTCGAGGTTCTTGAAACTCTCGATGTTCTCTTCCATTTTGTCCCACTGCGAATCGGCGACGAACACGATGCCGTCCACGCTGCGCAGCACGAGTTGGCGCGTGGCATTGTAAATGACCTGGCCAGGCACCGTGTAGAGTTGGAATTTCGTCTTGAACCCCTTGACGACGACCGCGTTCAGCGGCAGGAAGTCGAAGAACAGCGTGCGGTCCGCCGCGGTGGCCAGCGACACCAGCTCACCTTTGTGCGCTTCCGCCACCTGACTGTGGATGTAGGTCAGGTTGGTCGTCTTGCCGCACAAGGCGGGACCGTAGTAGACGATCTTGAATTGGATTTCCTTGTTGACGTAGTTGATGATCGACATGATGTGGCTCCCTTACTCGACGGTCCGCTGACGGCACAGCCGGGACAATTCCTGGCTGATTCGCTCGCAGCGGCGCAGCAACGCTTTGCTGAAGTGACGGTTATCGTGCAGGACGATGAGGAAGATATCGCCCGCGCGTAGAATGCTGATCGGTTGCTGGTCGGTGAACACGGACAACCGTGTGACTTCTCCGGCGCGCAGTTCTTTCATGTAGCGCCCAACCTTGCGGAACAATTGGGGGGCGAACACGCTGATCGTTTCGCGATCCAGGTGCGCCGGCAGTTCACCGGTCAGGAACACGCCATCGGACATGGCGAGAATGCAGCCGGCCACGCCCTTGAGTTGGCTCGTGAGCCGCACGATTTCCTGCAGCGTAAGCTCTTCGTTGTGCTCGATGCCGAACAGACGATTGAGTCCACGGCGCGACGGACTGGCCAGCGTCCGAAACAGCCGGCGACCGACACCGGGGATCTGGTGCAATTCCTCGATGGACTTGAATCCGCCGTGCGTATTGCGAAATTCGATGATTCGCTGGGCGAGAACGGGACCGATCTCTTCGATCCGCGCAAGGTCCGCAATGCTCCAGCGGTTGAGGTTCGCGAGGACTTGAGCGGGAGTCGACCCGACTGTCGACGCGGGCGTCGCTGGCTCGGGAACCTGGACTTCCTGCCCAGATTCCGTCGTCGTTGTCTCGGCCGGAGGCGTGACAGACTCCTCGACTGGGGCAACCTCGGGCGGCTGGGGCGGCGCCACAGCCTGCTCGATCGTCCGCTGCGTCTCGGCAGTTTCCGGGGCAGCTTCCGTCAATTCTGGTTCAGCTTGTGTGGCCGGTTCCGTTACCGTTGGTGCCGGCGAAACGGCTTCGGCAATCGGCTCGGGGGATGCCTGCTCGACCACGGGCTGCTCGGCAGTCGCGGTTGTTTCGACCGCCTTTGGAGCTTCGGTGAATACCGGCTCTTCCGTCACCTCGGCGAGAGATGGAGCGGCCTCGGCAACGGGTTCGACGGTTGTCGGTTCCACCGATGTCGGCGATTCGACGTTCGCTTCCACAGTGGCGGATGGTGGCTCAACCACCGGCTCGCGGGTCCAGGAAGTTTCTGTGGCTTCCGGCTCGGCGGCGGCCGGTTTCTCCGCGAAGATCGATACCGCCTCGTCTTCCAGCGCGTCGGAAGAAACTTCGACAGTCTCCACCGGCCGTTCTGGTTGGACGGGAGCTGGAGGGGGCGGCAGTTGCACGGACTCGGGACCGCGGATTTCGACGGTCGCCGGCGTGAAGTTCTTCTCGGCGAAGGGAGTCGGGATCTCATTGTCGCTGAAATCGATCTCGTGGAGATCCGACTGTTTCGTTTGACTGGCGAAAAGATTCAGCGGCAATTGTGGTACGATCTCCTGCAACGCAATGGGGATGGTTTCATCGGAGATGGACGGTAGCGGCGAAGCGAGGATCGAGTGCGGTATCAGGCCGACGGCAACCGCCAACGGAAGACGTACACGCGCAATCTTCAATTGCGGCACGATCAGGTCAGACGGGAGCGCGATCCGCGTGTCCAGATCGATGCGTCGCCACAGGTCGGTGCGCGGGCAGATGAAATATTGGTCCGGCATGACCGCGACGAGGCTGCGCAAACTGACGGTGATCGCCTCGATGCCGTCGGACGCGGGTTGCGCCGGAGGTTCGTTGGCGGCAGGAATGGGCCTGGCCATGTTCCCGGCCAAAGCGCGCGGTGCCGGTTGCTCTTCCTCGACAGGGGCGGGAGCCGGCGCCTCGGGCACAAGCGTCTCTTCCGCTGACCCTGCACTGACTTCTGGCGTGGGAGTCTGCAACTCCTCGAGAGTGGCGGATTCTTGAACGGCGGGCTTCTCCTCAGCGGCAGTTTTGTCGGCGATATCGTCGATGAGATTTGGAAATTGCGCAAATTCGGGAGTGTCGAGGTTAACCTCGGTCTGGTTCTGAAGCTGCAACAGGTCAACCGGCAGCGCGCTCACGATGTCCGCCAGGGGCAGCACGATGGCATGTTGGCTGTTGCCCGCAGGAAGCGGCCGGCGCTGGATGTCCTCGGGCAGCAGCGGCATCAGGTCAGCCAACGTGATGGTAATGCGGCCTCTCGCCAACTGCGGTAACACCCAGTCAGCGGGTATATTTACAACAACGCGACGGATATTCTCCGTGCCCACCGTGGCAAGGAAATTTTCGGGTAATTGTTGAGAAATGGAGCTCAGCGACACGGCAATCGTCTGACCGTTTGTCGAAGCTGCAGGTCGACACTCAGCATTGGGGCTGGTCGGCGACTCCGGAGCTGCTTTTGTCCCATTCATTGGATGACTCATCAATTGCGTCTCGGCCAAATGAAGGTTCGTACGTGATGTCGAGGTGGGTGGGGGATTGGGGAGCGGCGGCGTAAAGCGTGGCGTCGAAGAACGCGACGGGGCGGCCACGGTTACCTTGGTAGTTTCGACCTTCGAGCTGCGAAAAAACGGCAATCTCATGTTGGCTAATCCCTGTTTGTTTCCCAAACGTCTTTCGTCGGGTTACTGAGCATCCGGTATGCCACGGCCAACTTTTCGGGCAGAAAAGCACAATCCTGTTATCGGAGACGCCAAAATCTCAGGTTTGCGACGGGATGGACGGCGAGGAAGGACGCGGCGCATGGTTTCTAGACCTCGCTGCCCGAAACCCGGAGCACTTCCTCCAAGGATGTAAGGCCCGCTTTGGCCTTTTCGAGTCCCGCCAAGCGAAGCGTCTTCAGGCCCTCTTTCAACGCCAGGTCCTTGATGACCTTGGAGCTGGTGTCGTGCAAGATTTGCTCGCGGAGCGCATTGGTAACAGAGAGAACCTCCAAGATCGCCAGACGTCCCAGGAAACCGCTTTCTTTGCAGCGTGAACAGCCGCGGCCGCGGTAATAGATGTTGGATGAAACGTCCTCGTTGGTGAGGCCGAGCCGGGAAGTCACGTCCGTCGGGACTTTGAAGGCCTCCTTACAATGCGGGCAAATCTTACGGAGCAGACGTTGGGCGCACACCATGAGCAGGGAAGAACTGACGAGAAACGGCTCGATTCCCATGTCCACAAGCCGGGCGATGGCACCGGGCGAATCGTTGGTATGCAAGGTGGACAATACCAGGTGCCCCGTCAGCGCGGCCTTCACCGCGATGTCGGCAGTCTCCGAGTCGCGGATTTCGCCAACCATGACGATATCCGGATCCTGACGCAGGATCGAACGCAGTCCGCTGGCAAACGTCAGTCCGATCTCGGGCTTTACCTGCACCTGGTTGACACCGACCATTTGGTATTCAACCGGGTCCTCGATGGTGACGATGTTCACGTCGCTGGTGTTCAACTGCGTCAGCACCGCATACAGGGTGGACGTTTTTCCCGAGCCGGTAGGGCCTGTCATCAAGATCATCCCGTGCGGCGCGTCGATGGCGTTCTTGAATTTTTCCAGATTGTCGGGGGGGAGACCCAGGCCATCCAGGTTGAGGCTGAGGGTGCCTTTATCGAGCACGCGCATGACGATCTTCTCGCCGTGGACGGTCGGCAGTACGGAGACGCGCAAATCGACTTCCCGCCCGGCCAGTTTGATGCGGAACCGGCCATCTTGCGGGAGACGGCGCTCGGCAATGTCGAGATTCGCCATGATCTTGATGCGTGACGCGATGGCGGACTGTAATCCCTTGGGCGGTGCCGTCGAGTCATACAGCATGCCATCCACGCGGTAGCGGAGACGAAGTTGTTTCTCGAATGGTTCGATGTGAATGTCGCTGGCCCGGTCTTTGATGGCTTGGACGAGCATGAGGTTGACCAGCTTGATTACCGGGCCTTCCTCGCTGCTGTCCACGAGTTGGTCGAGGTTAATTTCGTCCTGTTTGTCCTTCGCCAATTCAACGTCGGAGACATCAACATCTTTGAGGATCGCGTCGATGCCGCCGGCGGCTTGAGTCTGCGCGTTGTTGAGGAAATCGGTGACCGCTTTCTCGGTGCTGATCAACGGGATGATTTGTGTGGTCGGCCGGACACGGCGCAGGTCGTCCAATGCGAGCACATTCAACGGGTCGGCCATGGCCACGAACAGCTTCCGTCCCAGCCGGGCGACGGCGACCATCTTGTAGGTTTGGCCAAGATCCTTCGGGATGAGGTCGATCACTTCCTGGGGAACGCGCATCTTGGCGAGCGTGACGGGGTGCGCGCCGAGACAGCGGCCCATGCTGACCATCATGTCCTGCTCGGTGACGAGTTGCTTTTCGAGCAGCAACTTCAGCAGCCGTCCGCCCTGTTTCTTCTGGAAATCAAGGGCTTCATTGAGTTGCTCTTCGGTAAGCAACCCATCCGCCAGCAGTGCGTCGGCGATTCTTTCTCCGAATGATTTCATGATTTACCAGGAACGCGGGCGCCGGCGGGATGTTTGGAATCGAGCCCATGAGCGCGCCGCAGTGCCGTGTGGATTTCCTCGGGCGAGGTCACGTACCAGAACACGTTGTAGGCCAACATGACCTCCGCCTGACTGCGCCCCGCGGTGTCGAACGGGTTGGCCGTGGCGATCAGCACCGAGCGGCTGATCAAGTCGAACGGGACGATGCACTTTTCGAAGCAGATGTCCCGCGGCAGCAGGCAGACGGCGTCGCGATCCACGTCGTAGGTCGACAACGGCAGGTACGGCAGGCCACTACGGTCGACCAGTACCGTCAGGAGATCTTCCAGCTTCACCAGTTGCTCTTCGATCAGCAACTGTGCGAGCACGAACGGCGTTGGACTCTCGCCGGAGTTGGCGGGACCTGATGTGAGGCGTTTCATCAGCGGCTCGACCGCTTGTGGCGTGAGCAGCTTCTCCGCGATCAACGCATCAATCAGCGCCTTGTTGCCGTCTTCGTGTGTTTGCGGTGGCGGAGGAGAAGAGGGGGGCGCCGCTGTCCCGGTGGCCAGCGCCGGGGCAAGTGGTGTTGGCTTGGAGTCCTCACGCAGTGACGGCGCCCCAGAGGGTTGTCGATTCGCGGCCAGTTGGGAAGTCTTCGCCTCGATTTCCGTCAGGGCTTTGAGAACCTCGGGATCGTTCGGGTGCTCTTGAAGGATGCCCTCGTACTCGAGGATTGCCTGGGAAATCTGGCCGAGAGAGATGTGGGCTTTTGCCAGCTTCTTGGAGGCGAGGAGGCTCTCGTCGCCGCGGCCCAGCTTGGTGTACGCCTCCTTCAGAATCTCCCAGGATTGATAATCCTCGGGTTGGGATTCCGTAATCGCTTCGAACATCTCCACGGTTCGGAGCAACTGCTGGATTTCTTCTTCTGAAATACTGGCCATGCTTACGAGCACTCCAAGCTCAAGAACCATGGAAGCACTCGACATGCCATTAGAGGAAGGAGGCGGTCAGGTGAGAATTGGCTGCCCGGCCTGGACTCGAACCAGGAAATACGGCTCCAAAGGCCGCTGTGTTACCAATTACACTACCGGGCAGACCGACCGACGCTTGTCAGGGGCCTGCGGCTAACGATTGCGCGGGGATGCGAACCGCGTCACCTTTGTCCACATGCTTGGCCCAAATTGTTCACGGACTCTTTGAGCTGATCTTTCCGCAGTTTTCGGGTCGGCGAACAAACCGAAAACCGTGGCGCCACTGCCGCTCATGAGCGCGCCCCTGGCCCCGTTGTCGCGCATCGCGTTCTTGATCAATTCCAATACGGGGAACTTGCGGATCGACGGCGCCTCCAACGAGTTAAAGAGGCATCCTGAAACCCCGGTCAGGTCGTCCTCCGCCAAGGCGCGCAGCAGCAGACTAACTTGTGACGGCGACGCTGTCAACCGTGACACAGCCGCCGCTTTGGCCCAGGTTTCATAAGCCCATTTGGTCGAGATGCCGAACCCCGGATTGACCAGCAAGACCGACGCCGAAAGGTTGCAGGGGATCGCCTCGATTTGTTCGCCACGACCGCGGCACAGCGCGGCTCCACCCGCCATGAAGAAATTAATGTCCGACCCCATGCCAGCGGCCAGTTTGTGAAGGATCGAGTCGTCAGTTTGCAGTCCCCACAATTGCTTGAGACCGAGCAACACGGCTGCGGCGTTACTGCTGCCGCCGCCGAGCCCGGCCGCCAGTGGCGTGCGTTTCGTCAAGGCGATCTTCGCTCCCCGCTTCACGCCGGATCGCTCCGCCAAGCGTTTTGCCGCGCGCAACGCCAGATTCGAATCATCCGTCGGCAGGCTTGGGTTATCGCACTCGAGTGTCAGGCCGTACGCATTGGGCCGCAACGTGATCTCGTCGCCGAAACTGAGAGGCAGCATCAACGTCTCGAGCTCGTGATAGCCATCCGGTCGTTTTCCAAGGATGCGCAGATACAAATTGATTTTCGCGGGAGAAAACACCGTCAACGGAGCCGTTTCTCGCCGTGGTTGCGCTTGTGCGGTCACGAAGTTTTCCCTACCATGCGGGGTGGATGAAATCAAAGCATATCGTGACACTGGACGTCGACAGCTTTCAGGAAGCGGCTGCTCTGGTTTAAGTCACGCGGGACGTGGTGGACGTGTTCAAGGTGGGTAGCCGGTTGTTCACGCGTGTCAGGCCGCGAATCATCGAGCTTCTCCACGCGGGCGCCAACTATATCGTCGTCTGCCGCCCGCGCATCAGCTTGAGCGGCGGCGCAACTGGAGTATGCCTTCTTTGAGATCGCTGAGGTCTTTCATGATCAGTTCCTGATTCTTCAGGATCTGATCGTTCTGCTCGATGATCTTGTCGATACGTGAGTCGGAAGGCGTGGGTTTGACCTGAGTTTGCGCCTGGGCCATAAATAGGCTTCCTATGACGAGTGCGGCTGCGAGAGCAAAGACGGCGGCATATTTTTTGTTCATGGGCAATGTTCCCTCGGTTCGTATGTTTGCTTACTGCAACAGTTCCAGCAACTTGCGTTCCCGCACAAAATGGCGGGCAATCTCCTTGCCGTCAAGCAGGATGACCGTGATATCGTTGCGATACTGTTCGAATGGCTCTGGATTTTGCGAAATGTCGACAACCTCCAGCGCAAAATCGACCTTCTTCCGACAACGCTCGACGACGTCCTTGGCGAGGTCGCACAAATGGCAATCGGGTTTGGAATAGACGGTGATGGTCGTGAAGTGTTGCGCAAGAGTTCACGCGACTACCGTGCGCGGCAAACCCAAGAACGACGACCACCCTTCGCGAACAAGCGAACCTTGATCGGTTCAATACCGGTAGTGTTCCGGCTTGTAGGGTCCTTCGACCGGCACGCCCAGATAATCGGCCTGTTTCTTCGTGAGCTTCGTGAGCTTGACGCCGATCTTGTCCAGGTGCAGGCGGGCAACTTCTTCGTCGAGCTTTTTCGGGAGACGGTAAACGCCAACCTTGTTCGTGTCCCTGTTTTTCCACAAATCCAACTGCGCGAGGCACTGATTGGTAAAGCTGTTCGACATGACGAAGCTGGGATGCCCGGTGGCGTTGCCCAGGTTCAGCAGGCGCCCCTCGGACAGCATGATGACGCCGTGCCCGTCGTCGAACATCCACTCATCGACCTGCGGCTTGATGTTGATGCGGCGCACCCCCGGCCACCGCGCCAGGCCCGCCATGTCGATCTCGTTGTCGAAGTGGCCGATATTGCCCACGATCGCCTGGTGCTTCATCCGGCTCATCTGCTCCGCGGTGATGACGTCGCGGTTCCCGGTGGCGGTGACGAAGATGTCCGCCGTGGCCAGCACGTCATCCAAGGTGGCCACCTGGTAGCCGTCCATCGCCGCCTGCAGCGCGCAGATGGGGTCGATCTCGGTGATGATCAC
>PLTX01000122.1 GCA_003164675.1 Verrucomicrobiota bacterium | reverse complement strand
ACAAATCTCAGGGACACAACACTAGGATCAACTTCTCAGTTTGCCACGAGATTGCGCACACATTCTTCCCCGACGCGTACGAGACCTCCCGCCATCGACGAAAACAGCAGTCCCAAGACGCAGAGTATTTGCAACTCGAATGGCTCTGTGACATGGGAGCTGCCGAGCTCCTGATGCCGCACGTCTCCTTCGCCGTAGACCTTGCCCCCCGAGGAACATCCTTACAGGCGGTCCGCGAACTTCGTGACCTATACGCAACCTCTAGCGAAGCCGTTCTCATTCGTGTGTCACAATTGAGCAAAGAGCCATGCGCAGTAGTTTTCCTCAGCGAGAAATTCAAGCCAGCCGAACTGAAGGCAAGCCAGACAGCGGAGCTAGATCTGGGACTCCCTCCCGTCGCGCCAAAATTGAGAGTTGACTATGTTCGCGCGGCAAGCGGCTTTAGCGTCTTCATCCCGCAAGACAAATCAGTTCCGAGGGACTCGGTCGCCTACTCGTGTCTCGTCACAAACGACATTGCGGAGGGAACGGAGGAGTGGGACCTACCGGGCTTTGGCAAATGGAGGGTTCAGGCCGTGGCACTTCCGAACATCGCCGAATACCCAAGACGACGTGTCGCCGCACTAGTTCTTCCGGGATCGGTCGGGTAGGATGTGTGAAGCGCAATGATCGCCACTGTCATCTCCAAGAACGGGATTCCAATCCGGCTGACTGATGAACGGTGGACACACATTACGGAGGAACATTGCGAACTTGCTGGCCTCCGATCCGATGTCCTGGAGGCGGTCACTCGCCCCGCGCGAGTGCTCGCCGGCGGCAGCGGTGAGCTGCTGGCGGCGGCGGAATTGGCGACTGGCAAGTTTCTCGTAGTGGTGTATCGTGAAAGACAGCGGGACGGGTTCGTTATTACGGCGTTTCTGACCCGCCGCACCGCGTGGTTGAACAGGAGAAAGCAATTGTGGCCATAGCCAGCATCAAAGAGTACCTGAAGCTCGTGCCCGCGGTGAAAAACTCACCCCAACACTCGCTCTGGCTGTCCTACGACCCGGAGGCTGACACCCTCTATGTCAATTTCAAGAAACCAAGCCATGCTACCGACAGCGAATTGACCGATGAGGATGTCATCGTTCGATACGAAGGCGAGAAGATCATCGGCTTCACCGTGCTTCATGCAAGCAAGCGCCCCGCATCCAAGACCGCAACGCCAGCGGTCGTCCGCGAAAAGCCCTCCAAGAAGTACGCAAAATGATGCCGGATAGTCATCCGGGTCTGCCCGACAGTCTGTTCTCCACCGCTACCATCTCCAGCCCTCACCGCCTGACCGCCCGCCGACTGACTCCTGAATTCTGGCTCCTGGCTCCTGGCTCCTGCCGCTTGTCACTCACTCACCAACAGCCGATACCCGATACCGGGCTCGGTTTGGATCAACTTGCCGCTCCCGGGCGTTTCCAGTTTCTTGCGCAGGTGGGTGATGTACACCCGCAAATACTGCGACTGGCTTTCGGCGTTCGGTCCCCACACCGACCGCAGCAATTGCGCGTGCATGACCACCTTGCCTGCGTGCCGCACCAGCTCGTGCAGCAGCGCGTACTCGGTCGCCGTCAGACGCACTTCCTTGCCCTTCAACGTGACCGCGCGCGTCGCCAAATCCACTTTCAAATCCCCGCTCACAAACACGGGTTTCTCTTGCGCCTCGGGCGCGCGCCGTTGCACCGCCCGCAACCGCGCCAGCAGTTCCGCCGTGCCGAACGGCTTCGTTAAATAATCGTCCGCGCCGTTGTCCAGCGCCGCCACCTTGTCCCCCTCGCGGTCGCGCACGGACAACACCAGCACCGGCGTCTGGCTCCATTCCCGCAACCGCTTCAATACCGCCACGCCGTCCATGTCGGGCAATCCCAGGTCGAGAATGATCACGTCGGGCCGACGCGCCGCCGCCTCCTGCAACCCGAGCTGACCGTTTCCGGCCTCGTGGATTTGGTAGCCCTGCGGTTCCAACGTCAGCCGCAGCAGCCGCCGAATGGGCGCCTCGTCGTCGATCACCAAAATGCTCCGCTCCGCGCTCATGCGGGTTTTTCCCCCGTTTCCACAGGAATTCGGATCGTAAACACCGCCCCGCCGCCGGGATCGTTCCCGGCATCGATCTCGCCCCGGTGCGCCCGCGTGATGCCCTGCACAATCGACAACCCCAGCCCCGTGCCGCCCGGCCGCGCGCCCGAACCGCGATAGAATTTCCCAAACACTTTCGTCTCTTCGCCGGGGGCCAGGCCCTCGCCATGATCGCGGATGCGCAACTCCAACGCGCCGGCGTCGAGTTGCGCCGACACATCGATCGGCGATCCGGCGGAACTGTGTTCCGCGGCGTTCACGAGCAAATTGCAAATCGCCTGCTCCATCAATCCAAAATCCAACCGCACCAGCGGCAGGCCGTCCGCCAGCACAATGCGGATACGCTCCCGCGAGACTTCGTTCTCGACCTGGCTGACGGCCGACTCCAGCAACTCATGCACTTCGCCCAACTCGATGTTCAACGGCAACCGTCCCGACTCGATCCGCGTCATGTCGAGGAGATTCGTCACAATGCGACCCAACCGCCGGTTCGCGGCCTTGATTTCGTCGAGGAACGTCTCGCTCAAGGGCAGCCCGGCGTCCTTCAACTGCGTGTCGAGCCCTTCGGTGGCCGCGCCGATCACCGCCAACGGCGTCTTCAATTCATGCGACACCGAATCCAGCAGCGTGTGATACAGCCGTTCCGATTCCTCGGCCATGCGCGCCTGTTGCGCCGTCTCAATCGCGCGATAACTCTCGATCATCACCGCGATCTGCGCCGCGAACGTTTCCAGCAAATCGTTGTCGTCCAGGGTCCACGTGTCGCGCTCCTCGAAAAGCACCCCCAGGACCCCGAGCCGGTGATTCGCGGTCTGCAACGGCAGATACATCGCGTGCGCGTCGGGCAGCGTGTCGGTGAATCGACCGGCCGCCTGCCCGCGCTCGAACGCCCACGCCGCCACCGCCTGCGCTTTCGCGTCCGGAGAAAACGTGCTGGTCGGGTGCGGCTCCTCATCGAGTCGCCCATCCGTCGTCGCCAGTAACACCGCCGTGCGCGTCCGAAATAGCGCGTCCACTTCCGTCACGGCCCGCGCCAAACCGTCTTCCAGTGACGCGCTCGCCGTCACGCTTTCCAGCAGGCGATTCAGCGCCGACGCCCGGTGCTCGCGGCGGCGCTCCGCGGCTTCGCGGGCGCGCAATTGATGGGTTGTGTGCCCCATCGCCAGCGCCACGATAAAGAACATCGTGAACATCATCAGGTCGTGCGGCGAACTGATCGTAAATGTATAGAGGGGAGGAATGAACAGGTAATCCCACGCCACCGCGCTCAACGCCGCCGCCAACAGCACGGCCCACCGATTCAGCCGCATGGCCACCGCCACGACGCCCAACAGATAGACCAGCGACACGGCCACGTACCCGAGCAAATCCTTCAACAGCCACGACACGCCCGTCGCGACCATCACCGCGCCCACGCCCACCGCGCAGTCCTGCAGCAGGTTGGTTCCCACCCAGTTCGACCAGGGCCGCCGCGCGCGCTTGCCGCCGCCATGCACGCCGCCCACGACGTTCACGTCGATGTCGCCGCCGCGGTGGATCAATCGCGCCGCCAATGACCCGCCTTTGAGCAACTCGATGAACCGATTGCCGGTGGGCTTGCCGACCACCATCTGGGTGACGCCCTGTTCGCGCGCCGTCGCCAGCAGCGCGTTGGCGACATCGTCGCCGGTCGTCATCACCACCTCCGCGCCCAACTGCCGCGCCAGCGAAAGGTTCTTGGTCAGCCGCCGCTTCTCCTCTTCACTCAGCGCCGCCGAAGTCTCCACGTACACCGCCACCCACGGCGCATCCATCGCCGCCGCGATCCGCCGCGTCCACCGAATCAACTGGCCGGAAAACGGACTCGGCCCGACGCCAACCCCCAACCGCTGGCCCGACTTCCACGGCGCGTGGATGCGTTTGGCGCGCATGACGTCGCGCAACTCCTGGTCCACGTGTTCGGTGGTCGCGCGCAACGCCATCTCCCGCAGCGCTGTGAGGGTTTCTTCACGGAAAAAATTCTCGGATGCCGTGGCCGCGCGTTCGCCCATGTACACTTTGCCCTCGGCCAGCCGTTTGCGGAGTTGTTCGGGCGTCAGGTCGATCAGCTCGATCTCGTCCGCCTGGTCGAGAACCGAATCCGGTACGGCCTCGCGCACCGCCACCCCGGAGATCTGCTGCACCACGTCCACGCGGCTTTCGAGGTGTTGAACGTTGAGCGTGCTGTAGACATCAATGCCCGCGTCGAGCAATTCGAGCACGTCCTGATAGCGTTTGGGATGGCGGCAGCCCGGCGCGTTGGTGTGCGCCAGTTCGTCCACAAGCGCGACCGTGGGGTGCCGCGCGAGGATGGCGTCGATGTCCATTTCCTGCAGCGTGACGCCCCGGTACTCGATTTTCTTGCGCGGTATGACCGGCAGGTCCTTCACCAGCGCTTCGGTCTCGGCGCGACCATGTGTCTCGACGATCCCCACCGCGACATCCACGCCTTCGGCCTTGCGCGCGCGCGCCGCCTCCAACATCGCGTACGTCTTGCCGACGCCGGGGCACATCCCGAAAAAGATCTTGAGTCGCCCGCGCTTGGCCGCGCGTTCCTCGCGCTGGATTTCCGCAAGCAACGCATCCGGGTTGGGACGCTGTGGCTCGGTCATGTGGTTATTCTAACGCCCACGGGGGGTTTCACCATCCAAAAGTGAGCGCCGCGCCCTTGTCCGTCACCGCTGACCGAACTGGATGACCAGTCCGCCCGCGAAATCGTGCCGCCCGCGCCATCAGGACCGCGTCGCCCGGTTGTATTTTGTATCCGAGATGTATGAGAAGGAATTATTGGACGCGCGGTACTGCCACGGGAACCAGGAACTTCCCCGGGCGTGGCTTACGGCTTTGTTGCAAACATACCTCTTAAGGCGCATACCGTTTGCTCAATTCCCTTCGCTCACGTCATCAGAACAGATACGCTACCCCCGCGCCGAGCGTGAACTGGTCGCGTTCGCCGTTGTACGTACCGGGCTTGTCCGAGTGGTCCCACCGGAGTTCGGGACGGAACTGGAAATTGTCCACCGGTTTCAGGTTTAACGTCAACGTCGAACTGTAGATCTCTGGAGTGGTGCCAACGGGCAAGCCGGCAAACTGGGTGCGAGTGCCGTCGCGGTCCCTCAGGAAATCCTGACGGAACGCCAGTTCGATCTTGTCGGTAAAGTCATAGATCAACCAGCCGCCCAAAGCGAACCATTCGGGGTTGCCGAACGTGAGCCCGCCAACCGTTACGTTTCGTTCGGTTCCGTAATCCAACTGGGCATCAACACTGAACTTGTCCGTGACCTTGCGGGTGGCGACCAGTTCGACACCATCGCGCCAGTTCGCGGTCGTGTTGGGACCGTTTGTGCCGCCCAAGGATCCGGTTGTTTGTTCCGGACCGCCATAACCCAGCACGGCAAAGGTGGTATTGGAATCGAACGCATATCCGATACGGCCCATGTACGACATGCTGAAGTTGTTGTCGGGCAATTGGTCCCAGCCATTGAAGACCACGAATTCGGTGTCGATCTTGTCATTCCACTGGTAGGCCAACTGGAGGCCGGTCTGCGTGAAGTTCTCCACATAGAGGAATTGATTGCCTTCCGAGAAGTTAGGGTTCGACACCTGCTCGATGACTTCCACGCCCATCAGGGTCACCGTCTTGCCGATGATGACCTTCAGGCCATTGCCGATCGGAACGTTGACATCGACAAACGCCTGCTCCAGGTCACCATCCGTCCCCAGGTTGAAGCCCGAAGAGTGAATGACAGCCGCGTCCTGACCAAAGATCAGGTCCGCACGGTAGCCGACGACCCAGTTGGTCGGGTTGTAGGAAATGGGTTTCCCCAGGGCCAATTTGAAGTCGTCAACGGCAAACTGGTTCGCATGCGTGTCAAACGTTCGGCCGACGACCGTGTGTGTGCCTTTCGTCGAGTTGAAGTCATACAGATAAGAAGCCTCCATGAACCCGCTGATCTCGGTCTGGCCGAGAAAATTCAGCGACTTCTGCGGGATGTCCGATTTGGCGACGGCGACGTTTCCGGTGCCGGCTTCCAATGTCGCGACCCGCTTTTCCAGGTCGTCATTGCGCTTCTTCTGCTCCTCGTACATGGCCTTGTAGTCTGCGTCGTCTGCGCGAACTACTGGGACTCCCCTCATCATCAGCACTGCCGCCGCCGCGCAAATCCATACGGCTCTCAGGTAATTGATCCTCACCTTCGTGTCCTCCGCCTATTTGGTCTTATGTTGGTCTGTTGGCGATCAACACACCTCTCAGCCGCCCCGTCCATTACGAATCCGCGCTCGAATGGCCGCACCACCAGCACGGGACAGGGCGCGTTTGGTTTCCGAATTATCAGGTTTGACGACATGCAGCAAGGTGATCGTCGCCTTGTACTCGCGCGCGAACGCGACGGCATACCGCAGTGCTTCGGCAGTAGATTCCTCAAAGTCGATCGGCACCAAGATCCATTGCAATCGCCTTGACGGACGGCGTCTGATTCATCAAGCACCATTCGGGTTGACGAAATGGAGGGTTGTCCATGTCCCGTCACCTACCCTTTCACCAAAACGCTCCCTTCTGCTTTCTTGGGTTGCAGTTCATCGAGCGCCAGGTTCAACTCCAGCACGTTCACGCGCGCCTCGCCCAGAATGCCCCACTGCGGGGGCTCGACGAATTTTTCAACCAGCGCCCCGACCTGTTCCTCCGCGATGCCGCGCGTCGCGGCGACGCGGGCCACCTGCAACCGCGCCGACTCGGGGCTGATGTGCGGATCGAGCCCGCTGGCGGAGGTGAACACCATGTCCGCCGGCACCGGCGCGTCCGCCGCCAGCTTGTTGCCGGTGCGGAAGGCTGTGGCGTTGGCGGTGACGTTGGATTGCAGGGCCTGGCTGGTCGGGCCGAGGTTGCTCGCTCCCGATGGAACCGTGGCATAGCTACCCGCTGATGGCCGCGGCCAGAAGTACTTGTCGCCCGTGAACTGTTGCGCGATCAACTCGGAACCAACAATCTGGCCGTTGCGTTCGATCAGGCTGCCGTTTGCCTGCTTGTGAAACAGCAACTGCGCGAAACCGGTCATGACCAGCGGATAGGCCACTCCCGCGATGATCGTCCACAGGATCGTTTGTCGAATGGATTGTATGAAAAGTTTCATGGTGATTGTTCCTTTCTCCGACGTCAGGGCGCGAGGTGCACCGCCACCAGGAACACGTCGATCAGCTTGATGAAGATGAACGGGATGATGATCCCGCCCACACCGTAGATCAGCATGTTCTTGCGCAGAATCACCGCCGCGCCCAGCGGCTGGTATTTCACGCCTTTCAACGCCAGTGGGATCAGCGCGACGATAATCAGCGCATTAAAGACGACGGCGCTGAGGATCGCGCTCTCGGGCGAATGCAGCCCCATGATATTCAATTTATTGAGCGGCCCATGACCGCCCGCGGTCGTGGCGTACAGCAAGCCGAACATCGCCGGCAGAATCGCAAAATACTTCGACACGTCGTTGGCGATGCTGAACGTCGTCAACGCGCCACGCGTCATCAGCAGTTGTTTGCCGATTTCCACGACCTCGATGAGCTTGGTCGG
>PLTX01000115.1 GCA_003164675.1 Verrucomicrobiota bacterium | reverse complement strand
ATCATCACGCCGATCGGCAGAAGCCAGTCTTAGGGTGGGGCTGAACAAGGCAGCTTGGCGTGTGGATTCTGTTTTTCGCACTTGCTCTGTTAATTTCGAGCAGGCCCTGTATGAGAGAATGCTTGAGCCGGACCTCGACATTCTCGACGAACTGGTCGCCGCCGAAATCCAAAGCGAGACGGCGAAACATTACGAGGGACCGCAGGCAGACCAGAAGCAATTGCAGTTGGTGGAAACGGCGGGTATCCCGACCGGCGTAGCCCCCGATATTCACAGGCAGGTCGAATTGCGCAAGGCCAAGCGCTGCCGCGCCGGATAATCTCGCGCCAGATATAACCAAAAGTCCCGCCTAGAAATATTCATGGAACGGGGAAATTCCATCCTCGGCGGCGGCGACGCAGCCCTGATCCTTTCTGACGCCACTACATCTCACAAATGGGCAGCCCGCGCTTGCAACTGGCAACCCAAATGGGGGAGTTAAGGGCTTGGGAACCGTTCGGGGGTAGATTCTAGAATGCTGGGGTACGCCCCCGCCGCCGAAATCTGGCCAAGGAATCCGATCTTGGAGCCGAACGCAAAGGCTCAGAATCGGCTTGTCGGCATTGTCAAAGGTGATATGATGAGTGCTCAGTCGTCTGAATGACCAACAATGGTCGCGGGGCGTAAGTCATATGGGAAATGTCGGTTGAAGAGACGCGCGACGGGAAAACGGTTTCACGAATAAGTCGGGCTAGGCGACTATCTGCAGTGAGAACCGCAATAATGGATGCCAATCTTGAGAAGAAACTACGAGAGATTGAAGTGGCGATTGCGAAGCAGACAGTTGAAGACATGGCATTGAGAGATTTGATTCTAGGGATAGGTAAGCACGTTAATCTATCACCGTTAGACCTGATGAAGGATTTACAGAAGCAGCGAGCAATTCATTGGGACTCGTTTCTCCGTTATATCGAGAACTCTCGTCCCGACCTTGCAGCCGAGTTGGATAATCGCAAACTTGACGAGATTCCGACCGAGGAAGAACCCGGCGGCTAGTCGGATCACCGTATCCGGCTGATCCTAGGCCACACTACACAGCATGCACATCCCGTCCTCCAATTATGAGCAACGAGCCAAACTCTTCGACGAAGTCTTCCAGTCGGGAGTTGAACCATATCAGGATACAGCCGTGCTTGACCTTTACCGTTTGGTCACGGGACGACAGCTTGAGGAGATCAAGCCCTACTTGGCTACGGACACTCCGTATCGGGGCACATATTCCGGTGCGTCGGGATTGTTCACTACAGACAAACAGGGCATCACTTCGGCAGAAGTGCTCGGCACGCTAGGGTACGAGAGAGCGCCATCACCCAGTTTCGTGCTTCATTATGGATTTTCTGGTGATGCAGTTTTTCTCGACCGCGTTCGCCACAGCGGATTCCAGCACGACTTCACGCAGGCTACAGGACATACCAAGCACGAGTTTTCTCAGGACTGCCGTTACTACCTTGAGTCACATCGTATGATTTCGGATGTTCAGGCACTCGCTTGGATTTCTCCTCCAGGTGCTGCGCTTGGGATTACTGGCTTAACCTATCTTATCTTGCCGCCCTTTTCTGGAGCACTACAGTATCGAGATTATGACCCTGTGGCCTAACCAATCATGAGTGACATCCGGTTCAAGTGCCCAACGTGCGAGAAGAATCTGGAGATTGAAGAATCCGGCGCAGGACTCATTCTGGACTGTCCCCTTTGTGGATCTTCTATTCAAGTTCCAGCGGAATCGACTGTTCCTCCCAACGCGCCTGCGACCACACAACGGACGGCAGCGTTAGCTGAAGAGTCGAAAGGACAGATCAGCGTAGGCACAGCTCCCAATCCCGAGCCGCTTGTGGGGTCGTCAGTGGATGAAAAGAACAACAAGGTCATTTATATGAAGGAGCCGGTGGTCGTGCGCGATCTCGCCCAGCGCATTGGCATTAAACCGCACATGTTGCTCGCCGAGCTGATGGAATTAAATGTCTTTGCCACTTTGGATGAGGCCATCGGTGTGGATGTGGCGTACAAGATTTGCAAACAGCATGGGTTCCTTGCTGAGCCTCCGGGTAATATCCCTCCGCCTGCGCCACACGCGCGGAAGAAGGTCGAAATCGTTGAGAAGCTCAGTCCGAACGTAAACAAGTACGCCGACACCCAATCCCCACCACCTCTTGCTGCTGGTCAAGAGGTGCTTTTTTCGAGTCGGACTTGCGCCGGGTTGCTGCCTATGTGGGTTATTACATCGCTTGTTTTCGACCAAGAGCTCAATGAAGAAGAAATGCAGTCCGAGAACGCCAAGCGTTCGGAGGATTTGCTGATCCACCTCCAAAACGGTAGTGTCTTGACGGTGCAACAGGTTCGCTCGCTTAATGTCGAACTAGACAATTTCCAGCGAGCATCGCAGCATCTTTTGGGCAAATCACGGCAAAGAGCCAGCTGGTTCACATATGATGCGAACACTGATGCCGTCGTCGTGACTGAACTGCTGGGGTTGAACCTTATGTGCAAGGTCATCGCCTTGACCCGTCCTTCGCACGCGACGTTCCTAAAGACCGAGGAAGGCGAGATTGACCTCATCGAACGTTGGATGGCCTGTTTACATTGGTTCGCTGTTGGAAATTGGGCGAAATTCCTGCCCGCGGGTGTAAGTCGCCGGAGGGCAATGGGTATGCGCTCTGTCATCGAAGACTGTTTGCGAGAAGATATCACTGAGCTGTTTTCCTTTGGCTGTTACAGCGACATGACTCCGATTTTCGGCCAAATACGACAATACAAAAGTGAGGATCAGGCGCTTACGGAATACTTTGAGCGCGAAAAGGTTGTTGAGCAACTACAGGCAAGTTACAAAGAAGCCAGCGAACATGTGCGAAAAGGGCCCGACGCCGAATTCGTCCACATGTGTAATGTCGCACTCACAATGAAACTCCAACCCATCTGCATTCATTACGTAGGGAAATCATTCGAGAAGTTGGTATGGGCGTTCGCAGGTATCGATGGCGACGTGTCCGCATCAGGCAGAAGATACGCTGAAAACCTATCGGAGGAACTTCGCGCCCTTGCCGCCGCCTACGAAAACACTAGAACAGATGCGGCGGGCGGACTTTCGGAAGAAGATTACCAAACAGTTCTCCGCGAACTTGAAACACTCATCGGGCTACAAGATGTAAAAACAAGAATCCGGGAGACCGCCAATTTCGCACGGATTCAGCAAATTCGGAAACAGCAAGGATTGCCGCCGGTTCACCGAAGCTTGCACACCGTTTACACGGGCAACCCGGGCACCGGCAAGACCACGGTTGCCCGCCTGATGGGGCGAATCTACAAATCACTTGGGGTTTTGAAAAAGGGACATGTTGTTGAGTGTGACCGAGCAGCTTTAGTCGGTGAGTACGTTGGGCAGACAGCGCCTAAAACCAATGCGGCCATTGACTCAGCGCTCGACGGAATCCTTTTCATCGATGAGGCATACACGCTCGCCAAGGAGGGGAACGACTACGGACGCGAGGCGATTGATACACTGCTCAAACGGATGGAGGATAATCGTGATCGTCTGATTGTCATAGTGGCGGGCTACACAGAGGAGATGCGAAGGTTCATTTCGGCCAACCCTGGGTTGCAATCACGCTTCACCAATTACATCGAATTTCCCGATTACACACCGGAGGAGTGCTGCCGTATTTTTGAATCGATGGCTGCTGCGGATGGCATGGTGTGTTCTGATGAACTTCGGCAAAAACTCGTTGGCTATTTCTTTGCTGAACACGACCGACAAGCGCACTTCGGAAATGCTCGCCTTGTGCGCAATGTGTTTGAAGGAGCCGTAAGCAAACAAGCAACACGGTTGTCGAAGCAGAGCAACATGACAGCAGAAATACTGTCTAAGCTTGACGCGAACGACCTTCCCTAACCCTTGGCAGGCACGGGAAACACTGCGGCGGGAGTTGGAATGAACGAATATGTGAAACAGCGAGCAGCGGCCACACAGTGGCTACACGAGCGACAGAACCTAGCCCAATGGTGGGGTTGGGCGGTTCTCACCAAACATAATCCTCACCATGAAACCATCGGGCTGCCGGACACAGTGGCATTCAATATCTTCACCGATCTAGCTAGCCGGGGCCTGCTCGTCCCAACCGTCACTGATGACGGAAGGGAGGCGTTCAAGCTCAACTTGGGGGACGATAAGGCTTGGAACAGCCTAATGAACCCTCCAGGGTTCTTCAAGATTTACATCTGGCGACCTGCCGGGCTCGTGTTGAGCGCATCGGTGAAATTCATCCTCTGGTTAGCTTCTCTCCTCATTGCCGGCTACGTCGGGTGGCTTTTCAAGTAGGTGTCTTTGCCAACTCGGGACTGAATGAGCCGTTCGGCCTAGCCTTTCAACCCGTCCCGGAGACTGCGACCTGTGTGATGCTGGCCATGGGCATCGGGGTAGTCCTCGGCGGTCTACGCCAGCAACGGCTTCAGCCACACGGGCACCGGCTCATTCAGCTTCACCTGTTGGCCGCGTTCGAAAACAGCCACTTGACGAAATGGAGTCCGCAGATCGTCGTTGTCGAAAATCCACACATGCGGGAGGTCGCGAATGGCAGTCTTGAGGTTCACCAGCGTGCGGGGAAATCGCGCGACTAACTTTTCAGCGGGTACATCATGTCCCCCTTGCGAGACGCGCATCGCGACGCGTTCTTCGGAAACTTCCGGCCCGGAAATTCCAATGAAGCATAGAACGACGTTGTAGCCGGTTGCCGCCGCCTCTTTCAGGAACGTTAGCTTGTCGCCGACCGGATCAGAGAACACAGTTTCAAACACGAAACTTTCGCGTTGGTCCACCAGTTGCCGCCGGAGCGCATCGGCCAGGCGCGCAGCCGCGTAGGGATCAAGATTCAGTTCCCGCGCCAGTACGTCGGCGTTAACGAAACGCAGCCCGGCGGGTAGAAGATGGGCGTGGTAGAAAGTGGTTTTGCCCGCGCCATTCGGCCCCGCGAGTGCGACGATGACCGGGCGGCGGTCGAGCGGTAGGCTCATCCCCGCGCGGCTTTCACCTTGACCAATTGGAACTGGCGGTTGACGAATCGCCCGACCGTGCGTTTCCCGTTCGCTTCAATGCGGACAAGCACGCCGGATTGGTCCGGGTGCGGTTCGTAGTGCGGATACGGCTGTCCTTGGAGAAATTCGGTCACGCGGCGGCGACCGCCAGACGAATCCACGGATTTCAGGCATTCGGACAACGGGTGGGTCGCAGCATTACGACACAAGGCGACCACCTGCGTACCCTGAAGCAACGGCTCAATAGCCCTGCCGATTCTAGCCCAGAATTCCACTTGTCCCGCGATGGAGCGCTCGACCGTTTTCCCGGCCAGTCGGGCATCCAAGACCAATGCATCTGAAAGTTTCACAGGTTGGCTCATGCAAAAAAGGTAGCATAATGCTACCATATGTCAACGGCCATCGTGTTGATCGCCCACGCTGCATTCCGGGCCCGTGGCAAACTTTGTTACACTCCGTGGTTGCAACCCGTGGTTGCAACCCGATCAACAAAACACGGGAGAACTCGTGCTAAGCCGAGCATACGAACAGACCACCTTACACGCCTTGTAAATAGTGGCGTGTGCAAGCATAGAGGCTTTAAGCATACCGTGGCTAACGGGAGCACAAATGCCTAAAAACGGCTTTTAAGTCCGATGCGTCTGCCGTTCCGCCACCCGGGCGATATGTCTTGGTTCCGCGGCACTATCTTTGGACAAACGTCGTTGACAAACCAAGCAAACGCCCCGAAACGTAGCCCAAACTCTTCGGGAAAGTCAACCAAGCGGGCGCCACAACGCTACCCACCAGATGAACGGACAGCGGGTCAACAAGTCGCTCCAAACCGACGATTACCAAACTGCCAAATGGAAGCTGCGGCCAAGACTCACTCGGCCAATGGTCCAGTTTCAGGGGAGCAGGTCAATCCCTCTAATCCCATAAAACGAATCTCAGCTAACGGCTCACCGGAGTACATGACCCCACACAAAGCGTAACTTGCGCCCCGTTCCCGACGACTCTCAGGTTTTTACTTGCGGGCAACCTCAAACTATGGTAGCGACCCGTGTTAATTACAGCGTTCAACCAACTCAACGTGGAGGAAAACCATATGGGCGGAGATAGCTTGACCAAACGGAGTTCAATCGTGCTGGCGGTGGCAGCCGCGCTATTCGCTTTGGTGGCGTACAAAGCGGAAGCCGCTGATTCCTTCAAGCTCAGCCAGACAGCGCAGGATGTAATCACTTGTGCAAAAGAATCGGGCACTTGGACTTGCGGTAGCAATGTCTCTCAGCGCATCACGTTCACCATATCCGCGAAGACGTTCAGCGGGAGTTTCGATATGACGGACTATTTTACAGCAGACAGCGATGTCGGCATCGTGGTGGGTGAAATGACCAATGTTTTCACATTGGCCCAGGACCCCAAGTTCGTGGAGGGCAAGAAGAGCGTGAAGATCGTGGTGACGAACGGCCTTGAGCTAACGACCATCAGTCTGAAAGCCAGCCCCAAGGGCTTGGGAATTACGATCAAGGGCATCGCTACGGCTACAAGCACAAACACCCCCTCGATACCTGTCACGCCTGCCATGATGTCCCCCTGCGGGACTAGCGGCACGACGACGCTCATCTGTAGCAACACCACCGCCGCAGTTTCGTTCAGCAACACGGTGACGAAGGTTGCTACCTCGACGTCCTTCGCCGTCGACCTCACGGGTACGAAAAAAACCAAGGACAACGTGAAAGCCAAAAACGGTGATTTCTTCGATCTGACCACCGTCAAGATCAGTGGGTCGTTGGCACCTTAGGAACCGCGGTGGTTTTCGTAATGCCCTTGGCGACCGTCTGGTTTAGGCCAGACGGTCGCTTTGTTTAACAAACCGACGGTCAACCGAGCTCTCTGGCGTGTTCGCCAGCCACGGAGCGATAACCTCGTGCACCCGCCGCCATGGAACTGCTTTTCAGCGCCGGGAGGAATCGCTCGGCGGCTGCGGAGGCGCTTGTGGCGGAACAGACGGACCAAGACCCGTTACGGCGCTGGAGGGGTACGGAGACGTTGTTTTCCTCAGTTCCCGAAGCTTGACCTGCTGCTCGGGCGTGAGAATGTTCTTCACTTTGATCAGCAGCTCCAGATGCGAGCGCTTGATCTCGTTTTCAGTGTTCATAAGCTTGTCCAGCGCGCCGAGCGCCTGCTGTTCGTCAACGGGTTCCTGTTTGACAAGCGACGCCAATGCTTCCATTTCGGCTTGCTGTTCCCACTGCAGATCAGTGAATCGTGCCATCCTTTTCTGCATCTCGACCTTGATGGCGCTCTGCTGATCGTTCTTCAACTCGATAGCCTTCTGGTGTTGCATGACCAACTCGGGTGGGAAGAAGTTCTCCGCCATCAAGTCGCCTCCCGGCGACCCCGACGGACGTTGCGGCACAGGCCCGGGGCCGCCCGCTGGCGGCTGTTGCGCCCACACCACGGCACCGGCCATGAGCAGGACAGCAACGATCACTTTGGGTTCAAGGTTCATAGGATCTCCTTTCCGTTTGTTTGGTTTGTGTCAGGCACATAGGAGGTCGTGGCGATCCACGAATCCGACCACATAACGATCTCGCCTCCCCACGGCATGCTCGACACGTTCAACAGGCCATCGCTCGAAGCGCACCAGTTGGACAGCGCAGCCCATTGCTCCGGAACCGCCGCCGGCTGGCGTGTCGTTGTGTAGAACAAGGCCAACGAAACGCCCAAGATAACCAGCACGGCCGCAGAGGCCGCCACCGAAAACCGCAGCAGTGTGAACCGCGGCATTGTCTCCCGGGCGCGAACCGTCACGCGCACCAAGGGACCAAAGGGCGGCGCACGTAGCGCATCCTGGCCTCTTACTTCATTGAAAAGATGTCTGAGCTTGCTGTCTGTCTGATCGGTATTCATTGAACTGCTCCGATTGCTTGAGCCACTCACGAAGGTGGGCTTTCCCGCGCTCGTAATGCGCGCGCGCCGAGCCGACCGTCACGCCCATGACTCCGGCCGCTTCCTGCAAGCTGAGGTCCTGATAGAAGACCAGGTGCAGGACTTCCCGCTGGCGTCTGGGCAGCCGCGCCAGCGCTTTTTGGAAGACCGTCAGCATCTCTGACTCTTCCAGACGCGCGCCACGCTCGGCAGGTTGGAAACTGAGTTCGCGCTCTCGTTTGTATCCCGCCAGCCGCAGGCGTCGCAGCCAGTGACGGCGGCGCTCGTCAGCGGCCGTCCTGCGGATCACCGCGAACAGCCACGTTTTGAACGCCGACCGTCCGTCGTATCGGGCCACGCCCTGCAGAACCTTCAGATAGGCTGTCTGCAACACATCCTCGGCCTCCAGCGGATCGCGCGACGAGCAACTCAACGCCCAGCCGTAGCACGACGGATGGCACTTTTCCAGTTGGTCCCGCACTTCGGACTCGTTCATCAGCCCGCTCCGTGCCTGACATTGTTGTTCACTCAACCCATTAGTCGTTGCCACCGCCTGAATATATGACAGAAAAACGCCCACCTCGCCACTTCGTTGAACTACGCGATTCGAATCTCCAGCGTCTGGCTGAACTACCCGCGCCTTACCCGCCTGTGTCCGAGCCGCGCTCACATCGCGTGGGCGGGCGAGCAGACGGTGGACCACGTTCCCGCAATTTGAATGCTTGACAGTGCACACTGATCCGCAGAAAACTTCATGCGTTGGAAACGGGAAATGCTCGACAATGGAAGGTTTCGCCCGGTCCAAGCGGGCGAGTCAATCGACGCAGGTCATGTTCCTTGACTGCAAAGCGGAATACGGAAGTGGTTGTCGCATTCAAGAGCGGAAAGAAGAGATGAAGATATGATTCGATCCACAACACTGTTGTTTCTGGTCGCGACCGGGATCTGGGCGGGACACGCACGAGCGGATGAGGCGACGAACGACTGCATCCGGATCACGTCAAAAGACTCGCTCGTGCATATCGGCATCTACGATGCATTCGAGCCGACGGAAGGTGGCCGCTGGGCGGCGCGAATGCTGATGAACGCGATCGAGCAGAAGGACCCTAATGCCGCCAAAGAGGCAATCGACGTCTACAACAAGATCATCCCGAAGGAATCCTTCCGGAGCGAGTATGCAGCACTGAAGTGGTTCTGCGAATATCTCATGACGCCCCAGCAGAACCTCGCGAAGCTTCTGCCGGACCGCTACACGCAGGGCTTTTTCGACTACTTCACCACGAACGAATTTGCCGTCCTGCGCGAGTATCTTAACCGGCGTTACCAGTTCAAGAGGTTCACCGATCAGGATCCCTCGAAGGTCGTCGAACGTGAGGGGCACCTCGAGGACCTGCTGACCTTCCACAATCCCTTGCGCGAGGCGTGGGAAAAGACCGGCAAGGTCGTGGACGTGCTCGGGCTCAAGTCGGGCGACCGGATCGCCGACATCGGCTGCGGACCGGGCTTCTACACGATGCGCTTTGCGGACAAGGTCGGCCCGCAGGGTCGTGTTTATGCCATAGACGTGCGCCAAATGCACCTGGATTTTCTCTCTGGGATGCTCGACAAGTTCAAGATTGGCAACGTGGAGCCCATCCACTCCCGCCTGAATAGCATCTGCCTCTCCAACCAGGTGGATATGGCCTTCATGTGCTCGTGGTATGCCATCGTTTACGCCACGTCGATGGAGAAAGTGAAGGATGAGTTCATCGACAGCATCCGCAAGGCGCTTAAGAAGGATGGCACGCTGGTGGTGGTCGAGAACGAACTGCTGCGCGACGTCGAGCCGCCGTACCGCAGTTCCTACGTGGCGCGGGAACTCGTCATCGCGCAGTTGAAATACTATGGGTTTCGCTTGGTCGCCCAACACCAGTTCATCCCTGAGCGCTACGTGCTCGTCTTCCGCAAGCTGGACGAGATGCCCGCCGTGCCACCGATCCAGGCGCAAGTGTGTGTCACCCCCGAAAACCCGGACTGCCTCCAGATTGTGTCGCGGTCGTCGCTTCTCCACCTTGGCAGTCTCGACTCATTCGACATTACGGAGGGTGGCAAACGCGCCGCGCGGCTCATCCTGACCATGCTGGAGAAAAAGGACAGTGACGCCGCGCGTGCGGCAGTCGATGTCTACGAAAAGATCGTGCCGGGGGAGAATTTTGGCGGCGAGTACACGGCCCTGCGTTGGTTTTGTGAACTGTTCCTTGCGGGCGACGACACGCGCAAGGCAATGCTCCAGGACAAGATGAATGCAAGCTACTATGAGTTCTGGGCTGAGAACGACTTCATGAATTTGAAGGAGTATCTCAAACGTAAGTATCACTTGGAGCCGATGAACGACAAGGATCCGCGCCTCGCGAAGGAGCGCGCGACCCTCCTGGAGGACTTCATCCTTTTCAACAATCCCCGCCGGGAGGGCTGGGAGAAAACGAGCAAGATGATGGAGATCCTGCCGCTCAAACGGGGCAGCGCGGTTGCGGACATCGGCTGCGGGCCCGGTTACTACACCTTCAAGTTTGCTGATCTCGTCGGACCGGAGGGGAAGGTGTACGCCCTTGACATCAATGACAAGCACGTTGAGTACGTCGCGGGCCTCGCGAAGAAATACGGGGTCGCAAACATCGAGCCAATTATCTCTCAGCCAAACAGCATCTGCGTCAGCAACCCGGTGGATCTTGCCTTCATGTGCTCGCTCTATCACATCGTCTATGCCGCCTCCACGGAATCGGTTCGCAGCGCCTTTATCGACAGCATCAAGAAGGTCTTGAAGGACGACGGCACACTGGTGATCGCCGACAACGCCCTCGTAGAAAACACCCAGCTCCCGTACCACGGGCCGTACATCGCCAAGGAACTGATTATCGCGCAGATGAAACACTACGGCTTCCGTCTGACTGGCTCGCACCAGTTCATCCCCCAGCGATACGTGCTGTTATTTAAGAAGGAAACCGCTGCCGGCCGCGCCCGCTGACCGATGAAGTCCGGCGAACAGGCGCTGGAACGCAGTCTCGGCCTGCGGGACTGCGTGTTTCTGGGGATCGGCAACATGGTCGGGACGGGCGTGTTTCTGACCACCAGCAGCATCGCGAGCGCGTTGCCGTCCGGCGGACTGATTCTGGCTGCGTGGCTGGTCGGCGGCGTCTTCGCTTTGACGGGAGCCCTGACCTACGCCGAAATGGGCACGCTCTTCCCGCGCGCGGGTGGCCACTATGTTTACATGCGGGAAGCGTATGGTCCATTCTGGGGATTCGTGGATGGCTGGGTGTCATTCGTTGCGGGTTTCCCTTGCACCCTGGCTTTCATGGCCGTGGGATTGGCCCGGTACCTGAGCTACTTCTTTCCTTGGTTCTCCGCCGATCACGTGCTCTGCCGGGTCCCCCTCGGAGCGTGGGCGCTTCCAATTCACGGCGGACACGTGCCCGCGCTGGCCGCTGTGATCGCGCTCACGGTGGTGAACGGCCTGGGGCTGCGGGTTGGTCGGAACACACAAAATCTCTTTACGGCCCTCAAAATCGCGGCGCTGCTTGGACTGACAGCGGTGGGCCTCTTTTTCGCCAGCGGTGACTGGCACCGCGTTTGTCAGGTGGCGCCAGTGACGGCATCACTCTGGCAGGCTTTCGGCAGCGCGCTCATCGGTGTGTCATTCGCCTACCTCGGCTGGGATGCCGCCACATATATGGCTGCCGAATGCCGCAATCCGCAGCAAACCCTCCCGCGGGCCTTGGCGATCGCCACCGCCGCCGTGGTTACAATCTATCTGCTTTTCAACGCGGCGCTCCTGCGCCTTGTGCCGGTCGCACAGATGCCCGGCTCGGCCAACGTGGCGCAGGACGCCGCCGGCGTTGTGCTGGGGCGCGCAGGCACAGCGATCCTCTCCGCTGTTATCATTCTCTGCATCGTGGGAGCGATGAACGCCACGATCATGGTTGGGCCGCGGGTCTGTTTCGCGATGGCAGAAGACGGCCTGTTCTTCCGCGGCTTGGCGCGAGTTCATGCGCGTTTCCACGTGCCGACAGCAGCGATCGTGGCGCAGAGCAGCTGGACGTGCCTGATTATTCTGACGGGCACCTTCGATGGAATTTTGGCCGCTGCCGTCTTCGCGATGGTGTCGCTCTCAACGGCAACCGCTGCGGCGATCTTCGCGCTGCGCTTCCGGCTTCCCGACATGCCGCGCCCGTACCGCACCTTGGGGTATCCCTGGGTTCCCATCCTGTACTGCGCCGGATCGCTTGGCATTCTCCTCAACGCGCTGGTGGAACGCCCCGGACGGGTGCTCTGGAGCGCGACGCTGCTGGCGACCGGTATACCT
Source organism: Verrucomicrobiota bacterium (assembly GCA_003164675.1). Lineage (GTDB taxonomy): Bacteria > Verrucomicrobiota > Verrucomicrobiia > Palsa-1439 > Palsa-1439 > Palsa-1439. The sequence goes on along the minus strand of PLTX01000115.1, from coordinate 25,178 downwards.
GTGTATCTGTATTCGGGCTGGCGGCACCGTCGACTGGCCGTTTCAGAATAGGTTTGCTGGACGACCGTTTCGGCAGCAAATGTGCGCCGTGATGCCCTCGGACGGACTCATGGATGCCGTGGAACCGGCATAATACAGAGCGCGAAGGCCACCAGCCAGCCGGCCAGAATTCCCAGCGAGACTATCCGCGCAAGAACCAGTCTCGAAATCTCTTCATGGAAATCCCTCCTGACGGTTTTACGCTACCCGTCACCAATTGGCTCAGTCGTAGACCCCGCAATGGTCGAACGGATAAAGTGGCCCGCGATTGTACTGGTCGGTGGTGAAAGGGATGTACTTCGGATCGTGGAACTGCTGGGCGACCTGGTCAGCGAAGAAAGCGCCACGTTCTGTACATTCCAGCAAGGTCTCGTCGCCCTTGGGGCGCTCCTGCACCAGCCCGAAGGACTTGAGGTTCTCGATTTTCGTCCGAAAGACCTTCCGGAGCGGCACGCCTGTCCGTCGCTCGAACAGCTTGCTCCGAACCTCGCTATTCTTGATGGGCAGAACGATCGACCAGCGGATCTGATCGTCCTGACTGCGCACCAGTCCGCGGTTGACCGGCAATCGGCCTTCCTCGATGCAACGATAATACTCGTCGAAATGTTGCGTGTTCAGCCCGAAGCGGTCGCGCAGACTGCTGAAGGCGGTCAGTCCGAAGCCGATCTCATCATACAGTTCGCAGCACTGGTTCCAAGCGTACGCGGAGTAGTGCTTTTTTTCCTTCGTGAACACGCGCCGGATATTCTCATGGTAACCGTGCTGCTTGAGGATGCTGATGGCAAGCTGCTTCATCATGATGGCCTCCTCAGGCGGGGGACATTCCTCCGGGCGAATCTGTTTGTACTTCTTGATCGGCCCTTGGAAATCACCGTAGGCTTCCACCTTCAGCCGGTACAGCTGAATCTCCTCAACGCCAAGCCGAACGGCTTGCTCCATGACCTCAATCCAGTTGTCCAACGTCTGGCCGGGATGCCCGAAGATGAACTCGACGTTGACCTGATAGCCGTGCTTTTGGGACAACTCGATGGACTCGTAGATTTCCTCCAATCCGTGGGGCCGGTTCATGATCTTCAGGATGCCTTTATCGAGCGACTGCACGCCAATTGTCAGGCGGTCCACGCCGTACGAGCGCATGATCCGCAGGCGCTCCTCGCCCTTGGGACCGGACATGGTTGCCGGATCGACATCATAGTTGAACTGCTCACAGCGCGACAAGTCGAGGCGCTTGACGAAAAAGTCCAGGAAGTACTTGAGCTGGGCTGGGGTCAGATACGTCGGTGTGCCGCCGCCCACGAGGATTGAGCGCACTTGAACCTTGTCCAATCCCAGCAGGCGCATGTAGATGTCCATCTCATTCTCCAGCGCGGCCAAATAGCGATCCTTTTCGTCGAGGCGGTCGCCGTACTGCACGGGGTAATGGCAAAACAAACAGCGCCCATGGCAGAAGGGCAGATGAACGTACACGTCGAAGAGTTTGTCTTCCGGCACGGTGTAGGTCTTGAACAACTCCTCCTGTGCGATCGGCGAATACATCGTGATCGGCGGATAGTGCACAGAGGCGTAAAAGTCGCCACTCTTGCAAACCAAGCCCGCTTCTTGCATGCGTTTCACGTCGGCTACGCGATCGCGCGCGACTTCAAGAAACTCTTGTTTCTGAACCGAGTTCATTTCAGCACTCCTGGCGCAAACTTGAGGTGCGCCCTTTCGACAATCTGACGGAAATGTCCGTCCTGCGGCGTAAAACGCTTGGTCGAGTAGATCGGGAATAGGTGCTTCACTTCGTCCGGAGTCCCGTCGTGGACGGTGACGGTGTTGGCTCCGGCCATAAGCCCCCAGTACTGGCCGTCCGCGCGCCCCTTCTCCAAGGAACTGGTGGTCGGGATCAGCCGTCCTGGATACATGATCCGCATCAGAGCCATCATGTTCAGCGCCGCATCCACGTCGCCCATCGGCTCGTTGCGGAATGCGGAACTTTCCCCCGGAATGAAGACGGTCGTGCTCTGCATCGCGAGATTGTACTTGCCGAGCAAATGGAGGTCGGCCACCATGTCCTCGTGCGTCTGCCCGGGCAGCCCTACCATATTCCCGCTGCCGACGGCGTAGCCCAACTCCAAAAGCGTCTCCATACAATCCAAGCGGCGCCGCAAGGTGTCCCGGGGCTTCAGGTTCCCGTAGAGCGCGGCGTTGGAGGTTTCGAACTTGAGCACGTATCGGCTGGCACCCGCCTCGTGGAGTTGGCGGTATTGGGCTTTGGAGAGATTCCCGCAACAGAGTATCACCGCGAGGTCCGGCTGCTGACGCTTGAGCTCGTGCACACACTGCGCGAGATGGCTCACAAAATCCGCTGCGTTGTTCTCACCGGACTGCAGCAACAGAACGCGACGACCCTTTTGATAAATGAAATTCGCGAGCCGCAGCAGTCCCTCGTAGCCAATGGTGTACTTTTCCTGCTTCGACTTGAGCCCCATATTGCAGTACTTGCACCCTTGCTGGCAGATGTTGGACACTTCGATGACACTGCGGACCTCCACCTCCTCGCCGGGGAAATGCTCACTGCGCCGACGGCGGGCGAGCGCGAACATCTCTGCCTGCTCCGCGTCTCTGCATCGTAGCGCTTGCGTGAGGGTTTCACGCGTGAAATTGCCTCGTTCCAAATCGCGCATCAAGGCTCCCGTCACTCCCTCCTTCATGTTCACATTCTCGCTGCCTTCTGCCATAGGAGAAGGATGATTCCGGCTACGGCAATCAGTGTGCCGGTGGTTGCCCACAGGGTGATTTTCTCTCGAAGGAAAATCACCGAAAGCGGAAGGACGAACACCGGCTCTGTCGAAATCAGCGTATTGGCGACGCAAACGTCCGCGTATTTGATGGCCACCAGCGATAGCCAGAACCCGCCGAAGGTGACGATGATCACGGCGATCAAGAACAGGCCGGCCAAGCGGCGGTCGCGAAACGGATTCATCCAGGCTCCCAACTGCCCGGTGGATGCGCCCAGGAGGAAAACGCCGATCGTTCCCGCAAGCATGCGGATAAGCGTCGCCTCAATCGTGGACACCGTGTCGAGCGCTTTCTTGGCGATGATGATTGACACCGACATGCTCACCACCGAGGCGAGCCCGAACAGCACGCCGCGCAGGCCGATCTTGCTGCGGTCGCCAGATAGAGTCCGCGCCACGACGATGCCGATCCCCACAACGGCCAGCACGATGCCGAGCCAGACCGCGAGCGACGGACTCTCGTGCAGGAATAGCACGGCCAAGACGACCGTGAGTACCTGCCCCAGCATCATCAACAGGACCAACGACAGCGGTTCGAGATCCTTGAGGGCACTGAAGAAGCAGGTGTCGCTGATGGCGATCCCGAGCAGGCCACTGACCAACAGGAGCAGCAGGGGCCGAAACGCGATGAGTTCAAACCCAACGAAGGCCAACACCATGCACAACAGCACCACGCTGATGGTCGCCTTCGCCAACGTCATCGCCAGCGACGAAAGATTCTCACCCAGTTTCTTCATCAAGATGGCGCCAACCGCCCAAGAGGCGGCAGACCCGAGTGCGGCGAACATTCCGAGCCATTCCATTAGTGATCACTCACCCTTGTGTTCCCTCACCGCTTGCCGCCCGACGGGGGACTGCCACCGCTGGCTCCACCGCTGGCTCCGCTTGTTCCTGTCGCGCCGCCAGGCGCGGGACTGCTGCTGAGAGTCTGGATCTGCTTCGCCAATTCGGCCGCCACCTCGGCCACCGGTTGCCAGGTTTCCTGGTCACTGTCCGGCGAGCGTTCGGGAATGATCGAATTGCCGTAACTCTTCTGCAGATCCTCCACCAAGGTCTGCGCCTCGCCCAGGTTACCATTTTGGATGTCGTCATGTACCAGATAGGTTTCCAGAGCGGGGACCGCCTCGATCCCGCTGTCGACGACGACATTGGCGAAGTTCTCGTTGTTCCGGAGTGTGGTGTAACACTGCTGCACATCCGAGGCGTTGAGCGCGAGCGCGGACTCCAGCCCGCGCTCTGCGAGAACCATGCCCGTGGAATTGGCGTTTGGATACTGCTCGATCATTGTGGCGAGGGCTCGGTTGCTCTCCTGTGTGGCGGGCGTGTCGGACTTGCCACTGACATTCGAGCGCGCCTGGGCATAAAGGGCTTCGATTGCGCTCCCGTACTTGTCATGATCCATGCGGTGCAGGTCGCGATTGCGCTGAACCAGCGTTTGGCGCTGTTTGTCGACATTGGTCGCATGCTGGTACTTGTCGTAAACACGGGCCATGAACTCTGGGTTCACTTTTCCGGTGTCCGACAGGCGGTCCAGCCCCGTGCCGCTGATGACTTTTTCGAGTCGATCGAGCCGGGCCGACAGGCGTCCCCCCCCCTCGCTCTGGACGGGCACACTCTCGCCCCGCGTGGCCAAGCGGAGTTCAAGTTGGTGGAGGCGTTCCTCCATCGCCAGCAGGGATTTCTTCGATGCGGCTTCGGCGTTCTGCGCCGCCGAAAGCGCCCGATAAGCGATCGCGCTCCCCGCAACGGCCAGCACGGTGGCCACCACTGCCACCACCATCGAAGCGAGAGGTTTGTTGTTCATGTGTTCCTCCGTCAACTGTTTTCTAGCAGGCCTCTTGCTCGTTCCTTGTTATTTCCATCCTTGCTTCAAGGATTGGAACTCACAGTCCGCTTCTCCCCGCAAACTAGAACCTTCCCGCCCCCCCCACTAGCATAAGCCCGCAAAGGCTTGCATCATCCCACGCGGGCTCGCTTTCAGTAACTAACCTGTTTCGCACTGGGAGGCAAGCCAAATCAATGGCCCTGTGTCCGCGAAGCCAGTCAGCCAGTGGTCGTGATCTAACAGATTGTTGCCGGGAAAACGACTGGTTGAAGCAAAACCAAGGAAAAACTAGCGCTTCGCGTATCGCGCCTCTTGTTCCATTTTGTTGTGTCGAAGCGCGCCGGCGACGATCTCCACCCGGACACCAGTGCATCTTCGATGCGTGTCCCTGGCGGCCACCGTTTAGAGGACGGCTTTTAGTCGTCGGTTCGCGGCACCCTATGACCTAATGCAGTTGGAGACGGGAAGGCCGCGCCCACCGAGCCCGACTCCGTGCATAAGATCCACAACGCTACCGTGCAACCACGTCGGTTACAATGTCACCCCCAAAGGTTCCATCTGGCTTCCGTGCGCCGCAGCCTCGATCTATGATGGTACCATCAGGGTTGGGGTCGATCTCATACGGCGGAGTCACGCTGCGTGGGCAAACGTCATCCTCGGGATACGTGGAGGCATGACCATCAATTGCGGCATGGTTCACCGTGGCAACGTATCGATAGTCACCATGGTTCGGATGTGGACGGGTACTCCTTGCCGCTACAGGCACACAGTTTGTGCCGAAGGTGACCTCGAAGTACACTGTCAGTGTGCTCTTGGGAAGCAGGGTTATCGGCAGCGGCTTTTGGGGCTTATGAGTAAGGAGTATTCCCTGCAGAGTCGAACAGGCAGCAGACGTGTTCGTTAACGCTGTCACTTCCAGGCTAACCAGGTCACTCAAGTTGGTGATCGTTTCCGAATGCTGGCTGCGCTCTTGGATCCGCACGGTGACGCGCACAGTTTTGTTCGGTTTTCTCGCGTTCAGGGCAACTCGGCGCGGCGCTTTCAACTCAACGACCGCCAAATCGTAGGCAGTGCCCTCGGATATCTTGGTGATAAAGGCATCTGATTTGCCGCCCGGCAATACTTGGAACGAATTCCCTCGCGGGAAATTCCTCGATCCGGTCTTCCCGGTGACGTAAGCATTGCCGTTCGTGTCGATGGCGATTGCCTGGCCTGCATCGTCGCCGTTGCCGCCGAGATAGGTGGAGTAAACGAGATTGGTCCCCGAGGCGTCGATTTTTGCAACAAACGCATCGTTCGACCCGTGGCCACAACCGCCGCACTGGGCGCGTATGGGATTTACCGTGGGAAAATTGGTCGACCCGGTTGTGCCCGTGACGTAAACATTGCCGACGGCATCCACGGCGATGCCGTTGCCGACGTCTTTGCCCGAACCGCCGAGATAGGACGAGTATACAAGCGTGATTCCGAGCGGATCCACCTTGGTGACGAACGCGTCGCCATTGGTTGACGTAAGGTCACCGTCGTTCAGATTAAACTGGAACGGGTGCGACAGGGGAAAATTCGTGGATGTGGTGTAACCCGTCACGTAGGCAAAACCACCAGCATCGGCGGCGATGCCAAAGCCGGCGCTAACACCGCTACCACCCAGAAACGTGGAATAGATCAAGTTCGTGCCGGAGGGGTCGATCTTGATCACGAAAGCGTCGGTGCCGTTGGCGGTGATGTCGAAGGCGTTGGGCGTCGTGGGAAAATTCGTCGAACTGGTGGAGCCGGTGACGTAGATATTGCCGTTCGTGTCGATGGCTACGGCGTTACCAACATCAAAACCGCTGCCACCCAGATAGGTGGACATGAGGAGGTTGGTTCCGGTTGGATCAAACTCGGTGAGAAACGCATCTCCACCGCCTCCCGGAGCACTGGCTATGGCGTTGACCGTGGGAAAGTTTGTCGAAGTGGTAAACCCTGTCACGCAGACGTTACCCAGACTGTCCACAGCAATCCCGCTGCCGATATCGTCGCCACGTCCACCCAAGTAGGTGGAGAAGAGCAGATTCGCGCCTTCGGGGTCCAGCTTCGCCACAAACGCGTCGTGTAACCCGTCGGCACAACCCAGGCAGGCTTGTTGGAATGCATTGGTCAGCGGGAAATCGATCGACTCCGTGAAGCCGGTGATGAAGGCATTGCCGTCGGCGTCCACGGCGATGGCGTTGCCCTGGTCATTGCCGCTCCCGCCGAGATATGTGGCGTAAACCAAGTTCGTTCCTGTCGGATCCAACTTGATAACAAACGCGTCGCTCGCCGCCACGGTGCCCGTGGCGGTGATGTCGAAGGCGTTGGGCGTTGTCGGAAAATTCGTCGAGCTGGTGGAACCGGTGACGTAGACGTTCCCATCCACGTCCACTGCGATCCCATTGCCGGAGTCATCCCCGCGCCCGCCAAGGTAAGTGGAGAAAACCAAGATGGGGTCGATTACCAGAGGCCGCAAAGAATCGTATGCTGCCAACTCGAAACCGACTTGAAACTGATCCTTGAGCACGAAACGGCCACTGATCTCGCGCTTGACTCCGTCGATCTCCTGATAGACGAACGGGCGTCGCAGCCGGACTGTGCTGGCGCCGTCGCCGACCGCCAGCACGAGGTCGCCGCCGTCGAGTTGAAGACGACTCACACCTTGAAAGCCAAGCGTGATGACACGAGGATCGGCTCCCGCAGCGACCTCAAAGTCGTACTCCAATTGGCGCTGGTTGCCGTAATAGATCAAGCTCACCCCCGGATAGAGGTTTTCGTACCTGACTTTGGCGTAAGTGCGGATGCCCGTGTGCCAGGCTTTCCGATCTTTGCCCAGGAAGTAATTGACCCTTCCAGGGAGTTCGTCCAGTCCTGTGACCTTGGGACTTGGGTTGGCGCCGCTGAATCTCATCTCAACGGGCACGGCCTTCAGTGATGCCAGCCTCATGCCAAAGGACGTCAAGTACAGACAGTGCCCCACTCCACGAGCCAAAAACATTGCTGGCTTACCGACTTGACCGCAGTCGGGTTCAAACCTCAGGGGCAGGTTACCCAACTCCTGCGTTTGAAGGGCGCAGGGCAATTGTGGCGCAACCGCGCGGCGGATGATCGGCGCCCCGGAGGGCGGGATTTTTGCCGGTGCTGCCTGCAGAACCGTCGCTGTGGCCAGCAAACAATCACCTGCAATGACCAAGAGGTTTATTCTCATGCTGGGGACCTTCCCCACCGCTTGGTTGAAAAACGCCCTCTTTGGCCAAGCCGGGGGTTAACCTACTAGCAGCGAGCATCGCGGCTGACAAGCTCTTTCTTCACGTCGGGCAGACGATCTTTCGTGGAGCATGCTCACAGAAATGCCGCGTCAAGCACCCGGGCGCGGACTGCAGCGCAAGACGAGCGACGCCGCGCGAGATTTCAACGACTCTGTACTCGTGACCTGACCAACCCGTTGTCACAGCGCAAACGTTGTCGCTCGCTCTTCTCACTCAACGGACACTCTCCCGGCGAATTGTTCGATTCGGTTTATGCTCCAGGCCGACCATCTTCAAGCCGTCCGAGAAGCCGGAGCAAACCATCCAGAATCGTCAACGGGTGCGGCGGACAGCCGGGGATGTAGAGGTCAACCGGCACGACGTTGTCCGCGCCGTTGTGCTGTTCGGGATGATTGATGTATGGGCCACCAGATATGGCGCACGCGCCAACGGCGATGACAATCTTCGGTGCCGGTGCCGCATCGTAGGTCTTCTTCAACGCCAGCCGCATGTTCTCGGTTACGGGTCCGGTAATGAGCAGGCCGTCCGCGTGACGCGGCGAGGCAACCATCTGAATCCCAAACCGGCCGAGGTCGAAGACCACCGTGCTCAACACGTTCACGTCCGCCTCGCAGCCGTTGCACCCGCCGGCGCTGACCTGTCGCAGTTTCAGCGATCGACCAAACAACCGCCGCGCCTTTTTGTCAAGCGCTTCCGCCTGTTTGAGACTCTCGCCGTTCAATATGAGGTCATCGCGCCTGCGCCCCGCCAGGCGAAAGTCCTGCGTGTAACGGATCGCCCGTTCCGGACACGCCTCGACACAGTCAGTGCAAAACAAACACCGGCCCAGATCCAGTCGCAGTCCTTTGCGATCAATCGTGATCGCGTCGGTCGGGCACGCCTCAACGCAATCGCGGCAACCGACCGGGCATTTCGCCCGGTCCACCACGGGCACCCCTCGAAACCGATCGGGTAGCGTCGGTTGTCCCTTCGGAAACCCGATGGTGCGATGACCTTGCTGGAGGCGAATGGCGACGTTTCGAAACATTGGTTACCTCACAAATCGTGTCCGCAATAAGACAAGTTGAAACTCTTGTTGCACAGCGGGAAGTCGGAGATTTGCTGGTTGCGCAATGCCAGCGCCAAGCCGAACCAATTGTGGAACGACGGATCAACCACCTTGTAGTGGGCGAAGCGCCCGGTCGCGTCCGTCAATGCCGCATGGCAAATCTCCCCGCGCCAGCCCTCCACCATGGTGACGACGGTTGCGTTGTTCGCCAGCGGACCGACTTTTGCGCGCACGGGCCCGGCCGGCAGCGCGTTGAGTTGCTCGCGCACGAATGCCACCGACCGCTGGATTTCCAGCCAGCGCACGTACGCCCGCGCGAACGCATCGCCCGTGTGATAGGTCGAGACGGGAATCTGTACGAACTGGTAAATCCCCGACGGGAATTCCTGCCGCGCGTCCCGCTCCAGTCCGCACGCCCGCGCTACCACGCCGACCAAACCGATCTCGCGAGCGGTCTCCGTCGTGAGCACGCCGGTTCTTTCGAGGCGCCCGCGCACCGACGAGGTGTTCCACAGCAGGTTTACCGCGCTTGTCACATCGCGTAGCGCCTGCTCCAGCCGCTCGCGCAACTGCCCGATGCGCGCCTCGTCCACGTCAAAAACCACGCCACCCGGCCGCACCAAGCCACGGCCGAATCGACTGCCGCACACCAGTGCGGTCATGTTCAGGAAATCGCCCCGCAACCGCCCGCAAAATGACTGCGTCGGCAGGTAGCCCACGTCACCCGCCAACGCGCCGAGGTCACCGGTGTGATTGGCGAGCCGCTCCAGTTCCAGCGCCACGCCGCGCAACACTTGCGCCCGGGCCGGTGGCTTGCAGCCCGCCAGGGCTTCGATGGCCTGACAGTACGCTGTTGCGTGCCCGACCGTGGTGTCGCCCGCCAGTGTTTCCATGTAATGAATCGTGCGTTTGTTTGGACCGCCCAGCAGTGCCCGCTCGACGCCGCGATGCTGGTAGCCGAGTGAAATCTCCAGGTGCAACACATCCTCGCCATGACACTGGAAGCGGAAATGCCCGGGCTCGATCACGCCCGCATGCACCGGCCCGACCGCTACTTCATGCACTTCGTCGCCTTCGACGCGGTAGAAATTGGTCACGCCGACGAGCGGCTGTTCGTTGGCGGCCCGGCCCCAGGTGTCGTGGCCGGGGCGTAGCGATTTGACGAAACGCACCGGCTTCAGCCACGGATGGCCTTTCGGGATCACGCCGCATTGCTCGGCGAGTTCGCGCTCGAACAAGTGCACCTGCGGAACGTCGGGCGTCAGCGCCGGATACTCACCGCTGATTTCCGTGCCGACCAACTCCAACTTCCCCGACACGCCGTTGGCCAGTACAGCCAGCATCGGCACGCTGCCGTTGCCCGGCAGACCGAACAACGCGGCGACGCGCGCCCCCTCGCGCACGCGTGCGATCACCTGTTGGCGAAACTCCGCAACGTTCTGCTGCGGAATCTTTGCGCGATTCAATTGTTCGCCGTTGTGGAGCGGGAGAGTCATCACATGCCTCCCAACAACCGGGCTGTCTCCTGGAGCAGTTGCGTCAACCGGCCCGGCAAATAAACACCCAGCATCAGCACCACCGTCGCCAGAACCGCGGGCGGCACAACTGCCGTCCAGGATTCGCGTCGCGGCTCAACGCGCACTGACACGCCTTGGGCCATCCGTAGCATGATTGTCGACATGCCGATGAAAATCACCGCCAGCAGCGCCAGGTACGTCACCGCCACGCCGGTGCGCCCTGCATCCAGCGCCGCCTTCAAAATCACGAACTCGCTCAGGAACGGCCCGAACGGCGGCGAGCCCGTGATTGCCAGCAAGCCCGCCACCCAGAGCACGCCCGACACCGGCAACACCCGCAACACGCCCCGCACATTCGCTGTGGATTTCGTGCCGTACGCGCCGAGGATGTTGCCGGCCACGAGGAACAGCATCGCCTTCGTCAGCGAGTGATTCACGGCGTGCAGCATTGCGCCGAACACACCCGCGCCGCCCAGCCCCACGCCGAGAGCGAGGATGCCCATGTGCTCGACGCTGGAGTAGGCCAGCATCCGCTTGAAATCCGTCTGACCGACGATGAACGCCGCCGCTACCGCCATCGAAATCAGTCCGAAGTCGACCAGCAGCCCCCGGGAAAAGTCGCCCAGCCCCGCCGCGGCGCACACCTGCTGGGTACGAATGATCCCCAGAAACGCGCAGTTCAAGAGCGCGCCGGACAACAGCGCCGAGATGACTGACGGTGATTCACTGTGCGCATCCGGCAGCCACGTGTGCAGCGGCGCCAGCCCCATCTTGGTCCCGTAACCGACCAGCACCAACAGGAATGCCGCCTTCAGCCAGGGCACGTTGAGTTGACCGGACCGTGCAGCCAGTTCGCTGAACACCAACGGGGTCGATCCGGCCGCCACTGCTAAAAAGAAATTGCCCAGCAACGCCAGCGCGATCCCAACCGAACAGATCAGGAGATATTTCCAGGCAGCTTCGAGCGACCGGTGATGCCGGTGGAAATAAATCAGCGGGGCGCTGGCCAGGGTGGTTGCCTCCACTGCCACCCAGAGCAGACCGACGTGCTGGCTCACCGTCACCAGCGTCATCGCCGCCAGGAATAATAGCAGGCAACCGGTGAACGTGGCTTCGGGTGCGTTGGAAAACAGGAAACCCTCTACCGCATCGCGGGTCATACGATCATGCTCGCGTCGCAGGTAGGGGACCGCATACACCGTCGCCGCCAGAAACAGCCCGCTCGTGATGCTCAGAAATAACAGCCCTGCCGCATCGAGCGCCAACCATCCGCTGGCCGTTGCGGCCGGTCGCCACACCCAGCACGCCACTGTCAGCCCGGCGTGCGTCACGGCGATCGCCAGCAACAGCACGCGGCGCAATAGATCGTTCCGCACGAAAAATGCGCCGCCACCGATCACCGCAGGAATCAAAATCAGAGCAAGCACCATGATCGTTAGTCCTTCAGGGTCGTTAGTTCATGGGTGTCGATGTGATCGAACTCGCGGCTGATGTGGAAGAGGGCAATACCCATCACAAACACCGCCACGAACACGTCCAGCATCACGCCGAGTTCCACCAGCAACGGCGATTCCCGCACCAACCCCACGCCGAACGTGTAGATGCCGTTCTCCATCACCAGAAACCCGAGCACCTGGCTGATCGCCTTCTTGCGCGCCACGATCAGAAACAAACCGACCAGGATGGAGAACAAGGCCACCGCCACCAGCACCGACGAGTGCGCCCCCTCCGGCAACGGCAGCCGCTGCGCCAGCCACAACGACACCCCCAGCGCCGCCACACCGGCCAGCAGCGAGGCAATCGGTCCGACGAACGGCTCGACCTCGCGTTCCACTTCCGCTGACCGCAGTGCCCGGAACAGCAGCCACGGAAACACTACGCCCTTCAGCACCGCGCCGCCGACCGCCACCAGCCACACGCTCGACGACGATTCGCCGTGATGCGCCAGCAGCGCCAGCAGTCCAAGCAGAATTCCCTGCACCGCCACCGTGCGCACGCTCGCCCCAATCCGGCTCGCTCCCAGCAGTCGCAGGTTGGTCAGCACGACGAGAATCAAGATGATATCCGGAGTCATGGCGTCACCTCAGGGTCAGAATGAGCGCGAGCGCCACCAAGGCACCTGCCCCCACCAGCAATTGCGGCACGCGCAACAACCGCAGCCGCGCCATCGAAGATTCCACGACGCCCACGGCGACCGCCACGGCGAACATCCCACCCAATGCCGCGCCGACGTCCAGCCACGCGTTGCCCGTGCGGACTGGCAATAGCAACCCCACCAATAACGCTGCCAGCACCCACAATTTCAGCGCCGCGCCGTACAGGATGAACGCAAGGTCCGGCCCGCTATGGTCCAGCACCATCACTTCGTGGATCATCGTCAGTTCGAGATGTGTGTTCGGATCGTCCACAGGAAGGCGCGCGTTCTCGGCCAACAGCACCACCATCAACGCGGCGGTCACCAGCGCCAACACCGGGCCGGCTTGCCGCCAGGTTTCCAGCGACATCGCAGCGTACATGCCGGACAGCGAGAGACTGCCGGTCAGTCGCGCTACCGCCGCCAGCCCGAGCAACAACGCTGGCTCCGCCAACGCCGAGAACGTCACCTCACGGCTTGCCCCCATTCCTTCGAAGCTCGATCCGGTATCCAACGCTGCCGCCACTGTGAAGAACCTCATCAGTCCCAGCACGTACGCCAGCAGGATTAAATCCCCCGTGAACGCCAGCGGCGCCGGCTCGCCGCCCAGCGGCACCAGCGCTGTCGCCTCCAGCACGGCCGCCAACCCGACAATTGGCCCGGCGCGAAACACCCAGGTCGTCGTCCGGCTGTACACCGCGCCCTTTCGCAGCAACTTCGAGAGATCGTAATACGCCTGCAGCACCGGCTGCCCACACCGCCCCGCAAACCATGCCTTGGTACGGTTGATCACGCCCAGCATCAGCGGCGACAACACCAGAGCGAGTAATGGGTGGATGAAGGAGGTTGCGCGCATCGTTTACCCCAGCTTCCACACCAGCAACACCAGCAACGTCAGCGCGATGTATAACACGTAGAGCTGGATGCGGCCTTGTTGCAGCCAGCGCATCCGCGCGAGCACCCAGCCCACACCGGAAAATGCCGGCTCATACAACGCCACCCGCGCGGCATCGGGGGTCTCAGTGGACAGCGACGCGGCACGAGGGAAATATCCTTCGGGCGCAGTCAGCTTGCATCGCGTGCGCAGCAGCGGCGCGAACAACGTGGTCAATGGTTGCGCAAACGACGAGGCGGTATACTGCATTCGTGCCGACGGTTGCGCGTACCCGCAGTCCCACGTGACGGTTTCCGCCATCGTCCGCCCTCTCAGTAATCGGCGGCGTGCCCACGCCAGCCCGGCCACGAGCACCAGAAACGCGACGCTGCCGGCGATCACGAACCGCAACGGAGCAACAGCGTCGGCCAACTTCTCACCGACTGTCTCCGGCGCCAGCCCGCTCACCAACGGGAGCACGCTCGCCAACGATCGCACTACGAATGGCGCGCAAAAACCGATCAGCGCACAGCCGACGGCCAGCAGCGCCATCGGCCAGCGCATCGCCGCGCCGGCCTCGTGTGCGCGCGCCGCGTGCTCGCTGCGGGGTTCGCCGAGAAAAACAACTCCAAATGCTTTGGTGAAACAGGCGGCTGCCAGGCCGCCGATCAGCGCCAAGCCGGCAATCGCTGCCAGCAGTGGCACGGCCACGCCAGCGCGTTGCGTGACGCCATTGAACGCGCCGAGGTAAATCAGGAACTCGCTGACAAAACCGTTCAACGGCGGCAGACCTGAAATCGCCACTGCGCCCACCAGAAATGTCGCCGCCGTCCACGGCATCCGTTTTGCCAGCCCGCCAAGATGATCAATCTCTCGCGTGCCAGCACCATGCAGCACGGACCCGGCGCCGAGGAACAGCAAGCCCTTGAACAACGCGTGGTTCAGCACGTGCAGCAGTCCGCCACCGAAGCCGAGTACCGCCAGCACGGGCGACCCGTTGCTCACGCCGACCAGTCCAACGCCCAATCCCAATGCGATGATTCCAATGTTCTCCACGCTGTGGTAGGCGAGTAGGCGCTTCAGATCATGCTGCGCCAGAGCAAACAGCACGCCGAGCACACCCGATGTGAGTCCGACACCGATGAGCACCCAACCCCACCACGCCGGCGGTGGACCGAGAAACGTCAACGTGCGCAGCAGTCCGTAGATTCCCATTTTGATCATCACGCCCGACATCAGGGCGGATACATGACTCGGCGCGGCCGGGTGCGCTTCCGGTAGCCACACATGCAACGGCATGAAGCCCGCCTTCGTTCCGAAGCCCACCAGCGCCAACAGGAACAGCGCGCTGGCGTTGGCGGAAGAGTACCGGTCAAAATCGAGCGAGCCGCTGCTGCGGCCCAGCAACACGAACATCGCCAGCAGAAATGCCGTGCCCAGATGTGACGCCACCAGGTACGTCCAACCCGCCTCGCGCACGCTGTCCTGTTCGTGATCGAGCGTTACGAGGAAGTATGAGGTCAGTGCCATCGTCTCCCACGCGACCAGAAACAGCACGCCATTGCGGGCCAGCACCACCAGTACCATGCTCGCGACCAGAAAATTATAGAAGAACCACGTCGCACCGGGCGATTTGCGCCCGCGCCAGGCCTGTAGATACTCCGTGCCGTACACGGCCGCCAGCGCAGACAGGCCGAAGATCGGCAGGAGAAAGAATGCTGAGAGCGCGTCCACCTCAACGAAGAAAGTGCCGTAGGGCACGTTCCACGCGAGCCGCAACGACTCCGCCGGTGTGCCAAACAGAAAGGGAACGGCAGCGATCAACCCAATGACGCACGCCACCACCGCGCCGCCCGCGCCGAGCGCCGTTGCAGCCCGCGGCGACCCACTGGCCAACAGTGCGGCCAAGCCGCTACAGACAAGAACTGCGACGGCGACCAGCAACACCGTCATCGTTGCCCCTCCTTGGTGGCAGCGATGACGGGCTGGGCAAGACCTGCTTCGACGCGATGCGCCTCTTTCAGTATTTCATCCGCAGGCGCGCGACGCGCTACCGCTGCCTTGAATCCGGCATCGTGCAGTGCAAACGCCAACCGCGATAGCAGGTGCAGGTGCGTTCGCACCGTTGGACTGATCACTGAAAACAACGCATGCACCGGTTTGCCGTCCATTGCCCCAAACTCAATGGGAGCGGCGAGCAGACAGAGGCTGACCATGGCTCTCGGAACATGCAGCACGACGGGGTTACGCACGTGTGGGATCGCGATGCCGTCGCCAACGCCCGTGGATTGCAGTGCTTCGCGCGCCAGCAGCACGTCGAAAAGAAGCTCACGATCCACATTATCGGGAAGGGGCATGCTTTTAACAATCTCTCGCAATGCCGATTCGCGGTCGGAAACACCAACCCCGTGAAAAATTCCCCCGGCCTCCAGGGCGGCGGCCAAACTGGGTGGCGGTCCGGAACCGTTTTCCTGTCCGCCGAAAATCTCGCTGGAGAGATGGACCTGGCGCGCCGTGGCCCACTCCAGCAACTCGGCCCGGTTGAATCGGTACTGGCCGCTAATCTGGCGAGCGGGCAAGCCCTTGTCGTCGATCCACTCGTAAATTCTCTTTTCTGGGACGGCGAACAGCTTCGCCACTTCACGAACACGCAATTCCATGGTTTGTTTTCTCTAGCCTTTCAAACAAAAAGGTTCCCCTGCTCAAAAATCATTCGCTCGTGCGGAATATTACGCGACCTGCCCCGACGCTTGCCCGTTCAGTCGGGTGATACTTCCAGCCCCGCTCGCGCTCACTTTGTTCAGCATGCCCAGCAATTCTTCGGGTTGGTTGCACGCCATCAGTGCGGTCAACCATCCGCCCAGCCGCGATTGCCGGGTCAGTGCCGACACGACGGCCAGATACAGCTGTGCTTCGGCTGACGGGGCGCCAATCAGAAACACCGCGTTCACCTGCGAACCGTCCCGCCAATGAACCCCCTGTTTGGAAAGCCCCAGCGCCACCGAGAAACGATTGATACCGTACCCGCGCGCGTGCGGAAATGCCACTCCGCCGTCAATCGCTGAAGACGAGAGGTAATCGCGTTGCAGAGCCGATTGGAAGAACGTGAGCGAGTCCTCGATTCTCCCCGTGCCTTGCAGTCGGTTGCTAAGCGCGTGAATCGCCGTAGCTTGGTCCGCCCCGAGCAGTTGCGGAACTAACAAGCTCAACTCTGTAAAGTCCCCCACGGTCATCGTCATGACGCCAGCGTAAACAATCCGTGTGCCAGCCCACATCGCCATCACATAACCACTTGCGGCAGAATGCACTGTGTATCGATGCGCGCGAGCAGCTGGAGTGACTGACCCGATTGCGGCATGCCGTCGCGCAAGTTTTGCACTTGGGCGGGGACAACGCGTGCACAAACAAATTGACCGATCCTATCGCTGACAGTGTGAGGATGGGTGTTGCACACTGGGTGTGCTTCCTTGTGCAACAACTGTCCAAAAGCTCCGGTCCGATGCCGCAGTACTCAAGAGAGCACACCTCATGACTTCTGTAACCATCAGCAGTCGAGTCGCTTGGATCGATCATGCCTTGCATGGCATCGCTAATGCCATGAGCAACGTCAAGTGTGATTCATACTATCGACTAAAGGAGATAATCATTATGGCTCAGCCTGCTCAATCGATCGCTCAATCGGGTCAACAGTCCACCGCTCCGACGCAAAAAGAACATGTCGTCGTGGCGGGAGAGACTGTCGAGCAAATCGCCAAGAACTACGACGTGCCCGCGAAGTATTTGCGGCAGCTCAACAAATTGAGCGGCCCGGTCCGCCCCCACCAGAAACTCAGGATTCCCATGGCGCGAGCGGCTGTAGCGTCAGCGTTGCGCCCGGTCACCTCAGCAAAGACAATGCCGGCATCCACTGCACCGACGCCAGCAGGAACGACACCCGGTGCGACAAAATAATCAGGTCTCGGTCGGAGCTTGCTACGAAGGGCCAATCACTCGTCCGATGAAACACCGCGTGTTGCCGGGGGACACGCTTGAAGGCATTGCGGACCGGTATGGTTTGTTCACGCTTGAGCTACGGCAGGCCAATGATCTGTGGACGCGGTCGCTCCAGACAGGCGAGACGTTGACGATTCCCGTTAGGCGTCCGCAACAGAATCCCGCCGCGAAATCCTAACGGCGATCAACAGCAGCTCGTTACGAGTGTGTGTCGAAGTTCAGAAGGGAGGCTCAAACTCCTCCTTCCTGAACGCGCATTGTGTTTGGACGGGCAAACACGGTAAGCTTTCTCAAGATGTTTCCCAACCGCCGGCAGGCGGAGGAATCCCGTCAAACGAGAATCACGAAGTTGGTGCCGCCGTGGGAATTGGGGTGCGACAACATCGCTTTGGGGTCGGGAACCCAGTTGCCGTCCACGGTGAACAGATACTGGTGCGTGCCGGTGGGCAATGCGACGTGTGGGCCGCCAGCTCCGCGCAAGTTTTGCGCGACATCACGGATGCGTCGTGCAATCCCATCCCCATCCTTGCCCAACCTGCAAATCGTGTTACCATCGAGTTCGTGGAAAGAATCCTTGCCAAGGCGATAGGACAACCCCTTCCGTCGCAGGAATTGCAGCGGTTGACGCAGGACCAGAAGCGCGAGTTGTTGACCCGACTGCTCGCGCATGTAGCTCACGAACTTCGTAATCCACTCAGTTCGCTCGACATCCATGTGCAATTACTCGAAGAGGACATGGCGGTTGGCGGCACGGATTTGGCGCAGCGAACCGTCGACCGGTTTCAGATCATCCATGGCGAGTTGCATCGACTGGAAAACGTGGTGACGCGGTTTCTACAACTCGCCGGCCCGCCGTCTTTGAGCCTAGTGCCCCTCTCGGTGAACAAATTGATCGGCCATACCTGTGAGTTGTTGCGACCACAGGCGGAAGAACGGGGCATCGATCTGGCCGTGGAGTTTGGCGACACGCTGCCAGAAGTTCAAGCCGATGCCGATCAATTGACCCAGGCGTTCATCAATCTGGTTATCAATGCCCTGCAAGCCGCTTCCAAAGGAGGGCATGTGGTTGTGCGTACGGCGGCGCATGAGAACGACGTAACCGTTGAGTTCGCCGACGATGGCTATGGAATCGCGACCGAAAATCAGGAGCGGATTTTCGAGCCGTACTTTACCACCAAGGCGGCTGGCAGTGGTCTGGGGCTGTGGATCACGCAACAGATCGTGCATGCCCACGGCGGAACGTTGCGCGTCGAAAGCGTGTCCGGCAAAGGAGCGACGTTCATCCTCACACTACCGGTTCGGTTGCCGCATGGATAAATCCAGAATTCACATCCTTGTCGTCGAAGACGAACCTGGCTTGTGCGCAGGCATCCAGGAAGCGCTGCAGCGCGAAGGCTATCCGGTTGCCACGGCCGGCGACGGCCAGAAGGCTATCGAACGATTGGAGCAGCGACTCTACAATCTCGTGATCTCTGATGTCCGCCTCCCCGGCCCCAACGGCACAGATTTGCTGGCCCACATCAAAGCCAGAAGTCCCGACACCATCGTGATTCTGATGACGGCTTACGGTACCGTCAACACGGCCGTCGAGGCGATGAAACAGGGGGCGTACGATTACTTGCCCAAGCCACTGGACATGCGGCGACTGCGCGCCCTCGTCGGCAAGGCGCTGGAATACCAGGCGGTGGTCGCCGAGAACAAAGAACTGAGGCTGCGCCTGCAAAAGCGCTCCGAACCCAGCCCGCTCCTTGGCTCAACGGAAACGATGCGCGCCATCGGCCATCTGGTCGAAGAAGTCGCGGCCAGTGACGTGACCGTGCTCATCCAGGGCGAAAGCGGCACCGGCAAGGAACTGGTCGCCCGCGCCATCCACCAGAAAAGCTTGCGCCGCGACAAACCGTTCATCTCTGTCAACTGCGCCGCCTTGCCCGAACAATTGCTGGAGTCCGAACTGTTTGGCCACGTCAAGGGCGCGTTCACGGGCGCGTACACCGACCGCCCCGGCCGATTCCAGATGGCCGAGGGCGGCACACTGTTCCTGGATGAAGTGGGAGACATGCCACCCAAGGGTCAGGGCGACCTGTTGCGCGTCATCGAGGAAGGCATGTTCCGACGGGTCGGCAGCAGTGACCTGACCCAATGCAATGTCCGCATCATCGCCGCCACCAACAAGCACCTGGAACAACACGTCAAGGACGGTCACTTCCGCGAAGACCTGTTCTATCGCCTGCACGTTGTGCCAATCCAGTTGCCACCGCTGTGCGAGCGCGTCGAGGACATCCCGTTGCTCATCGAAGCGTTCCTCACGCATTTCGCCGCCCGGCACAAACGCCCCGCGAAAGTGATGTCGCCGGACGCCCTTCAGCTTTGCCAGCGCTACCGCTGGCCCGGCAACGTGCGCGAACTGCGCAACGTCATCGAGCGAATGATCATCACTGTCCATCACAAGGTGCTTCAACCCGCTGACCTGCCGGAACCAATCCATCAGGCTGCCGCTACGCAAGCTGAATTCAGCGTGCGCCCGGGCATGATGATTGATGCAGTGGAAAAGGAGCTCATCAGTCAGACGCTTCTCCACGTCTCCGCCAATCGGGAACTCGCCGCCCGTGCCCTCGGCATCAGCCGTCGCACCCTGCAATACAAGCTCAAAAAGTACGGCCTGCTCTCGTCCCCCGAAGATCCCCGCAACGCCTCGTAAGCTGAAGATCGATGGGCCCATCAAATAGACCCAAAAGTAGAACCCCAATTCGCAAGTTCTAACTGCCAGTCCCCCAAGCGAATCCACCCTGCCTTATCCCAGAAGAATTCAGGTTCGTTTCGCAATAACATGCAACCCATTGCTCCCCGGTCCATTCCCATCAAAACACCGCATCGATTCTACAGCGATTTCAAGGCTTCATTCAGAAATTTCAACGCCTTGTCCAGAAAAAGCAGCGCGCCAATCTGCGACGACCCACTTCTGTAATCTCCCATCAAACTTGCCACGGCGATGTTAAGCGAGACAATGTTCGAGGTTCGGGGCCACGAGGTTATCGAGGTGCTCCGATGGATGTGCACGACCCAATGTTGGTCTTCAGTGAAACAGCGCTGTGCGTCGAGCGCTATTGTGTGTGGACGCGCATACCCTGGTCTCCCAGCCCAAGTGATGACAGAGCACGCATGTTGAGATTGGTGCCTGTGGATTCATAATCAGTCCGTAGAGACCCGTTTATCTGGCAGCAGGGAAGAAGGCCAAAGCTATCGCTGGCGTATCGGAGACATGTTACTATCAACTCGATGACAAGACAGGAGTCAAACGATGACGCTCTGCATCAACCGCCGGCGTCGTCGGCTCCCATCCCGTACGTCTGGTTCGAGCATCGATCCTGGTTCCTGGCTTTGGTGTTGGTGCTCGTCACGTTCGCGGCGTATCAGCCCGTATGGCGCGCCGGCTTCATCTGGGATGATGCCGGTCATGTCACCGACAACATGAATTTACATTCACTCGGCGGCCTTCGGCGAATCTGGTTTAAGCCGGAAGCCTCTCAGCAATACTACCCCCTCCAACTCACCAGCTACTGGGTGGAGTTCCATGTCTGGCGGCTGCGACCTCTGGGCTATCATTTGGTCAATGTCCTATTGCACGCTTTCAATGCAGTGCTTCTCTGGCAGGTGTTGCGGCGATTGGAGGTTCCAGGTGCTTGGCTGGCAGCGGCAATTTTTGCGGTCCACCCAGTCGAAGTGGAGTCCGTGGCGTGGATTTCGGAACGCAAGAATGTCTTGTCCGTCATGTTCTACCTGTTGGCGTTGCTCGCCTTCTTCCGTTATCGGCCATTGACGGCCGTCATCAAGGAAGATCGTGTGTTCGACTGGCGGTTTTACCTGTTGGGCCTGTTCCTTTTCTTGAGCGCCTTGCTGAGCAAGACAGTGGCTTGTTCCCTACCGGCCGTGATGGTGCTGCTGATATGGTGGAAGAAAGGCCGCGTGGAGAAGCGGGATGTTTACGTACTCACGCCGTTGTTTGTCATCGGGATCGCGCTAGGCCTTATGACAGCGTGGCTTGAGAAATACCATGTGCACGCGGGAATGGATTGGTCATTGTCATTTGTTCAGAGATGCCTTCTCGCAGGTCGGGCACTCTGGTTTTATACAGGCAAATTGTTTTGGCCGTACCAACTCTCATTCATGTATCCGCGCTGGGAAATCGATGCCAGCGTGTGGTGGCAGTATCTGTTTCCGCTATCAGCAGCGGCGGTGTTGATCGCGTTATGGTTGCTGCGGCGGCGGGTCGGGAAGGCGCCGCTCGTCGCCGTATTGGTGTTTGCGGTGAATTTGTTCCCAGCATTGGGTTTTTTTGACGTATTCCCCTTTTGCTACTCCTTTGTGGCTGACCACTTTCAGTATCTAGCCAGCGTGGGTTTGATCACGCTGGCCGCAAGCGCTACGGCGAAAATCTGCGAGCGAACGGGACGGCTGGGCAAACGTATTGTAACAGCGGTCAGCGCAATTGCCCTGGTTGTGCTCGGGGTGCTGACGTGGCAACAGGGATGGAGTTTCAGAGATGGTGAGACACTTTGGCGACACACGCTGGCAAACAGCCCGAACTCTTGGGGCGCGCACTGGTTTTTAGGGCATATGTTACAGGATTCAGGCCGTTCGTCGGAGGCAATCGGCCACTACGAACAGGTGCTGCGGATCAATCCCGGGTACGCTGACGCAAGCGATACTCTGGGAGTTGTCTTGATGGGACAGGGCCGGTTGCGGGAAGCGATCGGCTACTTCGAGCAGGCGCTGCGAATCAAGCCCGATGACGCTTACGCCCACTACAATCTGGGGCTGGCCTTGGGGCGGACGGGCAGGTTGCAGGAGGCAATTGAGCATTGCGAGCAGGCGCTGCGGATCAAGCCTGATCTCACCGAGGCACACAACAACCTGGGAGACGCGTTGATGGGACAGGGCAGGCTGCAGGAGGCAATCGGCCACTACGAACAGGTGCTGAGGAGTAAACCCGATTCCGGCGAGACGCACAACAACTTGGGGTTTGCCTTGATGGGACAGGGCAGGCTGCAGGAGGCAATCGGCCACTACGAGCAAGCACTGCGAATCAAGCCCGACTACGCCAAGGCGCACTACAGTCTGGGGGTTGCCTTGGAACGAGCAGGCAGACTTCAGGACGCCATCGGCCACTACGAGCAGGCGCTACGGATCAAACCCGATTTCACCCAAGCGCAGACCGCGCTTGCGCGACTGCAAGCTCGCCAGTAAGCCGAGCGCAACACCAGCGGAGCGAGACGCGCACTCGCTCCCGCTGCTCCGGACATGTTAATATCAACTCGATGACAAGACGGCAGTCAAACGATGACGCTCTGCATCAACCGCCGGCGGCGTCGGCTCCCATCCCGTACGTCTGGTTCGAGCATCGATCCTGGTTCCTGGCTTTGGTGTTGGTGCTCGTCACGTTCGCGGCGTATCAGCCCGTATGGCGCGCTGGCGTCATTTGGGATGACGAAGAACTCGTCACAGACAATCGGATGGTCCAGGCCCCAGATGGGCTGCGTCGGATGTGGTTGACGACGGACGTGCTGGGTTACTGGCCATTGACTTCGAGTGCATGGTGGTTGGAGTGGCGGCTTTGGGGCAACCACCCCACAGGATACCACGCGGTCAACGTGTTGCTACACGCGATCAACGCCGTGTTGGTGTGGGCAATCCTGTGGCGATTGAAGGTTCCGGGGTCTTGGCTGGCGGGATGCGTGTTTGCGCTTCACCCGGTGAATGTGGCCAGTGTGGCGTGGATTAGCGAGCAGAAGAATATGTTGTCGATGTTGTTTTACCTGATCGCCATCCGGCTGTATTTGCGATTCGATGAAGAAGGTGGCTGGCGTTGGTACGGTTTCTCATTGGGCGCATTTCTCCTGGCCCTGCTCAGCAAGACAGCGGTGGTCATGCTCCCGGTGGTGCTGTTGGGCTGCCTCTGGTGGATGCGGGGCCGGGTGCGGCGGGAAGATTTTCTCCGCAGCCTGCCATTCTTTGTGCTTTCACTGGTGATGGGATTGGTGACCATCTCGTTTCAGTACCCTAGGGCTGTGGGAGGACACGCACCCCAAACGGAAGGTTTCTTTACCCGTCTGGCCGTGGCCGGTTCGACGCCGTGGTTTTACCTGTACAAGACGCTGCTGCCGATCAACCTGACTGCAATTTATCCGAAGTGGGCCATCGACGCTTCGCCTTGGACCGCCTTTGCGCCAGGAATCATATTGTTGGGATGTTTGACGTGGTTCTGGCGGAGACGCAAGTCTTGGGGGCGGCCCTTGTTATTCGGGCTGGGCTATTTTGTGGTGACACTTTTTCCGGTGTCGGGCTTATTCCATCAGAGCTTTCATCTGTACTCGTTCGTGGCTGACCACTGGCTATACCATTCCATTGCGGGTGTCATCGCGCTGGTAGTCGCCGCCGGGGTGGAGATTTGCCGTCGTTTGGGGCACCGGGGCCGATCTGTCGGAGTGGTGGCGGGTGTGGGTGTGATGATTGCGTTGGGAGCGGCGACTTGGGACCGCGCTTGCGTGTATGCCGCTGATCAAACACTCTGGCGAGATACTCTAACAAAGAATCCGAAGGCGTGGGTCGCGCACGACAATCTGGGGATCGATTTGGAGCACGCGGGCAAGATTGAGGAAGCCATCGCGCACTACGAGCAGGCCCTGCGGATCAAGCCCGACGACGCCAAGGCGCACAACAATCTGGGAGTTGCGTTGAAGGATCAGCGCAAGGTGCCGGAAGCGATTGCGCACTACGAGCAGGCCCTGCGGATCAGGCCCAATTTTGCCGAGGCGCACAACAATCTGGGAGTCGCTTTGGCGCAAACAGGCAAGATTGAGGAAGCCATCGCCCACTTCGAGCNNACTTCGAGCAGGCCCTGGGGATCGAGCCCGATGACGCCGAGGCGCACTACAATCTGGGAAATGTCTTCTTGCGGGAGGGGAAGGTCAGCGATGCCATCGGGCATTATGAACAGGCGCTACGGATCAAGCCCGATCACGCAGAAGCGCACTACAACTGTGGGGTTGCCTTGGAGCTAGTGGACAGGGTGCGAGACGCGATCACCCACTACGAGTACGCGTTGCGGATCAAGCCCGATTACGCCGAGGCGCACAACAATCTGGGGATCGCCCTGAAGAAAGCGGATAAGATCAAGGAAGCCATGGCCCACTACGAGCAGGCCCTGCGGATCAAGCCCGATTACGCCGAGGCGCACTACAATCTGGGGAATGCTCTGGCGCAGGTGGACCGGGAGCCGGAAGCGATTCTACAGTACGAGCAGGCGTTACAAATCAAGCCCGATTTCACCCAAGCGCAGAACGCGCTTGCGCGACTGCAAGCTCGCCAGTAAGCCGAGCCGCAACACCAGCGGAGCGAGACGCGCACTCGCTCCCGCTGCTCCAAACATGTTAGCATTAACTCGATGACAACCCGGAAGCCCATCGATGACGCTCTGCATCAACCGCCGGCGGCGTCGGCTCCCACCCCGTACGTTTGGTTTGACCATCGACCCTGGTTCCTGGCTTTGGTGTTGGTGCTCGTCACGTTCGCGGCGTATCAGCCCGTATGGCGCGCCGGCTTCATCTGGGATGACAACGATCACCTGACCGCCAACCCAGCGGTGGCCGCTTCGAACGGGTTGCGGATGATTTGGTCGTCGTTGGCCGTA
>PLTX01000033.1:27208-27357 GCA_003164675.1 Verrucomicrobiota bacterium | reverse complement strand
CCGCGAAAAGGATTCGGGGTAAACGCGACCCTTCACCCAAAATCGGGGCAGGGGACTACCCAAATGCGGAAAAGACTGGTAGAGTGTGCGGCTCATGGATTTGGGCCACATACGGAATTTCTGCATCATTGCACACATCGACCACGGCA
>PLTX01000033.1:0-27129 GCA_003164675.1 Verrucomicrobiota bacterium | reverse complement strand
GGGGCGCTGCTGGTGGTGGACGCGGCGCAGGGCGTCGAGGCGCAGACGGTCGCCAACGTGCACATGGCTTCGAAGCAGAACCTGACGATCGTGCCGGTGATCAACAAAATCGATCTGCCCAGCGCCAATGTCGAGGAGACGAGGCGTCAACTGGAAGAGATTCTGGCCATTCCGGGCGACACGGCGATCCTGGCCAGCGCCAAGACCGGCATCGGCATTCACGAGATTCTGAAGGCGGTGATCGAACGGATCCCGCCGCCGAAGGTTTTTGCCGAGAATACGCTTCAGGCGCTCGTCTTTGACTCGATGTTCGATACGTATCGCGGGGTGGTGACGCATGTGCGACTGTTTGCGGGAGAAATCGCGCCGGGCATGATGATTCAGTTCATGAGCTCGGGGCTGAAATATGAGGTCAAGGACGTCGGCGTGTTCACGCCGAAGCCCGAGCCACGCAAGAAGTTGTCCGCCGGCAGCACGGGCTACGTCATCGCCAACATCAAGACCACGTCCGAAGTGAAGATTGGCGACACGATGACCGATGCGCGCCAGCCGGCGAGCAAGCCGCTGCCGGGATTCCAACAGGTACATCCGATGGTGTTCAGCGGCTTGTACCCGATCGACTCGGCGGACTACGAGCACCTGAAAGCGGCGCTGGCGAAGCTGCAATTGAACGATTCGGCGTTCCAATACCAATCCGAGAGCTCGGCGGCGCTGGGCTTCGGATTCCGCTGCGGGTTTCTGGGGTTGCTGCACATGGAAATCGTGCAGGAGCGGTTGCGCCGGCAGTGGGACATGGACATCATCGCCACCTATCCCAGCGTCATTTACAAAATCCTCAAGACGGATGGAGAAGTGTTGGACGTGGACAACCCGGTGTATCTGCCGGATCCATCGGTGATCGACCACATTGAAGAACCGTATGTGAAAGCGTTCATCATTTGTCCGAACGAGAACATCGGCGACATGCTCTCCCTGGTCATGGAAAAGCGGGGGAGCGTTTCCAAAACGGACTCGATCGACACGCGCCGTGTGATGTTGACCGCCGAGCTGCCGCTGAACGAGATTCTGGTGGATTTTCACGACAAGATCAAGAGCGTCACCCGCGGGTACGGTTCGATGGACTACGAGCCGAAAGACTACCGTGCGGGCGACCTGGTGAAGCTCGACATTCTGGTGAACGGCGAGCCCGTGGACGCGTTTTCGAGCATCGTGCATCGCACCAAGGCCGAGACACGGGGGCGGGCGCTGGCATTGAAGCTCAAGGAAGTGATCCCGCAGCAGATGTTTCAGGTCGCGATCCAGGCCGCCATCGGCGGGAAGATCATNNCAGAAGGAAGGCAAGAAACGCATGAAGGCCATCGGCAAGGTGAATATCCCTCAGGAAGCATTCATTTCGGTTTTGAGGGCGGGGTAGGGGAACAACAGATGATCAACTGGAAGGACCGCCAGACGCTGAAGTATGCCCGCGAGATTTTTCGCGGCGGCCAGAAATGGTTGCGCATCAACCGCGACCTGCTGGCTGTGAACCAACAGTCGGATGTCAAAGCGAAGTTGCGCGAACTGGAGCAGGCTTTGCAAGGGGGCAGGGCCACGGAGGCCGCGGCCAGGGCCGACGAGCTGGAGCGGAAGATCCAAGCGGTGTTGCCTGCACAGAAGCATTCCGCAGTTCGCGAGAATATCGAGGTGCTGTTGGTGGCGGTCATCATCGCGATGGCGGTGCGCACGTTTTTTATCCAGCCGTTCAAGATCCCAACGGGCTCGATGCAGCCAACACTGTACGGGATTTATCCACCGCCGGAGACGTCGCCGCCGGAGCCGTACAAGAGTCTGCAAGGGCCGTCGACCCTCGAACGGATCGTCGGGCTTCTCTTTCAGGGAAATATGTATGAGGAATACGGCTACCGCAGCCGCGGCGATCACATCTTCGTCGACAAGATCAGCTACCACTTCCGCAAGCCCCAACGCGGTGAGGTCATCGTGTTCGACACGTCCCATATCACCGAGCTCGGCGGCGCGTCGCGCGGCAGGTTCTACATCAAGCGGCTGATTGGGCAGGAGAACGATGTCATTCAAATCCAGCCGCCGCATGTGTTGGTCAATGGACAGGTCTTGGACTCACGCCCGGCCTTTGAGCGGATTTATTCGCGGCAGAACGGCTACAGCGGGTACGTCATTATGAATGGATTCCCCGGGTCGAGATACCTGAACTCGCCAGACGCGACTTACACCGTGCCGCCCAGGCATTTGTTCGTCATGGGCGACAACAGCCGGAGCAGCCTCGACGGTCGATTCTGGGGGTCGCTGCCGCAGAAGGACCTCGTCGGCAGGGCCGTGTTCGTTTACTGGCCATTTACGAAGCGATTCGGCGTGATTGATTAGAGCGGGCGGCACAAGGCCGCACCGACAGTCGGTTCGTCGTCCGCATATTACATGCAGAAAGTGACAATCTAGGCTATTGGTTGTAACGTCGCACAATAGGACGTTACGGGAAGAGTCCCCACCCCCACCTCCTTGACGTGCTCTCCGAATCTCATCGTCAGAAGACAGGGCAGGGGATGGTGAAAAATTCTCAGGACGCATCCCTCTCGTGGCGTCGAGAGGGTACGGTAAAGCAGTTCAGCCTCCGTGGGTGTTGACAAAAGGCCAATAATTGCGCTACTTTACCACTGGTTCTTAACACACTCGGAATCTACTTGATGGGGGACAGTCAGTCAAGTACCCGAGGAACCACACACCGACCCTCCTCCCGCACCCACGGGAGTGGTCTGTCTACCGCCGACGCGCCCACTCGACACGCGCATCATCGACAGCCAGGTAGAAGGCGACCATGACCGTGGACAACGCGCCATCGACGCCCTCAGAGAGCACACGCAGGGCAATCAGAGACGCCGACGAGAACCCGCGAGCCTTGAGGTGAGACGTGAGCAGCGCGTGAAGCTCCCACCACGAACGACACGGAGGCTTGTAAGGGGGTGTCCGTTTGAAATTCGATAGGGTTCTACGCCTGTGAGCCGACAAACGCTTTCTGGTCGCGCGAACATCAGAACGCCCGTGACCACGTGAAGGCTTCACGCTACGCGACTGGCCTCCGACGCATCGGGGTGGGGCAGGGCGCAACCGCTCGCGCGAGAGACGCCACTTGGGGACATTGCTGTGGTATTGGTCAGCTTCCCGTAACACACCTCGCAGACCATCCACTGACCCCACCGCTCCATGACGACGCCCGGCCCACCGCACGCCGCCCCGCAACAGTCGCACTCGACCCACACCTCTGTCTCGGTTGGGATCATCAAAATGCCTCCCCCACGTCACGACCCCGCACGACAAAGAGTGTGTCGCCGAGCACCGCCGTCCCCTCACGCAAAATCGCTTCCCACGCGCACACCAGATCGTTCATCGTGACCGTCGTGAAGTCAGGGTTGCACCCCGTCCACGTCGCAGCCTCATCCCGCTTCCGACCCGCACGTTTCAAGGCTTCCCAGCCGCGAGCCAGAGCCACTCGCGACCGCCACCACGACCACGACATCCGCACCAACGCGCCCCGCTGGTCTGACAGGTACTGAAGCGCGAAGTACCGCCCAACACACTTGATGTCCTTGCGGTCAACCCGCATCTTGCGAACCCACACCACGGGCGCCCCGTGAATCTGCGTCCACTGGTCAGAGAGCCAGTCCTGCGGGATGTAGAATGACTGTGGCCCCTCGTGCGCCCACACCATGTGAAGAACGCCGTTGCCCTCGCTGGTCTCGACCGTGAACATCTCGACGTGCGCAAAACCAAGCACGCGCTCGACCCGCCGACGCAATTCTTGGAGATGCAGCCGCAGTAGATCGGCTTTCCCGTCTGTCGCCGTGGTCAAATCCAGCCTGACCAACGCGCACCCCCGACCGACTGCCTCGAAACACCAGCTCGTCAACCTCTGGAACACTCGCCGTTGTTGTCGAGTCCACGCGGTTCGAGGTGTGACAGGGGCGCTTGATGCTGGACTATGACCATATATAACAAGTGAAGGAGGCAACGGCAGGGGCACGGTGTCGCCACCCGTGCAACCTGCCGTGTTGCCTTCGCCGCGATCGCCAGTGCCAGCTGGACACCCAACGTCGCACAATGTATATTATGTCTAATATCAACAACAATCAAATACCCTGTTTCTGCATGGAATTGATCGATTCGCACTGCCATCCTCCGACGCACGACAAAATGTGCTGGATCCTCGTAATCTTGATGCTCCCGGTAATAGGAGCCATCATCTACCTCATCGTAAACAGACTCCCCAAATACACCCGAAACGCCTCAGACCTCTTTCCCAAGTCCCAATAAGACCAAAACTCCACACTCGTTGCGGGAGTTGACCAGTTCGCACTGTGCGAATCCCCTCGCAGCATTGGGGCTCGGATTATGCTTTAACAACAGAACCTGCTATGGAAACGCAAATCACCCAGCCTCCCACGGAGTTTGCACCTGCGGCGCGTGCCGATGGCGAGGAACTCGAACGCCACATCGCGATTGCTTCCCGGATTCCGCAGTTGAACGAGCTATATGATGCCGTTGCCGACATTGTGGTCATCCTGAACCGGCATCGGCAGATCATTTATGCCAACAAAGCTTTGGAAGATGCCTTGCACCTCGAAGACCGTACAGCTATCTACGGACTGCGGCCCGGCGAGGCTTTCAATTGCCAGCACTGCGCTGAGACGCACGGAGGCTGCGGAACGACACGGTTCTGCGGTCAGTGCGGGGCAGTGAGGGCGATTCTCTCGGGGGTACGGGGAAAGAAGGCAGTTGAAGAGTGCCACATGCTGCGCAGTCCCGGAGGGGATGCGCTGGATCTGCGCGTGGTTTCCACCCCATTGGTGTTGGAGAACGAGTCGTTCGTCATTTGTATCGTCACGGATATTAGCCATGAAAAAAGGTTGGAGGTGCTGGAGCGTACCTTCCTTCATGACATTTCGAACACCCTCATGGTACTGCGCGGCGTGGCGGATCTGGCTACTGTGAGCGGCTCGCTCGAAGATGCCACCCTTATCAAGGAACTCGATCTGAGCGTCCAAATTATGACCGACGAGGTCAATGGGCACAAAGAATTACTAGCGGCCGAGAGCGGCGATTTGCCAATCCATCCAACCTCGATGTCTTCCCTTTCTATTTTACAGGATGTCGTTGCCCTGTATCGGAGCCTGCAGATTGCCCGCGCCAGAACGATCCAGATCGTCCCGTCGTCGGCGGATGTGCGGTTCAGCACGGACAAGACGCAACTGACGCGGATTGTGGGGAACATGTTAAAGAACGCGTTGGAAGCTTCTCCCTCAGGCGAGCGCGTCCTCGTAGGGTGCGACCGCGACCGCGACACGCAAGTCAGTTTCTGGGTGCAGAACTTTCAGGTCATGCCTCCCGAAGTGCAACTCCAGATATTCAATCGCTCATTCTCAACCAAGGGCAATGGACGCGGCATTGGGACTTACAGTATCAAGTTGCTGTGCGAACGTTATCTAAAAGGGGAAGTTTCTTTCGTTAGCTCCGCCGAGCAAGGAACGATCTTCAAAGTGACGCTGCCCCTCGCGCTCGCATAGACGCTGATGCGGGGCGTATATTACGTATGGAAAGCCAGCGGTTCCCTGTATGCCAGAATGTTGAAGGCTTGCAGTGGCAGTCCGAACGGGCCAAGCCTGTGACGTTCAGACCCACCAATTTTCGGTGGCGAACAACTCATCGGGCACGATCATATTCAATGTGCCGATGTCAGGGTGGCGTTCCAGTTCCACGTCGTTTTCCAGAAGTTGCACGAAGAAGGACGCCTGCTCCCTTTGTTTCCAGTCCAAATCGGCCAGCGGTACGCCCAACTCGAGAATCTTCTCGAACTTGATCAGGCGCACGTCAATGAGCTTCCGATAGGCCGCATCGGGATCGGTCAACCACAGCTCGGCGCCATCCAGATCGGGTTTGAGCCGCGATACGATCAGCGCCCGATGCGTCGGGTCCACAAAATTCACCCGTAGCGTCGCCTTGGCGGGAATCTTGGCGCCTTTGCGGAAATCGACCCGCAGATAAAACGTCGTCAAATCCGATCCGAAATGCACCGCCTCAACGCAACGCTCGCTTCGGTACATGGCGCCCATGTTGCGGCCCGCTTCGTATATGCCCGCGCCGGCCCATTCATAATAGGACGTGATCAGGCCGTCGATAACGGGTGTAATCAGGTCGGTTGGCTTGCGCACTTCGCGCGCCACCTCGGACCGGCAGATATTTGTCTTCAAGACGTCGGGAATCGGCGCGCCGCAAATACGGTACACATTTTGCAGGTGCGTCCGAAACAACTCGTCGAAGAGCAGGTCGTTGTCGGTCACAAAATCCCCGCCGTACCACCAAAACCAGTCGCTGCCCTCGGCCGCGTAAATCTCCTGCATGGCCTTCTTGAATTGATCGGGCGTGATCTCGTGACGGTCCGCCCTGGCCTGCAAAAAGTCCCGCGTGTGTCCCAGCAACTCCCAGCCGCGATTCTCCTCGGGGTCGCCAATCCAGATGTCGAAATCCCCGTGAATCCACGATCCCGTGTGCAGCGTGCTCAACGTCGCGCTCGGGGGATGCTTCGAGAAATAGTCGTGGAACGTCGTCGCCGCAATCGCGGGATTCGAAGACAATCGCTGGTACATCTCGCGCAGAAACGCCTGCCCGCCGTCGTGGAAATTTTCCCAGGCGTTTTCGCCGTCCAAGATGACCGCGCAGAGCGGATCGGACGTGTGCGCGCCGCGCGCGATCTGCTCGATCTGGCCCACCATGAAATCCGCCGCCCGATGCGGGTCGTTATGCGAGGCGGTGAACCCGACATAATCGCTCAGTGTCCGGTCCCGAAACGCCAGGCACGCGCTCGCGTCGCCAAATTGCGCCCGCCAGCCCTGGAACAGCATGTTGCGGTCGAGGATCTTGCCCGGGTACACCACCGCCAGGCTGCGCCACAGGTTTTCCTCGTCGGTGGCGAACCATTCGAACCCCAGTTCCTGCAGGATCGGGATCAGCTCCGGGCACACGGAACCTTCCGACGGCCAGACGCCGTGCGGCAGCGCGCCGAAAACCTGCGCGTGCAAGTCGCGGGCCATGGCCAGATGCGCGCGCACGTCCTCGGGATGTGAAAACGGCGGCGGCAACTTGCGCCCCGGCATGCACCGCCGCGCGAATTCCGTGTTGTAGACCAGCGGCATGATCGGATGGAAAAACGGCGTGGTGCTGATTTCGATCTGGCCGCGCTGGGCCAGCGCCTTGTAATGGCTGAGCACGTTCTTCAGGATGTCCTGTTGTTGGTCGAACACCGCGCGTTTGTCGTCCTCGGTGAAGCCCCCACCCTTGCGCTTCAGGTCCGCGATCTCGGGATACAACCGCTCGGCCGCGTAGCCGAACCACGCGAGGTTGAACCACACCTGCAAATCGCGAAACTCCTGGTCGGTGAAACTGCGGGCGGCGTGTTCGAGATTGACCTTGGCCGCGTTAAGCCCGCGCTTCTGCAACAACGCCCAGTAGCGCGGGAACGGTTTGACCATGTTGTCCCAGTTCGCCTTGAAGAAATGTTCGAGGAGGCCTGCCTTCTGCCCGGGCGTCAGCGTCTCGGGAGCCGGTGCGGCCAGCTCGTGCCACAAATCATGCCCCTCGTCGTTGGCGAGTTGCTGGATCTGTTTCACCAGCACGGGCGTGATGTTGAACGTGCAGTGAAACTCAGGACACTGGTCCGCCAGCCAGGCCATGTCGAGGTAGCCCTTCGTCGCGTGCAGCCGCACCCAGGGCATCAACACCGTCCCGCGCATCGGGTCGACGTAATACGGCTGGTGCATGTGCCAGAGAAAGGCAACGTGGAGCGGCATGGGTGGTTAAAATCCGAAAATACAGACTTCATTCCGGAGTCTGTCATCCCGAGCTTGTCGAGACCGCCCCGGGCCGTCTGTCGTGCCGTGACGGCAAATCTCTGCCGTTCGCCAAGATTTGGTCATTCGAATTTCTTTCGGATTTCGAGTTTCGTAATTCGGATTCTCCTTACGCCAGCCTCGAATCCCGCGAACCGCGTTACCGGCGGACGGCTGGGTAAAATGCATGCTCAGGACTCGTTCGGGCAAGCTCACGGTCACTGAGAAGGTGGATCCTCTTTCGGTCGCTTTCCGCCCGGGGACGGGCGGAGATCCATCTGCGCGGCAAGTTGCGGGCTTGCCGCCTCAACTCGAAGAAGCTCATCCTCGTAAAACTTCTCGGCGGTTTGGTCGATAAACTCAAGGAGCTGCTTTGAAGTGTAGCCACTCTTCTCGGCGATCATGATGAGGACAGCGGTGGCAGCTTTGACCCTCGACTCAAGATGCAAAATACGGCCCTGCATTACGACGAGTGCATCCATCAACCTTTGTTTGTCGCCGTCGCTCATAGCCCCTAAAAAGTATTAGCCGGCAGTCCTCATGTGGCATACACCCCGCGACCATCGCGGGCCAGTGAGTCTCATTGACCAGCATCGTATCATCTTTGACAGTGGCATTCATGGTGAGCCATTCATGATGAACCATCAAGCCTTTTCTCGGCTCCGAAGGCGGACTCCTGACTTCGGGAGGTGGGTTCTTCCCTCGATTGCGTTCAGAACCGGTTTTCGACCGAGCGCAGACAGAACCCGCCCACAGCGCCTCTTCCCGCGATTTTCGCCCGTGGTGCCCCAGCGGGGTCGCCCTGTGGCAACCCCCGCCGCCCAGTCCGACCCAGAACGGCTCGGAACAATTCCCGCGAGACCGCCGCAGGTCACGGTTTTGCGCGCTCCTTTCTCAATGAAGCAATTCGCTGCTTTACTCCCACTCGTGGGTCTTTTTCCAATGCCACTTCGTATTCGCACAACGCCTCCTCCTTCTGGCCGAGAGATTCGAGAGCCTCGCCGCGCATGCGATGCGCTCGCGCGTCGAAATCGCGGTGGTGTGGGGCAAACCCGAACTCGAATGCGCGATTGCACAACTTCAAGACTCGTTCTGCCACGTCCTTTTCTACTGGAAGCTCTCGCCCCATCATCTCTCTGATAGCATCAGCACAACACTGCATTGCGTCGCGCGGTTCCGGCGGTGGCGGGTCCTCAGGGCAACTGCTTCCCTTCGCCGTACAATCAGTGCAGATGGACGCTTCGCAGGCGTCGCACACGTGAATCAACCTAGTCGGTTTCTCCTCGCCACAATGCTCGCAAAGCTTTGGCTTATTCCACAAGTATTCGGTAACGCGTAAATCTTCGATTGGTATAAGCGGCGACGGGAGAATCTCGCGCGGCTCAACCTCATCGTCTGGATCGATCAACCCAATGTCGATCGCATCCTCCCGGTTCACTTCCGTCGTCCACATCCCCGTGCCCAACGCCCGCGGATCGTAATCATTCCCGAGCGAATCCTCCCAAGCGCTACCCAGGTACAACCCGACGGGCGAATCCTTGCGCCACATCATCCGCCCCGTCTCCTGATAGACCGCCAGTGCCCGCTCGTCACCCGTTTGCTCGCACGCCTCCTCGAATCGTTGGCCCCACCCGATCTTCGTCACACCTTTCGCCTCGGGCGAGCCCCGCTCCACCTGACGGTCCTCCGCCCGGAATAATTCCCACGCCGGAAACTCATCCACCGCCTCCGCCGTGTTCCCTTGGATGAAATCGCGGTAGCCGTAGGCGATGTGCTGGTTGGTATCGAGCACAAGGTTGAGCCTCTCGAAGGTCAGCAAATCCTCGGGGCTACCCGGCTCGACGCACGCTTTCGCCGGGTCGTAGCCAGCCGCGACGATGGCTTCTCTCAAAAGAGATCGGGGGTGGCGGTCCCCGGGCTTTCGGTGTAAAGCGCGTTGGACGATCCTTCGCAACGCCTCGTTGATTGCAGGCAGCCATACCGGCTTTGGAGGGATTGCAATATCTCTTCCGCACACGGGGCACGGAATTTCGATTCCCGCGCCGGCATCGTCAACCACCAGTCGCCGTCTGCACCACCTGCAGTAGAACGTGATATCGCTCATCTCTCCACCTAGCTCTCGGCGGGGGGAGCCGTCAAACGCGGTCAGTGCGTTGCCCAGAGTGCGGCGAGCAGCGCCCAGCCTTGTGCGAGCTGTCGCCCGCTCCGCTCACGTTGTCAGTAAATCAGTACAGTGAAAGTGCCGCCCGCGTGGTTACATTCACCACTTGAACTTACAGTCATTGCACTCCCATGTCTTGGTGAGTCGCCCCATAGCAAACACACCAAACAACAAGGCGGCACCAACTTTACTCCCCATCTGAATTCTCTGCACGTTTCCCGATTTACAATTTGGGCAACTGATCTTCTTGCTCTTGTTTGGCTGTCCGCAAGACGGACAGGAATCTGCTGCGATAGATATTTGTTTACCGCACGCGCTGCAATTGACCAGAGACGTATGGCTGGCGGCGTTGCTGTTGCTATTGGCAATAGTGGGCGGTGACGCGCCAACCGCCTTTGGGACTGAAAGACTTTGGCCGCACTTTGGACACGACACTTGGAGTTCCGCGCCCGCTTCGTCGATTACGATATACTGCCCGCACTTGTCGCACTGAAACGTGATGTCCACAGGCTCTCCCCTTTCTAGTGGAGTCTTTATCATACCGAGGGACGAGTGCCGTTGGCAAGGCTCGACAAGTGACATTGCCGTGTGAAGCGAATCCGGGAAATCCTGTCTCAGACCAGGATCTCGCGCAGGTACTTGGCCGCTTCCTCGGGCGGCGTCGGGTTGATGTAGAAACCCGTGCCGACCTCGAAGCCCGCGATCAGCGTCAGGCGTGGCAGAATCTCGATGTGCCAACGAAAATCCTGATCGATGGTGGACCAATATCCGTGGTGGGCATAGCGCGCCGGCCCGTTGCTGATCAGAAGGTTATACTGCGGCTGGTTCAGCGCCTTCGACAGTTTCATCAGCGTCACCTTCAGGCAATCGGCCAACAACAAGATTTCGTCGGGATGAATGTCCTGGAAGTACGCGGACTGCCGGCGCGGCATGATCGTCACTTCAAACGGGAACCGCGACGCAAACGGGCAGAACGACACGAACCCGGCGTTCTCATACACCAGCCGCGAGCCGTCCTTGATCTCCTGCTTGAGGATGTCCTCGAAAAGGCTGCGGTCCTTGTAGGCGTAGTACTGCATCGCGCCGACGAGCTTTTCTTTCATGCGCTTCGGGGTCACGGGCATCGCGATCAACTGCGAGTGCGGATGGCCGATCGTCGCGCCGGCCTGTTTGCCGAAATTTTTAAAGACCAGGATGTAGCGGAACCGGGGGTCGCGCAGCAGGTCGGTCACGCGGATCTTGTACGTCTCGATCACGCGCCCGATGCCCTCGATGGTCTGCTGCTCCAGTTGCAGGGATGGGTTCGGCGTCTCGATGATGACCTCGTGCGCGCCGATGCCGTTCATCTTGTCGTACATCCCCTGCCCTTCCTTGTCGAGTTCGCCCTCGATGCGCAGCACCGGGAACTTGTTCGGCACCACGCGCACCTGCCAGCCGGACGCGTTCGCTTTGCTCTTCGGGTCGCGGAACGCGAAAATCTCCGGCGGCGTCATGTGTTCGTTGCCTTCGGCGAACGGGTTTCTGGCCTGCTCGGGCACGTCGATGGGTTGCGAGACAAAATCACCCGGACGTTTCCCGCGTTCGGTCGCGATGATGACCCAACGACCTACAACTGGATCCTTGCGCAATTCTGGCATATTCGGTTGTCCCCACTATTCAGACGCCGCGCTTCAAAGCGCTGCGTACAATTTCTCATATTCAAGCGCGCTGGCCTGCCACGAAAAATCGCAGGCCATCGCGTGGCCCATCAACTTTTGCCACTTTTTCGGCTGTTTGTGGAGCAAAATCGCCTGTTGCACGGCCTCCACCAGCGCCGCGGACGTATATGGAGCAAATTTGAAGCCGGTTCCGCGACCCGTCCGCGGGTCGTACGCCTTGACCGTGTCGTCCAGGCCGCCAGTCGCCCGCACCACGGGTATTGTCCCGTATTTGAGGGCGTACAATTGCGTCAACCCGCACGGCTCGTAATGCGATGGGATCAACAGCATGTCCGCGCCCCCTTGGATCTGGTGGGCCAGTTCTTCATCATGGGCGATCCGTACCGCCACCTGACGCGGATACCGTTTGGCGGCGGCGGTCAACATCTCTTCATATTGGCGCTCGCCTTTTCCCAAAATCGCGACGGTCAGTCCCGCCTCCTCCACCAGTTCCTCCAGCGCGCCCGCGAGGATCTCGACGCCCTTCTGCGCGGTCAAGCGCGACACGAACCCCGCCACAGGCCGGGTCGCGCCCGCACCTGCGGTGAGCTTGTCGAATCCGTCGAGCCGCAGCTTCTTCAACAGGTCCGCGCGGCAGGCGCGTTTGCCGGACAAATCCTCCGGCCCGTACGGTTGACGCAGATGCGGATCGGTCTCGGGATTCCAGCGCGAGTAATCCACTCCGTTGATAATCCCCTGCAGGTTCGCGCCGCGCGTCGCGATCACCGTGTCGAGTCCGAACCCGCCTTCGGTGGTCTGGATCTCCTCCGCGTACGTTGGGCTGACCGTGGTAATCCTATCGGCGAAGACGATGCCGCCCTTGAGCAGGTTCATCTGGCCGTAGAACTCCAGCGTGTCCGGCGTGAAAAACCCCCCGGGCAAATTCGTCAGCGGAAAATCCAGGCTCCAGAACATTCCCTGATAGGCGATGTTGTGGATCGTCAGCACCGTCTTCACGGCGAACTCCGCGCCGCGCGCCTGCCCTGAGCCTGTCGAATGGGTCCGTGCGCGATAGCGCGCCTGCACCGGCACGAACGCCGTCTGCCAGTCGTGGCAATGCACCACGTCGGGACGGAATTGCGGGTAGCCCATCAACTCCACCACCGCCTTCGAGAAGAATAAATACCGTTCCGCGTTGTCCTCGTAGTCGCGGACGCCGGTGGAATACAATTCCGAGCGGTCGAAAAATTCATCGCGCCGGATGAACAACACGCGCACGCCGTCGGGCTGCGTCCACTCGAGCACGTCGCCCGTCACCGCCCGGCTCCCGAGCGGGATGCTCAAGGTCAGTCCGATCCGCTTCGCCTCGGGCGCGGTCTCCGCGACGGATCGATGGTACGGCAGACAACACGTGACCTCGTGTCCACGTTCGCGCAGCGCGCTGGACAGCGCGCCCACCACGTCGCCCAGCCCGCCTGTCTTGGCGTACGGCGTCATCTCGCTCGCGGCAAAAAGAATTTTCATCAGTGCCCTGTCAATCTTCGTGAGAAGGCCACGTTTACCCCGAATCCGTTTCGGGGCGTCCCTGCTTGCCTTCGGTGCTTCATCTGCACCGGCACAAACGCCGTCTGCCAGTCGCGGCAATGTGCCATGTCGGGATGGATACCGTGTGTAGCCGATCAACAACGCCCCGTCAACCCTTCCACTCGACCGGGCTGAAAATCATTGTCGTCGATACAGCTTCCAGAAGGCTGACTCGGCGACAAGGGTGTAGTGGGTTTCCAAGAATC
Organism: Verrucomicrobiota bacterium; assembly: GCA_003164675.1. Lineage (GTDB taxonomy): Bacteria > Verrucomicrobiota > Verrucomicrobiia > Palsa-1439 > Palsa-1439 > Palsa-1439. The sequence goes on along the minus strand of PLTX01000033.1, from coordinate 13,652 downwards.
CTGAGTATACCGAGATCGGTTGCTGGTCCGGCTGCACGGGTCTCCGATTCCTGGGTACCATCACGATGGCGGCATGTTCGAAAACCTGTTCGGGATCGGGGTGAACACGTTCTGTATACGAGTATCGATCCCACCAAAGCGCATCACCGGTGGGGGGCGGACGCTGCAACGCGAAGGAGAACGGGTTGGCGAGGTCCATGGTCACAATTCGATCCGAGGGCCCGGAGTGCGACCGCAGCAACTCGCAACCATCGTTGACGATCCGGACGTACTCCGGGGCGCTGGGAGCCAGCATGTCGGCCAGCGGCGGCGCAGCGAATCTTTGACCGGCTTTCATCCGAGCCCCCTCTGTAGCACGCACGAAGACGGAGTACGGTAGACTCGCCATGTCCGGCACGAGAATCGACGCGATAAAATACAGCGCGATCAGCAGCGTAATCATCCATCCAATGGAATTGTGGATGAGGACACGCGAATCTGCGGCTTCCTGTTGATGAATGGCTCGCCGTGCTGCCTCGAGAACCAGCAGCGATCCCACGGGGAAAAGCGTGGCCAGCGGTGGTTGGTTATTCGTCAACGACAATATTGCCTGCGCAAAAATCAGGAACAGAACGAACACTCCCAGCCCGACCTTGGGGGCGAGCCATGGCCGGTAATAGCCCGACACGCAGGGAACGACGCACCACAGAACAATGATCAAGTACACTGACTCGAACACGGCCGGTTTCGTCGCCATGTCGGATACGATGCGGCCCAAGTCGACGCTCCTTACCCTTGCGGCCATGGTTAGATCATGGACTACCGCGCCAACGTCGAATCGTAAATACCCCAGCATGAGAAGCGAGACCACTGCCGCGCCGGCACACAGCCCAAACCATCGATGCCGATTCTGCGGCATCAGGATCACGCCCGCGATAAGGCCCATCACGCCAACCCCGAAGAAACTGACCTTCAAGAAGAACGTTATGGCGAGGCCAATCCCCGTTGACACTCCCTGAAGTACGGAGGACCGCCGGCAGAACTGCTGTGGGGGGCATCCGAGGGACTCGATGAGCGCCAATGCCGTCAGCGCAACGCCCCATCGGTTGTAAATGGCGCTGTAGGCGAGTTGTTTGAATGCGTGCCCGTACGTGGAAGTGGCTGCCACCATAAATCCGACATACAAGGCAAACAGGAAGCTCAAGGCCGCGGACATCCTGGTGCGGGCAATGGTCCACGCCCACGGCGCCAGCAGGAGCAACACACAGGCATTCGCGCAGGCGATACTGCCCACACGCGGGCCGGCCAACCGCATCCCCAACGCCACAACCAGATGAGTCACCGGTCCCAGCGGACTATAAAAATCCACATGCGGAATTTGCCCGTTGATCACTCGCCAACCACCGTCAAGGATGATCGTCACGTCCCAAGGCACGATCAGCGTCATGGTCGCACCCATTCTCGCGAGGAAGCCGGCAGTCAAGAGCACGAGAACGAGCAGCAGCGAGAAACATATCCTCGAAGCTTGCGGCGAGTCGCTATTGATCAGGTTCGTCGCCGCTGCCGTCAGATTGGACAAAGTCTTGGGTTTAAGATTCCGCGAGAGATCCAACATTTGATCGCATCATAGTGTTAGGTATCACCTGTCGTCACCCCAGAAATTGAGGGGCGAAACCGGTAACCACAATAGAACTGCCGAGACATTTTCGAGCGTTGGCGGGCTTCGTTTCGGGCTTGGCAGCTTATCAAGTGTCGGAACCGAACCATGGCGCGCTCTTGTCAGGCAGATGGCCGGGGGCGTGGACTCGGTGGAAGAATACGGAAACATGGGCGCTGCCAGGACAAAACAAGAGACCAAAGGTGTCCGTTTGCCGGAACTGGCCATCTTGTTGGTAGCTCTCACGTTTCTGGCGTACATCCCTGCCCTGCGATGCAGCTACATTTGGGATGACGATATCTACGTTACTGGGAATGGGTTGCTGACCGCACCGGATGGGCTGACGCGCATCTGGTTCTTGGCCCACCCGTACGCGCCGTATTTCCCGATGGTCAACCGAGCGCAGCACCGGCAGAGTCCGACGACACGCGCCGAAGATTTGCCGACGGCGCAACAGCACGCCCTCGGAAGTTCAAAATGCAAGCTTCCGCAAATCGTTCAATGCGGGGAGCCAAACTTAGGCTCACAGAGAGAGGGCGTTACGCAAGATGCACGCGTGACCCTGTTGTCTAACGCGCGAACCAAACTCCTGCTAAGGGTGTGAGCTGTCGAGGCCCAAGGCGTTCGAATAGGTGGTCTGTCCGGCGGTGTCGAGCGTCCCGCAGGTGTAGACGGCGGACAAGCCCTTACGGTTCCTCGCTCGACAAAGCACGTGTGTTCGACTGGAGAAGTGTATAAAATGTCGTAAGGCAGACGATGCTTTTGCGACAACGTTACAAGAGGCTGGTCGGTGTGGCACAATGAAAAGTGCGTGGACATTATTGGCGGCAGTGTGCGCGCTGGTCATCGGGGTTTACGCGTACACCGCCCCATTGGGCAAGTTGGAATCGTTGATTTCGAATCCGGCTGACACGTACTACAATTTACTGGTGCAGGGGTTTCGCGAGGGCCATCTGAGCGTGAAAAAAGATGTGCCGGCCGGGTTTGCACGCCTCGCCGACCCCTACGATCCGGCCGCGAATCGTTTCTACCGGGGTAGCGCTTACGGGATGAGCGACATGAGCTACTACAAGGGGCGGCTGTACTTGTACTTCGGGGTTACGCCGGCGTTGATATTATTCTGGCCATTCGTGGCGCTGACCGGCCACTACTTGGTTAACCGTCTGGCGGTGACGATCTTTTGCGCTGTGGGCTTTCTGGCCAGCGTGGGTTTGCTGTGCGCGTTGTGGCGGCGTTACTTTTCCGAGGTGAGTGTCTGGGTGGCGGCCGCCTGCGTGCTGGCGCTTGGCTTGGCGACGGGCGTGCCGGCACTGTTGCCGCCGTCCGACATTTACCAAGTGGCGATCAGTTGCGGGTACATGCTGACGATGCTGGCACTGGGGGCGGTTTGGTGCGCGTTGCACAAGCCGGAGCGGAAGTGGCGGTGGCTGGCGGCGGCGAGTCTGGCGTACGGGCTGGCAGTGGGGGCGCGGTCGTCGTTGCTGTTTGGCGGCATTATCCTCCTGGTGCCGGTGATTCAGGCGTGGCGCGAGCGGCAACGGGTTTGGCCCGTGCTGGTGGCGGCGACCATCCCGATCGCGCTTATCGGGTTGGGGTTGATGCTCTATAACGCCCTGCGGTTCGACAATCCGTTTGAATTCGGCTTGCGCTATGAGCTGGCTGGCACTCGGGAGGTGACGCAGCAGTTTTTCTCTGTGCGCTACATGTGGTTCAATTTTCAGTCCTATTTTCTTCAGCCGGTGCGCTGGAGCAGCCACTTCCCTTTTGTAAACGACGCCGTCGCTCCGCCCGTGCCGGCGGGCCATGGATTGCCGGAGGCCCCCTTCGGAATTCTTCCCAACGTTCCGCTGGTATGGCTGGCGTTGGGCATGCCGTTAGCGTGGCGTGACCGGTCAGGACCCGCGCGTTCCACGTTGTGCTGGTTCCTGCTGGCGGTGGTCCTGTTGTTTGGCATTTGCGCCTTGACCATGGAACTTTACTTTGTCGCCTGCTGCCGTTATGAGACGGAGTTTCTGCCCGCGCTGGTGCTGCTCGCCATTGTTGGTGTGTTTGGATTGGAGCGGACGTTGGCTGGCCAACCGGTTTGGCGGCGTCTGGTGCGCTGGGGTTGGGGGCTGCTGCTGGGCTTCTCGGTGGTCTTCAACGTGTTGGTCAGCGTCAAGAACTACGCGTATGCGGGCTGTTCGGTAGGGACGTTGCTGGCGATAAACGGCCGCGCGCCGGAAGCCATCCGAGTCTTCGAGAACGCTCTCCGAATCGAGCCCGATTACGCCGAGGGACACCACAATCTGGGAAAGGCTTTATGGCGAGCAGGCAAGGGGCCGGAAGCCATCCGGGAGTACGAGTACGCGTTGCGGCTCAACCCCGATCTCGTCGAGGGGCACTACGCCATGGGGATCGCTTTGGTGCAAACCGGTAAAATCGAGGAAGCCATCGCCCACTACGAGCAGGCCCTGCGGATGAAGCCGGATTACACCGAGGCGCACAATAATCTGGGGATCGCTTTGGTGCAAACCGGTAAAATCGAGGAAGCCATCGCCCACTTCGAGCAGGCCCTGCGGATCAACCCCGATTACGCCGAGGCGCACAATAATCTAGGGACCGCATTATGGCAAACCGGTAAGATCGAGGAAGCCATCGCCCACTACGAACAAGCCCTGCGGCTCAAGCCTGATTACGCCGAGGCGCACAATAATCTGGGGCTCGCGCTGGCGCAGACGGGCAAGATCGAGGACGCCATCGCACACTACAAGCAGGCTCTGCGTCTCAAGCCCGATTACGCCGAGGCGCACTACAACCTCGGGACCGCTTTGGTGCAAACCGGTAAAATCGAGGACGCCATCGCACACTACGAGCAGGCTCTGCGTCTCAACCCCGATTACGCCGAGGCGCATAACGACCTGGGGATCGCCTTGGTGCGGGCGGGCAAGATTCCGGAAGCGATAGAGCATTTACAGCAGGCGCTACGGATCAAGCCCGATTTCACTCCAGCGCAGAACGCGCTCGCGCGATTGCGACCTCGCCAGTAAGCCGAGCGGCAAGGGTGGCCGCGAGCCGGCGTCGCGTCGTACCGACGCCCGAAGGGCGTAGCTCAGGGGACGGAGCGGAGCCAACCGAGCGCAGCACCGGCAGAGTCCAACGACACCCGCCGAAGATTTGCCGACGGCGCAACGGCACGCCATCGGCAAAATGCAAGCTTTCGCAAATCGTTCAACGCGAGGAGCCAAACTTAGGCTCACAGAGAGAGGGCGTTACGCAAGATGCACGCGTGACCCTGTTGTCTGACGCGCGAACCAAACTCCTGCTGAGAGTGTGAGCTGTCGAGGCCCAAGGCGGTCCAAGGGGTGGTCTGTCCGGCGGTGTCGCCGCGTCCCGCAGGTGTAGATGGCGGACAAGCCCTTACGGTTCCTCGTTCTACAAAGCGCGTGTGTTCAACTGGAGAAGCGTATAAAATGTCGTAAGGCAGACGATGCTTTTGCGACAACGTTACACGGGGCGGGTCAGTGTGGCACAATGAAAAGTGCGTGGACATTATTGGCGGCAGTGTGCGCGCTGGTCATCGGGGTTTACGCCTACATGAGCCTGCCGGGCGACTGGGAAAAGTTTGGCCTGCAGAAAGCGGCTGACTCTTCCTACAATTTATTGGTGCAGGGTTTTCGCGCCGGCCAGCTCAGCCTCAAGAAGGAGGTGCCGGTCGGGCTCACACAACTCGCCGACCCCTACGATCCAGCCGCCAATGGAGTCTACCGGTTTTCCCCGCCATACCTGATGCACGACCTGTGTTACTACAAGGGCCGCCTCTACCTCTACCACGGGGTTACGCCCGCGTTGATACTGTTCTGGCCGTACACCGTGCTGACCGGCGACTACTTGTCTTACCGGCTGGCCGTGACGATCTTCTGCGCCATCGGCTTTCTGGCCAGCGTGGGTTTGCTGCGCGCGGTGTGGCGGCGCTATTTTGCGGAAGTGAGCGTCGGGGTGGTGGTGGCCTGTGCGGTCGCGCTCGGATTGGCGGCGGGTACGCTGGCGCAGTTGTCGCAAGCGAGTTTTTACCAAGTGGCGATCAGTTGCGGGTACATGCTGACGATGCTGGCACTGGGGGCAGTTTGGTGCGCGTTGCACGACAGGGAGCGGGGATGGCGTTGGCTGGCCGTAGCGAGCTTAACGTACGGATTGGCCGTGGGCGCACGACCAAATTTGTTGTTTGGTGCGGTCGTCCTACTCGTTCCAGTGGCTCAGGCGTGGCGTGAGCGGCGACAGGTGGGAAAGCTGCTGATGGCGGCGACGGGGCCGATTGTTTTCATCGGGTTGGGGCTGATGCTCTATAACACGCTCCGATTCAATAATCCGTTCGAGTTCGGCTGGCACTACGTGTTGTCTGGTGGCCCCCGACGGCGATTATTCGATGTGCGGTATCTGTGGTTCAATTTTCGGATTTACTTCTTGGCGATGGCAGGCTGGAGCAGGCGGTTTCCATTCGTGCATCAGATCGCCGTGCCGCATTTGCCGTCGGGCTATGACTCGGCGGAGGGCGCCTATGGTGTCCTCACCAATATTCCGGTCGTGTGGTTGGCGCTAGCTGTGCCGCTAGCGTGGCGGGTTAGGATGGGTCAAGCATGGTCGGCCTTGCACTGGTTCGTGGTAGCCGTAGTCCTGCTTTTTGGGATGTGCGTGTTGCCTCTTGGCCTATACGCGACCGCGACCATGCGCTTCGAGGTGGACTTCCTGCCTGCGCTGGTGCTGCTTGCTATTGTTGGTGTGTTTGGATTGGAGCGGACGTCGGCTCGCCAGCCGGTCCGGCGGCGTCTGGTGCGCTGGGGTTGGAGCGTGCTCTTGGGCTTCTCGGTGGCGTTTAACCTGTTGGCGACCGCCGAGCATTACGCCGAGGCCCACACCATTCGCGGGGACAGGTTGGGGGCTGCGGGCAGACAGCAGGAGGCGATCGAACAGTATGAGCAGGCGCTGCGGATCGAGCCGGATTATGCACGGGCACAGAACAACTTGGGTTATGAACTGTTGCAAGTGGGTAAGATTGAGGAAGCCATCGCACACGATAAGCAGGCCCTGCGGCTCAAGCCCGATTCCGCCGAGGCGCACTACAACCTGGGGCTCGCGCTGGCGCAAGCGGGTAGGATCGGGGACGCCATTGCACACTACGAGCAGGCCCTGCGGATCAAGCCCGATTTAGTCGAGGCGCACTACAATTATGGAGTTACCCTGCAAGGACTGGGCAAGGTTTCGGAGGCGATTGGGCACTACGAGCAGGCCCTGCGTCTCAACCCCGATTACACCGAGGCGCACTACAACCTGGGGCTCGCGCTGGCGCAAGCAGGTAGGATTGAGGACGCCATCGCCCACTACGAGCAGGCTCTGCGTCTCAACCCCGATTACGCCGAGGCGCACAACGACCTGGGGATCGCCTTGGTGCAGGCGGGCAGGATCCCGGAAGCGATAGAGCATTTGCAGCAGGCGCTACGGATCAAGCCCGATTCCGCCGAGGCGCACTACAATCTGGGGATCGCCTTGATGCAGGCGGGCAGGACACCGGAAGCGATCGAGCATTTGCAGCGGGCGCTACGAATCAAGCCCGATTTCACTCCAGCGCAGAACACGCTCGCGCGATTGCAACCTCGCCAGTAAGCCGAGCGGCAAGGGTGGTCGCGGAGCCGAGTCGGACGGAGCCGAAGCGAAGCGGAGACGCGACCAAGTCGTGCCCAGGTCGCAAGCCGAATGTGGCACTAGCCACATGAGACGCACCCATGATGTTTTGGGTGCAACTGACACGCGCCACCGACTTGCTGGTGGCACAAACGCGTCGCGCCGTGCCGACGCCCGAAGGGCGTAGCTTAGGGGACGGAGCGGAGCCAACCGAGCGCAGCACCAGCGGAGCAAGACGCTTACGCGGTGTTCTCAATTGCGTGTGGGCGGGACATGTGATTGGATTGGTTCGCATGACTGTCAGGCGGACAAAGTTGGTTGGAATAGCTCTGGTGATTTTTGCGGCTACCGTCTGGCTGTTTTGGCCCAGCGTCCACGGCGAGTTCTTGGCAGGAGACGATCTTGAAACCTACTTGCGGCCGGCGGAGCGGTTGAACGGCCTGACGTGGAATGCAGTGAAATGGGCGTTTACGTGTACGGATTCATACTATCAACCCTTGGTGCGATTGTCCCATGTTCTGGACTACCAGATTTGGGGAAAGAATGCAGCGGGTCACCACGCGGCCAGCGTAATGGTACACGCGCTCAACGCCGCGCTCGTATTCGGGTTTCTGTGGACGCTTTTGGGCGCGACATCCTTGACCACTGGCGAGCGGCTGACGGTGGCCTTATGGATTGCGGTGGTATTCGCGATTCATCCGTTGCAAGTGGAGTCGGCGGCGTGGATTTCGGGGCGGACGCAGGTGTTATGCACGACGTTTGGGATCGCCTGCTTGTGGGCCTACGCCGGAGGCGCACGTCGTTGGTTGGTGTGGACGTTGTATGTGGCGGCGCTGCTATGCAAACCGATGGCGGTATCATTTCCGTTTGTCATGCTGGCGATGGATTACTATCCGCTACGGCAGTATGAGCGGCTCGGCTGGGGCCGGTTGCTATGGGAGAAGGCGGGGTGGATCGCCCTCGCGGCAGCGGCGAGCTTGGCGACGCTGATCACCAAGTCACAGATCAATCAGGTCTTTTCGTTGGCGACGATCCCGCTCTCCGGGCGTGTGTTCCTTGTGTCCGAGAGCCTGATGTTCTATCCGTTGAAACTGGTCTGGCCGTCTCATTTGTCGCCCTACTATCCGATGCGTTTGGGCCTGTCGCTCTCTCAGTGGCCAGTGTTGGGGGCGGTGCTGAGTGTTGTCATGATCACGGCAGTGGTCGTAATTGAAAGACGACGCATGCCGATGCTGGCGGCGGCTTGGGGGGCCTACGTGGTGCTGGTTCTTCCTGTCTCTGGGCTGATGCCGACGAGCGAGCAAGTAGTGGCGACGCACTATGCCTACGTGGCGATGCTGCCGCTGCTTCTGTTGGCCGGTGGGGCGGGGTTGTGGGTGTGGCGGCGTTCGACGACGACCGCGCGTCTCGCGCTGATTGGCGTGGTGGCAGGCCAACTGTGCGTCTTCGGAGTGCGCACTCGCAGCCTGATACCAGATTGGCGCAACGACGAAACTAAGCAGCGAGCCGCATTGGTGGAGTTTCCGGACTCGGAAGTAATGAATCGCGCGTTCGCGATGATGCTGTTAGATCAGGGAAGGGCCAGTGAGGCACTCGAATACGCGCAACGGGATGTCGAAATCGCGCCGGAGCAGAGTAACTCGCATATGACGCTGGGGGATGTGCTGGGCCGGTTGGGCCGCCTACAGGAGGCCATAGCGCAGCACGAGCAAGCGCTGCGAATGAATCCTGATGTCGCAGCGGCGCACTACAATTTTGGAGTGGCCCTGATGGAGTTGGGCAAGGTGCCCGAGGCGGTGGAACAGTACGACCAAGCACTGCGGATCAATCCCAATTTTGCCGAGGCCCATATGGGTCTTGGGGCGGCGTTGGAGAAACTGGGCAAGACGGCCGATGCCATCCGACATCATGAGGAAGCGTTGCGGATCAAGCCCGATTACGCCGAGGCGCACATCCATCTGGGGATTGATTTGGCGCAAACGGGTAAGATCGAGGAAGCGATCACCCACTACGAGCAGGCGCTGCAGGTCAATCCCGATTTCGCCCTGGCGCACAACAATCTGGGACTGGCCTTGGCGCAGGTGGGCAGGGTTGGGGAGGCGATCGGGCATTTGGAGCAGGCGCTACGGATTAAGCCCGACTACGCCGAGGCGCACTACATTCTGGGGCTCGCCTTGGCCCGACTGGGCAGGATCCCGGAAGCGATCGGGCATTTGCAGCAGGCCCTGCAGATCCAGCCCGACTACGCCGAGGCGCACAACAATCTGGGAACGGTCTTCTTGCAGGAGGGGAAGCTCAGCGATGCAATCGGGCATTATCAGCGGGCCCTGCGGATCAACCCCGATTACGCCGAAGCGCACTACAATCTGGGGGTCGCCTTGGCGCAGGTGGGCAGGGTTGGGGAGGCGATCGGGCATTTGGAGCAGGCGCTGAAGCTCCGACCGGATTTTGCCCCGGCGAGAAATGCGTTAGCGCGACTGCAAGCTAGCCAGTAAGCCGAGCGGCAAGGGTAGCCGCAAGACGGCGTCGCGTCGTGCCGACGCCCGAAGGGCGTAGCTCAGAGGACTGAGCGGAGCCAACCGAGCGCAGCACCAGCGGAGCGAGACGCGCCGAAGATTTGCCGATGGCGCAACGGCAACCCTCGGAAGTTCAAACCGCAAGGTTCGCAAATCGTTCAACGCGGGGAGCCAACTTGAACGGTTCGCTTATGGTTGTTGTTCGCGGCGCAGTTGGACGGCAGGGCTGAAATGCGGCGGGCGTAGCGGTGGGGGCAATCGGGGAGTTGCGGAGTCCAGCGCGTGCGCTGAGCGAGCCGTTCCGTTGCTCGTTCCGCGATGTCAGAACCGTTCGTCCATGCCCTTGGAGAAAATCCGTCCGAAGAATTCGCTGTGTTGGATGAGCGTCCATCCGACCCCAAGCTCGATCAAACCAGGCACGACGGCAGTCACCACCGGCAGGTAACTCATGCTCGCACCGGGACGCGGCGAGTCGATGCCTTCGGCCATCATGACTCGCACCAGCCAGAATAACACCGAAGTTTGAGTTGGCCACAAACTGCAACATCGCTTAAGTTTCTTGCCAAGTGAACAGACAGAAGTTCATCCCCTTGTTGCTGGTTGCGGCAGGATTGCTGCCTATCACAACAGCTTCACGGCGCCGTTTCTCTTTGATGACCAGCGGTCCATCCAGGAAAACCCGACTATCCGTCATCTATGGCCGATCTGGTCTGCATTGTCACCACCGTCCACGTCGTTCGTTGGCGGTCGGCCCGTGGTGAATTTCTCGCTGGCGGTCAACTACGCGCTTGAGGGCACGGTCGTGTGGGGTTATCACGCGGTCAATCTGGCCATCCATATCCTTGCGGGCCTGGCCTTGTACGGGATCGTGCGGCGGACATTGTTGAGCCCGGTGTTGCGGGAGCAATTCGGTGCGTGTGCGATGCGGCTGGCGCTGGCGGTGGCGGTTCTTTGGACGGTTCATCCGCTTCAGACGGAAGCAGTGACCTACATATCGGAACGCTGCGAGTCGTTGATGGGGTTGTTCTACCTGCTGACATTGTATTGCTTTATTCGTGGGACGGACACCCAGAAATCGAGCTGGTGGTTCGCGCTCTCCGTGGTGGCGTGTCTTCTGGGTATGGCGAGCAAGGAAGTGATGGTAACGGCTCCCGTCATGGTGCTGTTGTACGACCGGACGTTTATCAGCGGGAGTTTTCGGGAAGCATGGACACAACACCGGCCGCTGTATTTGGGGCTGGCCAGCACGTGGGTGCTGCTGGGCTGTCTGATGGCGGGTTTGCATTATCGCGGTGCCGGCTATGGGCTCGGGATTCCCTGGTGGGCCTATGCGCTGATCGAGTGTCGAGTGGTGGTGCGTTACCTGTGGTTGGCAATCTGGCCGCATCTGCTGGTTTTCGATTACGGGGAGTTTGTAGCGACACGGCATTTCGCGGAAGTGGCGCCCTACGCGCTGGCTCTGGTGGTCTTGGCAGCCAGTGTTTTGATTGAACTGCGGCGGCGGCCAGCTATCGGCCTTATTGGTGCCTGGTTCTTCGTAATTCTGGCCCCAACCTCCAGCGTGGTTCCTGTGGAGGGTCAGCCGATGGCGGAACACCGGATGTACCTGCCATTGGTGGCCGTGGTCACGTTGACCGTGATCGGGATCGATAAACTGTGGGGGCGGCGCAGCACGGCGGTGTTTCTGGCGGCAGCGGTGGGGTTTGGATTGCTTACGGCGCGGCGAGAATGAAGATTATCGCACCGAGTTATCCATCTGGAAGGATACGGTCGCCAAATGCCAAGACAATGCACGTGCTCATATGAGTCTCGGCGATGCTCTGCTGGAGGTGGGTCAATTGCCGGCGGCGATGGCACACTTCGAGCAGGCCCTGCGGATTGAACCCAATTACGCCGACGCGCACTATAGTCTGGGAAACGCTCTGGCGCAAACAGGCAAGATCGAGGAGGCCATCGCACACTACGAGCAGGCGCTGCGGATCAAGCCCGATTACGCCGAGGCGCATTACGGCTTGGGGCTCGCCCTGGCCCGACTGGGCAGGCTACAGGAAGCGATGGGACACTGGGAGCAGGCGTTGCGGATCAAGCCCGATTACGCCCACGCGCACTACAATTATGGAGTTACCCTGCAAGGACTGGGCAAGGTTTCGGAGGCGATGGGGCACTACGAGCAGGCGCTACGGATCGAGCCCGATTTCCCCGAGGCGCACAACAACCTCGGGATCGTTTTGTATCAGACCGGCAAACGTGAAGAGGCTATTGAACACTTCAAGCAGGCCCTGCAGATCAGGCCCGATTACGCTGAGGCGCACAATGATCTGGGGATCGCCCTGGAGAATGCGGGTAGAGTGCCGGAGGCAATCCAGCACTACCAGCAGGCGCTGAGGCTTCGGCCAGACCTCACGGCAGCTCGAAACGCACTTGCAGGACTGCAAGCTCGCCAGTAAGCCGAGTCCAACGACACCCGCCGAAGATTTGCCGACGGCGCAACGGCACGCCCTCGGAAGTTCAAAATGCAAGCTTTGGCAAATTGTCCAAAGCAGAAAGGCGGTCTGAACGCTTCGGCGTGGTAGTTGATGGTCACGCGGTGTGAAGCGCAGTCGGTCGCTGAAAGGGGCGCGTAAGACAAGGGCGTGACGGGCAATGATTATAACTCCGAGCAGGTTCTCCACCAGGATTGTCCATCTCAAGAAGCGACGACGTCTCAGATGCTCTGGCAATCATCTGGGCGGGATGTTAACGTCGCCTGAGTGAGAGATTCCGAAGGAGTGTCGAGGCTGGGCTGCCTTTCGATTGTGAACAGGCACGCGGCGAGCCTGGTTGCCATCGCGTTGCTGGTGCTGATGGCGTCATTGATGGCGACGCCCATCAATGAGGAATCAGCAACCGCGGATGAAAGTTCGTTCCTGGTGGCGGGTTATACTTACTGGCACGGCTACGGTTTCACCTTTGACCCGGAAGCACCGCCCCTGGCCAAGATGATTTCAGCGGCGCCATTGCTGTTCATGGATGTGAAACTATCCAGGACCGCGCGCGAATTGCTGGATCGGCAGGTCGGGGTGCCGGTGACGGGTCGGTGGTCGGGGCAAGCCCAGCTGGTTGACGAGCATTTCCCGGTGGCGCGTGACAACTGGTATTTCTGGCCGACCATGGAGGTGACAAAGCTGGGACAGGAGTTCGTTTATGGCGGCGCCAACGATGCCGCCAAACTTCTCGCCGCCGGGCGATGGATGCAGGTGGCGCTCACAGTGCTGACAGGCATCGTGATCTTTGTTTGGCTACGACGTTTGGCTGGCGGGACGGCCGGTGCGCTCGGCGTGGCGCTCTGGGCGTTGAACCCGATTACGCTGGCCTACGGACACCTGGTGCTGACCGACATGGGAGAGGCGTTGATGTTTGTTCTGGCGGTGTGGTGTTTCGCGATCTTTCTTGACCGGCCTTCGACAGGTCGCGCAAGTCTGTGCGGGCTGGCCTGTGGCGGGGCGCTGGTGATGAAATTCAGTGCCGTCGTGCTCGCGCCGATTCTGCTCGTGGTGGCGGGTCTGCACGCGATGCTGAGGCGGGAATGGCGCGGGCTGGGAAAGCACGTGAGCGTGATGGCTCTGGTGGCGGGTGGGGTTGTGTTGCTGATTTACGCGCCGTATTGGACCCCGGCGGCACCGTTGCCAGCCGACGCAGCCACGAAGATCGGCGTGCCGACATGGTTTCAAGTGCTACGGCCGGTGCTCATCCCCCCGGATTTTTTCAAGGGACTGGCGCTTGTGGCCGGGCACGAATCGGCAGGGCACCCGGCGTTTTTGTGCGGCCAATGGCGGCGGACCGGATGGTGGTACTATTTCCCC
>PLTX01000063.1 GCA_003164675.1 Verrucomicrobiota bacterium | reverse complement strand
TGTTCAGCGTCGTGGGGGCCAGCGCGTTCCTGCCTTTCTTACCCATGTTGCCGATCCAGGTGCTGACCAACAACCTCCTGTACGACTTCTCGCAGACCACCATCCCCACCGATGAGGTGGACGCGGACTGGCTGACCAAGCCACGCCAGTGGACGATTGGCAAGATTCTGCGTTTTATTCTGTTTATCGGGCCGATCAGTTCGATCTTCGATTACCTGANNGATGCTGTACGTTTTCAACTGCTGGCACAACCCGGCCCTGTTCCACACCGGCTGGTTTGTGGAGTCGCTCTTCACCCAGACGTTGATCATCCATGTCATTCGCACCAACAAGATCCCGTTCATCCAAAGCCGGGCCAGTTGGCCGCTCATCCTCACATCCTTGATCATCGTTGCGGTCGGCGCCTGGCTGACGGTTTCGCCGCTGGCGAACACACTCGGATTCGTCCCGCTCCCCCCGCGGTACTGGCTGTTTCTGGCCATCATGCTGCTGGGCTATGCGCTGCTGACACAGGTGGTGAAGACCTGGTTCATTCGCAGGTTTGGCGAATGATGGCGGTGGCGAGTAGAATGCATTTCTTGAGCAAGAAATCACAACGAACTGGTGGTGAAGACACGTTCGAGACAACAAGAATCGGCGGATATACCCCAGAGGAAAGCCTCGAGGGAACCGTGATTTCGGCGGAATCTTGTAGGCCGCGTGCCCTCACGCGGCGCCTCTGGCGAATATTCAAGCCGGCGCTTAAGAAAGGAAGGTCGCTGGTGGAAACGGTTGGCGACAGCATCCACTTTCGATCTGAAGAAGACCTCCGTAGCAGACGGTCTTTCTGAAATCTCCTCTGGGGTGAACACCCCATAGCGCCCGCAGGGGTCCCAGAATATAGTAAGCTGATGAGAAGCAAAGATACGCCGACACGCTGGGCAACCTTCTGTTCGCCTTCGACAGGCGTCTCGAGACACTTAGGAAATAAAACCTGATCAGTGCTTATGAGCAAACGGACACCCCTGAAAGGCACCACCAGCTCGCCGTCCTCAACGGCACCCGGACCGTCAGCCTCGACCCTCACGGCCTCCAATACCAATCCGGTTACCAAGTCAGCCTTCTCTGAAGACAACCAACCGATGGCAGGAATCCCCCGAGTGGATAATCAGTTGGCAAGCCATAACGGCTAAAAACAAACCACGAACGAAAGGAAGAAGATATGAAAACTCTAACCGCAATGTTTATGGTGCTCGCTCTGATGGCTGGATCAGGATGTCAGTCCACGAAAGTCAGCGGACAGGGCGGCGTTGTTCCCGTGAACGAAGAATTCAGCATCACCGTCCCGACGTCCAACACGGTCAAACAGGGCGCGGAAACGACCGTTATCGTCTTGCTGAACAGGGGCGCCTATTTCAAGCGAGACGTACAACTGGACATCAAAGCGAATGGCATCAGTGTAACGCCAAACAGCGTTCTGATCAAAGCGAGCGACAAGCCCGATGTGAACTTGCATATTACGGCGGGAAGTGACGCGGCTCTCGGCGAGTATAACGTTTCGGTCAAAGGAACGCCGACAATCGGGGAACCAACCTCGACAACATTCACAGTTAAGGTTGTAGCTCAGTAGGTCGAAGCAGCGCCGCCAGCGTGTGAGGGTGCGCGTTGTCACGGACACGCTCGGGTTCGTCCCGCTCCCGCCGCTATACTGGCTGTATCTGGCCATCAGGCTGCTGGGCTATGCGCTGCTGACACAGGTGGTGAAGACCTGGTTCATTCGCGGGTTTGGCGAATGATGGCGGTGGCGAGTGCAATGCATTCATTGAGCAGGAAACCACAATAGAGCATTCCGGAAATGGTGACATCTGTGACGGACACAAACGACAGACAACACCGCTCGATCCTGCAAAGAATTGCCCATCGGGCGATGCTGGAAAGAGGGATGGTTCCGGATTTTCCGGCCCTGGCGCTCGCGGAGGTCGCTGGAATCCACGGGCCCGCGACGCGAGCCGAAGGGGAGACACGTGATCTCAGGAACCTTCTCTGGTGCTCCATCGACAACGATGATTCGCGTGATCTGGATCAGCTTACCGTTGCCGAAGCCATGCCCGACGGGGCCGCCAAGGTTCTGGTCGCCATTGCCGACGTTGACGCTCTCGTCAAAAAGGGATCAGCACTTGACGATCATGCGCGGCAGAACACCACCTCGGTCTACACGGCTGCCGAGACCTTTCCGATGTTGCCCGAGAGACTCTCCACGGATCTGACCTCTCTCAACTATGAATCAGACCGCCTGGCCATCGTCATTGAAATGGTTCTCGCCGGGGATGGTTCGCTTCAGAGTACGGACCTTTATGGAGCGACGGTGCGCAATCGTGCCAAGCTGGCCTACAACAGCGTGGCCAGCTGGCTGGAGGGTAACGCGCCGATGCCACCCGGGATCGGCACCGTCACCGGTCTCGACGAGAACCTTCGACTCCAGGACCGCGCGGCCCAGAAACTAAAGGCGCTCCGGCACCAGCACGGCGCGCTTGATCTCGAAACCATAGAAGCCCGTCCGGTCTTTGATGGAAATGAGCTCAAGGATTTGGTGGCCGACAAAAAGAACAGGGCCAAGGACATTATTGAGGACTTCATGATCGCCGCCAACGGCGTTACCGCCCGATACCTCGCCTCGAAGAAGTTTCCGTCGCTGCGGCGCGTGGTCCGCACACCCAAACGCTGGGACCGGATCGTCGAGCTTGCCGCAGAGCGGGGCTCAACGTTGCCCAAGGAACCCGACGCAAAGGCCCTGGAGCAGTTCCTGGTATCGGCGAAAGCAGCTGATCCACTCCGCTTTCCCGATCTCTCCCTCAGCGTCGTCAAACTCCTGGGTGCGGGCGAATACGTCGTCGAACTTCCGGGAGACAGTGTCGCCGGGCACTTCGGTCTTGCGGTCGAGGATTACGCGCATTCCACCGCCCCGAACCGCCGATACCCCGACGTGATTACACAGCGGTTGCTGAAAGCAGCAGTGGCGGGACAGTCCGTGCCTTATGAGAACAATGAATTGGAAGCGCTCGCAACACACTGCACCGAAGAGGAAGACGCCGCGAAAAAAGTTGAGCGGCAGGTCACAAAATCCGCAGCCGCGATGCTGCTGGAATCAAGGATCGGGGAGCAGTTCGATGCCATCGTCACCGGCGCATCTAACAAAGGCACGTGGGTCCGCATTCTGCGTCCGCCCGTTGAAGGAAGATTGGATAGCGGTTTTGAAAACATGCGCGTCGGCGACAGGCTCCGCGTGCAACTGGCCAGTACGGATGTGGAACGCGGATATATCGACTTTAAGAAAGTGGTGTAAGCCGCGGCGGATTGCAGCATGACGAAGGGAGTGCGCTGACTTGTCAGCGCATTTCCCGGTGACGGCACGGCCGGCGTCTGGTAGCCGAACTCCAAAGCGCTCTCGCGCTTATCATCGCGTGCGGCTGGTGCCTTAAGTCAATGCCGTACCTAAAGCCTCCCGCGTTTCTGCCTGTTCTGATTCTCAGTTCCGGATGACGGAGGACGTAGGTTGAGATTGGTTCCGAGTGGACGGCTTAAATGAGGATGGCAACACTGAGGCCATCTTGGAGTGACGGCAAGCCCTCGGAATCGCTTGTCAGCATTGTCAGAGGTGATATTCTAAGCGCTCGTTCGACTCAATGTTCAACAGAAGTTGTGGGGCGCAAGTCATACGGGAAATATCGGCTGCTAGCTTGTCTGGCGGGATTCCTGTTGGTCGTCGCGTCCCCTACCATCAGCCGCGCGGAAAAGCTTCCGTTGTGGGAGGCCGGACTCGGATTTGCCGGCCTGAGCCTTCCTGATTACCGCGGTTCCGACCAACAACGCTTCTATGTGTTACCGCTGCCGTATCTGGTCTACCGCGGTGATTTCCTGCGGCTGGACAGCAACGGGATAACTGGTTTGCTGTTCCACTCGGAGCGTGTGCGACTCAACATCAGCGCCGACGCCGCGGTGCCTGTCAACAGCTCCGAGGACACGGCCCGGAGGGGGATGCCGGACCTCAAGCCCGTGGTCCAAATCGGACCGTCAATCGAGATCAGCCTCTACAGAGACACGAATTCCGAGCGCGTGGTGCAGTTCTGGGTCCCGGTCCGTGCCGCCATTGCCACAGATCTTTCCCGGTGGAACGACATCGGTTTCGTGGTCAATCCCCAGCTTACGTTTGATTTTAATAACACCGGGCCGGGCAAAGGGTGGAATTTCGGGTTGGCCGTCGGCCCGCTCTTTGCGACGGAACCGTACCACGAATATTACTACGGAGTAGCCCCTCGATATGCGGTGCCCGGTTCTCGACCGGCCTATGATGCGCGCGGCGGATACAGTGGTTCGATGCTGATCCTGACCGTGACCAAGCGATTAGGCCACTTTTGGTTCGGTGCATTTGCGCGCTATGATGAACTATCCGGCGCGGTATTTGCGAACAGCCCGCTAATGAGGACCGACCAATCCGTGATGACTGGATTCGGTCTTGCCTGGGTGTTCGCGGAATCGAAGACGTTGGTGTCTCCCTCACCATAAAGGATTCGTGATGGGAATTCATTGTGATTCCGGGCTGGTTCAATCATGAGAAACAGTGCACCGCTTGGGGACGGTGAATGGGCACTGAGTCGGCATCGTGGGCCGGTATCCATGACGGTCTTGCGAGATCAGGGCTGGAAGGACGGATTATGCGATCAGGAGGAGCTTTGTTTGGCTCTCCTCAGCCTTCACCGACGGGGCTTTTTGAGGCAGCATTCGCGGATGGGTAGTGGTCGGAGGGACGTTTGTGGAACGGCTCGGTGATGCGAAGGCTGGCGATTGTCAGCCGCCAGGTTGATCTCGTTGGGTTGAGTCGGCTTACCGAAGTGCCGACAAAACAGCTTTAGGAATTGCTTCTTCCACGTCCTCGGAGGCGATTGGCAAATGTTGTCCTGCCGGACGAATGCACAGACGCCCGGAAGGGAATGCCTGGCACAAGAGGTTGGTCTGGTTTGACGGCAGCCGTGAGTTTGCGTTTCGCTGTCGAGCCGATGCAGCGGAGCGTGAAAGGGGTTGTCGGGGAATTTCATACCAACATGCTCGTTGTTTCCAGTGCTGCTTCCGGATGGTACGTCGGCGTGAACGGCTCCGCTCCTCCTTTGTGTGTGTACGGGTGAAATACCCGGCGAACCTCGGTGATCAGACCGTCGGTGATTCCCAGTTTCCGAATGAAACCGTTTGCGCCGTGCGCCCGCGCCTTCACCTCGGCTATGGCTGCGTGCTCCCTCGTCATGATAATGATCCGCAGGTTGGGCGTGCGACGGCGCAGAATCGCCGTCGCTTGCAAGCCGTCCATAAATGGCATGTGCAGATCCATGAAGACAAGGTCCGGCTCGAGCAAATCCACCATGTGCAGCGCCTCGCTGCCATCCAGCGCAGTACCGACCACTTGAAACAACGGTTCCGTCATCAGGTAAGCGCACAAGCCTTCCATGAACATGACGGAATCATCGACCACTAACGTGCGGAGCCGGTGGGGGCGGTTGTCGGGAGCGGGCAGCGTGGTCGGGGTCTGGTTCATCACACCAGACCATAGAGGGGTTCCGTGGAAAGGTGAAATCACTGCATTCCCTATTTCCGACCGGGAATTCACCCTAGAATTGGCAATCATTTTGGGTATTGGAAGCAACCTCGGCCTCGCATTCTGGAAAAGGTTGCTGCCGGAGGATCGCGGTCGAATAGCGAGGGCACTGTCCCGATTTGATAGAGGAAGGCGCAAGCAGGGCGTAGAGTTGCGCATTGCGGATTTTGGGGCCCAATACCGTGCTACCGCGAGTAGGTCGAAGGCATCGCATCGAACGGACTATCAGGAGGGGTGACGTGGAGGTGATAAGTGAGATATACGCTTACCAAGCCGACGATGAGCGCCAAGAGAATGGCCACCCAGACAGGTCCGCTTACTCTCGGCTTACTGATGTTCATACTTTGTTCCTGGCCGCAATGGCACAATTTACGTACTACAAATACAAATTGAAATAACGCCATGGCAAGCGGTTTCGTTGGCAATGTGTGTTCGCCCAGTGCGGCAGGCGGGCCAAGCGTGGGAATTGGAAACTGCATACTTCATGCGCTCGGCGCGTGCGAAAGCCCAAAAGCGCCAACGACTTACCAATCCAGAGTGAATTTCGCTGCGCCTGCGTGAATTGCCAAGGCGGCAAGACTTTCTTTGGATGAAATACTTGCTTTTGGTGAAACGGCGCTATGCGATCGAGCACGACTTGTGCGGAAGTGTGTACGGTGGGCCAGGCCTGAACAAGGCGATTGTCGCGGCGGGACAGGTCAATGTATGCGTCAATTGCCTGCGGAAGAGTAGAGGCAATGGGGAACCTCTGCCGAGGGTGGGCCGTCGAGGCCCGCGAGTATTCTTGCCCGACTACGCGTGACCCCCTATCATCGCCCCGATGGCTAAACGTAAGTCAGGCGGCAACGCTCTGCGGCAACGGCTGGCGAGGCCGGCTCCCACAGCGAGAAACTATCCGGTTGTTGCAACGCCAGAAACAGTTGAGGCGCGTGAACGAAAGTCACGGTGGATACAGCGCGGAGTTTTGGGTGTCGTGTGCGCGCTGGTGCTCGGGGTCTACGCCTATACGGCCCACGAAGGCGCGGTCACACAGCTGAGTCAAAATGCGGCTGGCAGCTACTACAATTTGTTGGTGCAGGGTTTTTGTGCCGGCCAGCTCAACCTGAAAAAAGAAGTGCCGCCCAAGCTCGCGCAGCTCGCCGACCCCTACACTCCGACTGCACTTCGCCCCAACGGGGTGATGGACCTGAGTTATTACAGGGGTAAGTTGTACCTCTATTTTGGGGTTACGCCCGCCGTGGTGCTTTTCTGGCCTTATGTGGCGCTGACCAGCCGCTACCTGTTCTATCGTCAGGCCGTGACGATTTTTTGTGCCGTTGGCTTTTTGGCAAGCATGGAGATACTACGCGGACTATGGCGGCGCTACTTTGCCGAAGTCAGCATTGCGGTGGTGGCCGTCGGCGTACTGGCACTTGGCTTGGCTACATTCATACCGTCGCTCTTGGCTCGGTGCGAGGTTTGGGAAGTGGCGATCAGTTGCGGGTATATGCTGACGATGCTGGCCTTGGCGGCGATTTGGAAGGCCTTGCACCACCCGCTCCAGCGAGGCCGGTGGCTGGCCGCAGCCAGTCTGGCCTACGGGCTGGCGGTGGGGGCGCGACCAAACTTGTTGTTCGGCGCGGTCGCCCTGCTGGTGCCGGTGGCCCAAGCGTGGCGTGAGCGGCGGCCGGTGTGGGCGGTGCTGACGGCGGCGACTGTCCCGATCACGCTCATCGGGTTGGGGCTGATGCTCTACAACGAACTGCGCTTCGATAATCCATTCGAGTTCGGCTGGCGCTACATGTTAACCAACACGCGTCAGATCACAGTTCAACAGTTCGGTCTGCGTTATCTATGGTTACATTTCTGGTTTTATTTTCTTGAGACGGCGCATTGGAGTGGTCGTTTTCCTTTCCTGCATCGCATTTTGGCCGCCGGAGACGCTTTCGGCGTATTGACCAACATTCCGCTGGCATGGCTGGCGTTGGCGGTGCCGCTGGCATGGCAGGGACGGGCAGGCCCGGTGGGGTTGGTCTTGCGCGGGTTTGTGATAGCTGTAGCCCTGCTGTTTGGGATGTGCGCGTTGACGCTTGCGTTGTTCTGCTTCGTTGCCCTTCGCTATGAGGTAGACTTCCTGCCGACACTGGTACTGCTGGCGGTGATTGGCATCTTGAGTTTAGAGCGGGCCCTGGCTTGTCAACCGCTCTGGCGGCGTGTGGTGCGTTGGGGTTACGGACTCCTGCTGGCCTTCTCGGTGACATTTAACGTGTTAACGAGCGTTGAGGACTGTGCCGGGGCGGACAACGATCTGGGGATGCAACTACAGATGGCGGGTCAGGTGCCGGAGGCAGTCGGGCAATACGAGCAGGCACTGCGCCTCGATCCCGATTTTGCCGATGCGCACATCAACATGGGAAATGCCTTGATGCAATCGGGCAGGATTCCGGAGGCGATTGGGCATTATGAGCAGGCGTTGCGGATCAGGCCTGATTTTTTCAAAGCGCACAACGATTTTGGGGCCGCCCTAGCCCGGCTGGGTAGGCTGCCGGAGGCGATCAGTCATTATGATCAGGCGCTGCGGATCAACCCGGATTCCGCCGAAGCGCACAACAACCTCGGCAGCGCCCTGCTGCAATCGGGCAGGATTCAGGAGGCCATCGAACAGTACAAACACGCATTGCGAACCCATCCCGATCTAGCCGAGGTGCACACCAGCCTCGGGATCGCTTTGTATCGGACCGGCAAGCGTGAAGAGGCTATTGAACACTTCCAGCAGGCCCTGCAGATCAAGCCTGATTACGCCGAGGCGCACAACAGCCTCGGGATCGCGTTGGCGCAAACGGGCAAGATCGAGGATGCCATCACACAGTACGAGGAGGCCCTGCGGATCAAGCCCGATCTCGCGGAGGCGCACTACAATCTGGGGAACGCTCTAGCGCAGCTGGGCCGGGTGTCGGAGGCAATCATACAGTATGAGCAGGCGTTGCAAGTTAAGCCCGATCTCACCCAAGCGCGGAACGCGTTGGCGCGACTGCAAGCTCGCCAGTAAGCCGAGCGCAGCACCAGCGGAGCGAGGCCGTTGATTTGCCGCTGGCGCAATAGCTGCCCTCGGAAGTTCAACCCGCAAGGTTCGCAAATCGTCCAAAGCCGGGAGCCAATCTTGGGCTCACAGAGAGAGGCCGTTACCCAAGATGCGCGCGTGACGCCCGGATCGCGTTTCTCTTGTGATGCTCAAAGTGATACGGAGCACTCTAGGGAAAGCGGTAAACCCGTCCGGAGCGCACGCGAATAACCAGGGGGAATTGCACTGGCTGGCATCGACGGATGGTGAAGCTCTCGACTCGGTCTTGTCAGTGGACTACTTCGGTGGTGATCGGTGCGGGTGACGAAACGAACTCAGGTATTGCCCGCCATGCGGCTGGGTCTTGTATTGCCGCGAGCGCGCGGTGCGCGGGACGCGCACTCGCTCCCGCTACTCCAAGCATGTTATTATTAATTCGATGACAACCCGGAAGCCCATCGATGACGCTCCGCATCAACCGACGGCGGTGTCGGCTCTTGCCCCGTGCGTCTGGTTCGAGCATCGCTCCTGGCTCCTAGCGTTGGTCTTGGTGATCGTCACCTTTGCCGCCTACCAGCCAGCGTGGCACGCCGGCTTCATCTGGGATGACGATTCCTACGTGACGGAGAATCAGGCTCTCCGATCCCTGGATGGTTTGGGAAGAATCTGGGTCAAGCCGGGGACTACCGCGCAGTATTATCCATTGGTCTTCACCACCTTCTGGGCGGAGTATCATCTCTGGAAGTTGCAGCCTCTCGGGTATCATCTCGCCAACATTCTGTTGCACGCCTTGAATGCCGTTCTGCTGTGGCGCGTGCTGCGCCGGTTGGAGATTCCGGGCTCGTGGTGGGCGGCGGCCGTCTTTGCGCTTCACCCGGTGAATGTGGAATCCGTGGCGTGGATCACCGAATGCAAGAATGTGCTTTCGGGACTGTTCTATTTTCTGGCTGTGCTGGCCTATCTGCGGTTTCGACCGTTGACGGATCGGGGGGCGACCCGCGCGGGCGACTGGCGATACTATCCGCTGGTCCTCGTGTTGTTTCTGTGCGCCTTGTTGAGCAAGACGGTGACGTGTTCGCTACCGGCGGTGCTGATGCTTCTGGTCTGGTGGAAGACCGGCCGGGTGGAACGGCGAGATGCTCTGGCGTTGGCTCCCCTGTTTGTCTTGGGAGTTGCGTCAGGCTTTATGACGACCTGGATGGAGAAACATTCTGTGGGTGCCAGCGGAGGGGAATGGGCGTTGTCGTTTGTGCAACGTTGCCTGGTCGCCGGACGGGCGCTGTGGTTTTACGCCGGCAAGCTGTGTTGGCCGCGCCACTTCAGCTTCATCTATCCGCGCTGGGAAATCGATGCCCGTGTGGCGTGGCCGTATTTGTTCCCGGTGGCCGCCGTGGTTGTGCTGATCGCGTTGTGGTTGCTGCGGTCGCGAATTGGAAGAGGGCCGCTGGTGGCCGGATTGTGCTTTGCGGGTACCTTGGTGCCCGCCCTGGGGTTTTTTGATGTCTATCCATTCCGCTACTCCTACGTTGCCGACCACTTTCAATATCTGGCCTGCATCGGGTTGATCTCTCTTGCCGTGAGCACGGGCGCAGCCATCTGCCAGCGAGCCGTTCATGGCGAGGAGCATTCACGACGAGCCGGCCAACGGGGCCGCGATCTCGGAACGATCGCCGCCGCCATCGTGCTGCTGATATTGGGCGCGTCCACATGGAGGCAGGCATGCATTTATCAAAACATGGAAACGCTCTGGCGCGATACGCTGACGAAAAATCCCCAGTGTTGGATGGCGCACAATGATCTGGGGATAGTCTTGGTATCATTGGGCAGGGTGCAGGAGGCGACGGAGCACTACGAGCAGGTTCTGCAGATTAACCCCAGGAATGCCGCGGCGCACAACAATCTGGGATTGGCCTTGGTGTCATTGGGCCGGGTGCAGGAAGCCATCGCCCACTACGAGCAGGCTCTGCAGATCAAACCCGATTACGCCGAAGCGCACTATAATCTGGGGATCGCTCTGGCGCAAACGGGTAAGATCGAGGAAGCCGTCGCCCACTACGAGCAAGCGCTACGGATCAAGCCCGATCACGCCGAAGCGCACTACAATCTGGGGGTCGCCCTGGCACAGGCGGGCAGAGTTGGGGAGGCGATCAGGCATTTGGAGCAGGCGCTACGGATCAAGCCCGACTACGCCGAGGCGCACTACAATTTGGGGGTCGCCCTGGCCCGACTGGGCAGGCTACAGGAGGCGATGGGACATTGGGAGCAGGCGCTACGGATCAAGCCCGACTACGCCGAGGCGCACTACAATCTGGGGGTCGCCTTGGCGCAGGCGGACAGGGTTGGGGAGGCGATCAGGCATTTGGAGCAGGCGCTACGGATCAAGCCCGACTATGCCGAGGCGCACAATAATCTGGGAACTGTCTTCTTGCAGGAAGGGAAGTTCAACGATGCCATCGGGCATTATGAACAAGCGCTACGGATCAAGCCCGATCACGCCGAAGCGCACTACAATCTGGGGGTCGCCTTGGCGCAGGCGGGCAGGGTTGGGGAGGCGATCAGGCATTTGGAGCAGGCGCTACGGATCAAGCCCGATTTCACTCAAGCGCAGAACGCGCTGGCGCGGCTGCAAGCTCGCCAGTAAGCCGAGCGCAGCGTCAGCGGAGCGAAACACAAAGAGTATTCTCGATTGCGTGTGGGCGGGACGTGTGATTGGATTCGTGGGGAAGCCAGCTATTTTTGGTTTGCATGAATGTCAGCCGCATAAAACTGGTTGGAATGGCGCTGGTGATTTTTGCGGTCACTGTCTGGCTGTATTGGCCGAGTGTCCACGGCGGGTTTCTCACGCGAATGGACGATGCGGAGTATCTGCAACATTCCGTGCAACTGAAGGGCCTGACGTGGAACGCCGTGAAATGGGCGTTTACAGAAAGGGAGCCGTACTACCATCCGTTGCCGCGGTTATCCCATGTTCTGGACTACCAGATATGGCGAAAGAATGCGGCGGGTCATCACGCGACCGGCGTGTTCTTGCACGCGCTCAATGCCGCGCTCGTGTTCGGATTCCTGTGGACGCTGTTGGGGGCGGTGTCGCTGAGCACTGGCGAGCGATTGATGGTGGCCCTGTGGGTGGCGATGGTGTTTGCGATTCATCCCTTGCAAACGGAATCGGTGGCGTGGATGTCGGGACGAACGCAATTGTTGTGCACGACATTTGGGATCGGCAGCCTGTGGGCGTATGCCGCAGGGTCGCGTCGTTGGTTAGTGTGGGGATTGTTTGTGGCAGCGGTGTTGAGCAAACCGATGGCGGTGTCGCTGCCGTTCGTGATGCTGGCGATGGATTACTACCCGCTACGGCGCCACGAGCGGCTCGGGTGGAAACGGTTGTTTTGGGAAAAGGCAGTGATGATTGTCGTCGCGGGAGTCGTGGGGGTGGCGACGACGATCACCGTGAGCCGCGGAACCGTTCCGTGGGAGACAGTCTTGCTCTCGCAACGCGTCTTATTGATGTGTCAGAGCCTGACGTTCTACCTGTGGAAGCTGGTCTGGCCGGTGGATTTGTCGCCGACCTATCCGTTGCACCAGGGTCTTTCACTTGAGCAGTGGCCGGTCTTGGCGTCGGTGCTGAGCGTCGGGATGATCACGGCATTGGCCGTGTGGGGCCGGTCGCGTCTGCCGTGGTTGACGGCAGCCTGGGGAGCGTACCTCGCGTTTGTTCTTCCTGTCTCCGGTCTGATACAGACGCGGGGAATGGCGACACGGTATGCCTACGTGGCAGTGCTGCCGCCGCTGCTGTTGGTTGGCGGAGCAGGGGTGTGGATATGGCGGCGTTCCACGATGGCGGCACGGGGCGTGTTGGTCGGATTACTGGGGTGTGAACTGTGTCTGTTCGCGGTGGGCACTCGTGGTCTGATACCGGACTGGCACGACGACGAAACGTTGCAGCGAGCGATATTGGCGAAATTCCCGGACTCGGAATTCGACATTCGGGCGCTCGCGCAGACATTATTGGATCAAGGAAGGGCCAGTGAGGCACTCGAATACGCGCAACGGGATGTCGAAATTGCGCCGGAGCGGAGTTACTCGCATATGACGCTGGGGCGTGCGCTGGGTCGGTTGGGCCGTTCACAGGAGGCCATAGCGCAGGACGAGCAAGCGCTGCGAATGAATAGTGATTCCGCGCAGGCGCATTGCAATTTTGGAGCGGCCCTGATGGACTTGGGCAAGGTGCCGGAGGCGGTGGAACATTTCGAGCAGGCCCTGCGGATCAATCCCAATGACGCCGATGCGCACTACAACCTCGGGATCGCTTTGGCGCAAATCGGTAAGATCGAAGAAGCCATCGCCCATTTCGAGCAGGTCTTGCGGATCAATCCCGATGACGCCGAGGCGCACTACAATCTGGGGCTCGCCTTGCAGCAAACGGGCCGGGTGAGGGAGGCCATCGCCCACTACGAGCAGGCCCTGCGGATCAAACCCGATTACCCCGATGCGCACAACAACCTCGGGGCCGCTTTGTATCAGACCGGCAAGCCTGAAGAGGCTATGGAACACTACCGGCAGGTTCTGCGGATCAAGCCCGATGATGTCGGGGCGCACAACAATCTGGGGATCGCTTTGGCGCAAACGGGTAAGATCGAGGAAGCCATCGCCCACTACGAGCAGGCCCTGCGGATCAAACCCGATTTCGCCGAGGCGCACAACAACTTGGGGTTCGCTTTGGCGCAAACGGGTAAGATCAAGGACGCCATCGCCCACTACGAGCAAGCCCTGCGGATCAAACCCGATCTCGCCGAAGTCCACTGCTATCTGGGAAACGCTCTAGCGCAGGTGGGCCGGGTGCCGGAGGCGATTCTACAGTACGAGCAGGCGCTACGGATCAAACCCGATCTCACCCAAGCGCAGAACGCGCTCGCGCGACTGCAAGCTCGCCAGTAAGCCGAGTCTCCCATTAAAGGTTCCGATCAAGACAAAAGTTCCCTGCACTGGCTTTACCAGCCTCGCTTGTTTCTTCTTCGGTTGAACCTCGCACTGCGCCCCGAGTTCGCTGTTGGCGTCTGGGTTGTTTCGTATCGCTGTTTTGTGCAGTCACCCATCTGGTTCTGGAGCGGATCGCGGGGGTTGACCCGGAGCGATCCGATCCCGGTCCCCCGTGCGGGCCCAGAAAAATCTCAGTACCGCATCGTGTCCATTGCGTGCAGATCACAGATCCATGGCTCGTAGCCCAAGCGGCGGTACGTCCAACTCGGCAGGGCTGGCGATGCAGACAAAACAGTCGATCCTCGCGGACAGTGAAAGTGTGACGGCGACCGCTCCCAATCAGACGGATCGGTTCTGCACCAGACTCGGCACGGGCTTGCGGTCGCCGTCGGTCACGGATCCAAACAGCTTGTCCTCGTTGAAGTCCACCTGGTTGCGCAGCACATAGAAGGCGGCCTTGGCCAACTTGCAGGCCAGGGCCTTGATCGCCACGACCCGGCCGACGCGGGCGGTTTTGCTGGCAAACCACGCGTGCGCCCGCGGACTGTAGCGTTGGGCGAAATGCGCCGCCTCCACATACGCCCAGGCCAGGTATTGGTTGCCGTTCTTGCGATTGTTCTGGCCCTTCTTCTTGCCGGCGGACTGGCAACGGCTGTTGACCGTACGCCAATACGAGGCATGGTCGCCCGCGCTGGCAAACCGCGCAATTGGCCCGGTCTCCAGCGCGATCGTCATCCCCAGAATCTGGCCGATGCCGGGCAGACTGACCAGTCGTTGAAACGGCGTGGTTGGTTTGGCCATCGCCAGCACCTGTTTCTCCAAGCTGTGTTGAATGCGCCGTTGATCGCCGAGCAACTCCAACAGCGCGGTCGCCGTTTGTTGGGAGTACGCATCCGCAAACGTGGCCCGCACTTCCGCCGACCTCCAGTCTTGCAACTTCGTTGCGCCGACCGATTGGCCCGTGTGGCGCGTCACCATCGATTGTAAACTCAGCAACGTCTGTGTGGCCTGACGCCCAATGAGCAGGCGGCGGCGCAACATGTCGCGCACGGGCCGCTCCGCTTTCGGGTAGATGTAACCCGTGGGCAGAATACCCAGTCGCAACATCTCCGCCAGCCACAGCGCGTCGGTTTCGTCGTCGGTCTGTTTCAACCCGCTGTACTGCTGCATCGCGGCCGGGTTGGCCAGGTGCACCGGGTAGCCCGCCGCTTGCAGGCCGTCGACCAACCAGTACCAGTTGAAGGTCGACTCCACGGCGACGGCTTTCAACTGCGGGCGATACACTTCGAGCGCCTGCAAGATCGTCGGCAACTCGGCCGGCAGGCGGCGGCGGGCCAGTGTGCCATAACCGAAGCCTTCTTCATGATGACCTTTAGACGCTTATCAGACGAGACGCGCCACAGACTTGCTGGTGGCGCAAACGCGCCGAAGATTTGCCAACGGCGCAACGGCAAGCCCTCGGAAGTTCAAACCGCAAGGTTCGCAAATCGTCCCAAGCGGGGAGCCCATTTCCCTTGTCTGCTTGTAGCCGCAGCGCTCCGTCGCCGTGCCTCCTGAGCTTGCCCCGGATGCGGTGGAATCGTAGCGCCAGCGCCCCGCTTGCCAGTCTCGCTGTGATTCCCGTCCTTCTGTCATTCTGAAGCGAAGCGAAGAATCTCTGATGTTGCTCCCTGCGCGTAAAGGCGATTGTCGCGGCTGGAGAGGTCAACGTATGCGTAGATTGCCTGCGCAAGAGTCCAAACCGCAAGGTTCGCAAATCGTCCAAAGCGGGGAGGCGGTCTGGACAGGCGATCTACCAGCAGCTCTGCGCACATAATCACCAAGCCAGGCCGGCCAATCTTTGTGTGCAGAAACGCTGGTCGTCAGGTAATCTCTCCGCATGGCCAGAAACATTGAGATCAAGGCGCGGATCAAGAGTGTCGAGAAGCTGTTGCCGCGCGCCCGGGCGATTGCCGACGACGGGCCGACCGAGATTGTTCAAGACGACACGTTTTTCTCCTGTCCGAATGGCCGATTGAAGCTCCGTGCGTTCTCGGAAACGGCGGGGGAATTGATTTTCTACCAGCGCCCCGACCAAGCCGGCCCGAAAGAGTCGTTTTATGTCATCTCCCGAACGGCATCGCCCAACACGCTCCGTGAAGCTCTCTCGCTTGCGTATGGACAATGTGGCCGCGTTCGAAAGCACCGCACGCTGTTCATGGCGGGACGAACGCGGATTCATCTGGACCGAGTCGAAGGGCTCGGCGATTTCCTCGAACTGGAAGTGGTTCTTTCGGAGGGCGAAACCACCGAGTCCGGAGTCAAGGTCGCTCATGAATTGCTGGCCCGCCTCGGCATCTCCCCGCAACAGTTGATCGATGGCGCGTACGTCGATTTGCTTCGCCCGAAGGCCTGACCCGGCGCAATGCACCGCACAAAATCACGTTGTGCCCGGCATCGAACTGTGTACTGTAATTTCCGTCCCACATAAGCAAGGTGAAACCATGGATGCTCCTTACGTTCACGGATACGATCAACGAGAGAACACGCGTCTGCAGGACCAGGCCGCCACGCTGATTGAGTTGTTGCACTCCGACACCTCCTATCCCGCGGGGAGCCGGGTCCTGGAAGCCGGTTGTGGCGTTGGCGCTCAGACACTCACGCTGGCGCGAAACAGCCCGCGCGCGCTGATCACATCCGTCGACATATCGGAAAGTTCCCTTGCCGAAGCAAAAGGGAAAGCAGAATCCGCCGGTCTGACGAATGTGCAGTTCCAGCAGGCTGATATCTTTCATTTGCCTTTCGGTCCGGAGTCGTTCGACCACGTCTTTGTGTGCTTCGTGCTGGAGCATTTGTCCCGGCCAGTAGAGGCGTTACAGGCGCTCAAAAACCTCCTTACGATCGGCGGCACCATCACGGTCATCGAAGGCGATCACGGTTCGGCCTGTTTTCACCCCGACAGCGAGTCAGCCCATAAAGCGATCCAATGCCAGATCGAACTCCAGAGAAGGGCCGGCGGCAATGCCGAGATCGGCCGGGAACTCTACCCCCTCCTGCACATTGCTGGATTTGGATCGATCCGCGTCTCGCCGCGAATGGTCTATGTCGATTCCAGCAAGCCGGAGTTGGTGGACGGCTTTACCAAGAAGACCTTCACCGCCATGATCGAAGGCGTCCGCGATTCAGCTGTCGACGCCGGAATCATCAGCCGAGCTGATTTTGACAAGGGCATCGAGGATCTGTATCGAACCACACATGCCGATGGCGTGTTTTGCTACACCTTTTTCAAAGCGGTGGCACAAAGAAGTCATTGAAGATTCGATCTACGAAGCTTGCGCGTTCTCCGAGGCCGCCGGCGCGAGTTGCCCTCTAATGCTATTCTTCGTGCGGCACCGGGTTCGGCGGCGGGCCGTCGCGGAATTCCGAATGGCGCACCTTCCCGCCCGCTTGACTGATCCACCCGCCCACGCCCAGCGAGGCCAGCGCAAACACGAGCGTCGCGAGCGCCAACGGCAACTGCGTGCGCGGACGAAACCGCGGCACCACCAGCGCCGCCGCCGCAATGGCCGCCGTCACGTAAAACACCCATTCCCCGAGGTCGGCGCGATGCATGTGAACGTCGAGCCATTGCTGCGCCTCCTTGTTCGACATGGAATACACGCGGTCGGAGGCGCGCTCGCCAAATTCTCCCACGGGCCACACCGAAAGCGCCGCGAAAATCACCACCACAAATGCCGTGACCTGAGCCGGTCGACTCCGCAGGATCAACGCGACGACCAGCGCCAGTATCCCGCTCGCCATGGCGTAGACCGGAATCGGATTGAGCAGCACGTGAACATACTCGGGCTGCCGAAGCTGCTGTAGGAAGTCGTGCAATTCAGTCATCCTTGGCGCGGAGCGCCCGGCGTTTCACCGAATCCTAGCTACTTCTGGATTACCGCGTTCTCGATCATATTGATCCCGTCACGACTGGCCAACTTGCCCTTGACGGTGATCGTTTTGCCGGCGTATTGCGCCAACGTCGAGTTGAGCGGTTTGTGGTCACCGATCAGCAGATACGTCTTCCCGTCCTCGCCCTTGATGCCCACCGGCAAACCCGACTTGATGCACGTGGCCGCGCACTGAGCGTGCTTCTCGCCATGGGCGCCGTGGTCGAGGTAACAGGCCATATCCAGCACTTCGCCTTTGACGATCACGGTTTCATCCGCGGCTTGCACACTCCGCACGGCGATGAAACCGGCGGCCGCAACTATGACACTCCATAACATGAACTTCTTCATGAACGTCCTTCCGGTTGGTTGTTTGGTTTTGATGAGAATTCGCCACCAACTACTCTGACATTACGATGCATCAATTTGCTCAGACGTTCCAATCATTTCGCGGAAACCGTCGGAAAGCCAACAATTCGCCCGCCATGGCTCTTTGGGAAGGCTGCGGCCTGCGCTTTCGCGGCAAACGCCACGCAAAATATCAAGACAATCGCTCTCATGATTGTGCCGCTGATGATTTCACTTCTTTGTGCCATTTCCACAACAGATAAATCGCCGGATAGACGAGCAATTCCATCAGGAACGATGTGAACAACCCACCCACCATCGGGGCGGCAATTCGTTTCATCATGTCCGCACCGCTGCCGATTGACCACATGATCGGCATCAACCCCATCGCCGCCGCCGCCACGGTCATCATCTTCGGACGGATGCGTTTCACCGCGCCATGAATGATCGCTTCGTGCAGATCCGATAGATTGCGCAGTTTTCCATTCCGCTTCGCTTCGTCATAGGACAAATCGAGAAACAACAACATGAACACTCCCGTCTCCGCGTCCAGCCCCATCAACGCAATCATCCCGACCCATACGGCGATCGAAACGTTGTAGTTCAACAACCACAACAGCCACGCCGCGCCGACCAGCGAAAACGGCACGGCCAGCATGACGATCAGCGCCTTGAAGCCGGACCTCGTGTTGGCGTACAGCAACAGGAAAATCACCGCCACGGTCACGGGCAACACCATCTTCAACCGCTCACGCACGCGCAACATGTTCTCGTATTGTCCGCTCCAGACGATCGAGTAGCCTGTCGGCAGTTTCAATTCCGCTGCCACCGCCCGCTTCGCGTCTTCGACGTAACCGCCCACATCGCGTCCCGTAATATCCACGTACACGTAGCCCGCGAGCATTCCGTTCTCGTCGCGAATCATCGACGGGCCGTTGACCAGCGAAATTTCGGCCAACTCTTTCAACGGAACCTGACGCCCCATCGGCGCCATGACCAACATGCGCTCCAGCTGATCCAAATCGCTTCGCAAATCACGTGGGTAACGCAGATTAATCGAGTAACGCTCACGCCCTTCGATGGTCGTGGAAATCGTCTCACCGCCGATGGCGGTTATGATGACGTTCTGGACGTCTTCGATGGTGAGACCGTACCGCGCAATCGCTTCACGATTTGGTGTGATGTCCACGAAATAACCGCCCGCGGCGCGTTCGGCGAAAATGCTGCGCGTGCCCGGCACGTTGCGAAGAATGCCCTCGACGCGCTCACCGATGCGCTGGATTTCGTCGAGATTGGACCCAAAGACCTTGACGCCGACCGGTGTGCGGATTCCCGTGGCGAGCATGTCGATGCGATTCTTGATCGGCATGGTCCAGGCATTGACGCTGCCGGGAATCTGCACCGCACTGTCCATCTCGTTGATGAGGTCTTCCTGCGAAATGTGTTCGGGCCAGATGCGCCCCAGCATCGCCCGCAATGGTTTCGGCCACGAGGAAAAGAACCGCGGTTTTGGTCGCCACTCGGACATCGGTTTGAGTTGGATGACTGTTTCCATCATCGAGAATGGCGCGGGATCGGTCGATGTGTCAGCCCGCCCTGCTTTGCCGTGAACCGAAACGACCTCGGGAAACTGTTTCAGGATGCGATCCTGCGTTTCCATCAACCGCTGGGCCTCGGTCACCGAGATGCCGGGGAACGTTGTCGGCATGTAGAGGATCGACCCCTCATTTAGCGGCGGCATGAATTCGTGACCGAGCTTGAGATAGACGGGGACGGTCGTGGCCACAATTACCGCCGCCAGCACAATGGTTGTCTTCGGATGACGCAACACGAGCCGGCACGGCTTCTCATACAACCAGAACAACACGCGGCTGACAGGATGTTTCTCCTCGGGGTAATATTTCCCGACGAACACCCCGTCCATCAGCTTCGCGAGCCAACGCGGACGAACTCTAAACGGCTCCATCCGCGTGAACAGCATGCGCACCGCCGGGTCCAGAGTGATGGCCAGCAATGCTGCCAATGCTATCGCCAACGTCTTCGTGTAAGCCAGCGGTTTGAAGAGTCGACCTTCCTGATCGACGAGAGTGAACACAGGCAAAAACGCCACCGCAATCACCAACAACGAGAAGAAGACCGACGGCCCGACCTCCATCAGGGCTTCCAGGCGGATTTTGTGAAAATCGCCCTGCCCGCCTTCTTCCTGCCAGCGTTCGAGTTTCTTGTAGGCGTTCTCGACCTCGACAATTGCGCCGTCCACGAGCACGCCGATTGAAATCGCGATCCCGGCGAGGCTCATGATGTTCGACGTGATTCCCATGAAATACATCGGGATGAACGCAAGGGCGACGGAGACGGGAATGGTAATGATCGGCACAATCGCCGAGGGGATGTGCCAGAGGAAAAACAGGATCACGAAACTGACAATGATCATTTCCATGATCAGGTTGTCCTTCAAGTTGTCGATCGACCGCTGAATCAGTTCGGAACGGTCGTAGGTGGAAACGACCTCGACGCCTTCCGGCATGGAGGCCTTCAACTCTTTCAACTTCGCCTTCACGCGCTCGATGACATTGAGCGCATTCTCCCCGTGGCGCATGACCACAATCCCGCCGACGACATCGCCGTCGCCATTGAGATCGGCAACGCCGCGCCGGATCTGCGGCCCGAGTGTGATATCGGCCACGTCACGCAACAACACCGGTGTGCCCGCCTTGGTTGCCTTGACGGCGATCTGGCCGAGATCATCGGTCGACTTGACGTAGCCCCGCCCGCGCACCATGAATTCCTTGCCGTTCCACTCGATGAGGCGGCCGCCGACCTCGTTGTTGCTGCGTTTGATGGCGTCCATGATTTCAACAACGCCAACCCCGAATGCCTGCAGTTTCACCGGATCAACTGTCACCTGATATTGCTTCTGGAACCCGCCCAACCCCGCAACTTCGGCAACGCCGGGCACGCTTTGCAACGCGTACCGCAACACCCAATCCTGGTAACTCCGCAAATCGGCGAGGCTCTGTTTGCCTGACTTGTCCACCAGCGCATATTGATAAACCCAACCCACACCCGTCGCGTCCGGACCGAGTTCTGGTGTGACCCCCGCCGGCAATTGGCCGGTGATTTTCGAGAGATACTCATTCACCCGACTGCGCGCCCAGTAGAGGTCGGTACCGTCCTCGAAAATCACGTACACATACGAAAATCCAAAATCGCTGGAGCCACGGATGGCCTTCACGCGCAGCGCGCCGAGCAGTGCGGAAATGATCGGATAGGTGACCTGATCTTCCACGATGTCCGGGCTGCGGTCCCACTTCGTAAACACAATCACCTGCGTGTCGCTGAGGTCGGGGATTGCATCCAACCGGATATTCTTCATCGTATAGAATGAATACGCCACCGCGGCGGCCACGAGCAGGACCACGAGAAGACGATTGTGCGCGCTGAATTCGATGATTCGTTTGATCATACCGGGCCGTCACTCACGGTTGGTGCGAACTGGCCGCCATCGACTCCAGAGCGGCCTTCATCGACGACTCGGAGTCCACCAGGAAGTTGGCGGATGTGACAACCTTGTCGCCGGCGCCCAGACCCGAGAGAAGCTGGTAGTAGCCATCGCAACGTTCGCCCACCACGATCGGCGTCGGCATCAGTCGTCCATCGCCCGCGTCCCGAAACGCGTACGTCTCGAGTCCCGTGCGCATCACCGCGGTTTCGGGAATGGCGAGACCGTCGCCCAATTCGTACGAGAGCGTGGCCGTGGCGAACATTTCCGGCTTCAACAGTAATTCAGGATTCGGAATCTCCAGCCGCGCTTTCATGGTGCGACTCTCGGGATCCAGCGTCGGCGAGACGAACGTCACCTTCCCGGTAAACTTCTTGCCCGGCCCGTAGGACAACGTCAATGCGACGGGCATGCCAACTTTTACGTACGGAAGATCCGACTGATAAATATCGGCATCGGCCCAGACGGTGGACAAATCGGCGATAACCAACAAGGATTCGCCTGCGGCGATCTTCTGGCCCGGCAACACTGTGCGCTCGATGATCCATCCGCTGGCCGGCGCGAAAAGTGTGAGCATCTTCTCGGCGATGCCGCCTTTCTCCAGCCGATCAATTTGCTCGTCGGTAATGTCCCAAAGCGACAAACGTCGGCGCGCGGACGCGACCAGATTCGATGAGCCGGATCGCAAGGCCGTCAGGTATTCGTTCTGCAACGTCAACAGGTCCGGACTGTAGACCGTAAGCAATGGCTCACCCTGTTTCACGAATTGCCCTGTCGTGGCGGCGAAAAGTTTATCCACCCAGCCGTCCACCTTGACGGTGACGCGGTACAGCCGGGTTTCGTCCGCCGCGATTTTGGCGGACGTGCGCACCTCGCGCGCCAGTGCGCGCCGTTCCACCACGCCCGTCGTCAAGCCCATCCGTTGCCGCGCGTCAGCCGTGATCGACACCGCCGCCAGCCCCGACGGCGTCTTCTCCGCCGATGCTTCGAGTTCGAATGGCACCATGTCCATGCCCATCGAGTCTTTGCCCGGCTGGTCGCTGACCTCGTTGGGATTCATCGTGGAGCGGTACATCGTTTTCCTGGCAGCAACCTTGGCCGGAGACGAGTCGTTCATTGGCACGAGTTTCATGCCGCAGATCGGGCAATCGCCGGGTTTGTCCGAAACAACCGAGGGATGCATGGGACAATGATATTTGACTCTGGTGGCGGTGACCGTGGCCGCGCTTGTCGTCCCGTTTTCCTTGTGGGAGCACGATACGGCCACCACGCCCACCGCGAGCGCCAACGAAACCGCCACGAACCCAAGACTCCGGTTCATTTCTTCTCCTCCGTCGTTGCCATCGGCAACCGCCCCCCCACCATTCGTTCCAGTGACGCCAACAGCCGTTGAAACTCAGCGGCGTGGTGTAAATTCTGCATTTCCAAGTCAAACAACATCCGCCGCGCATCCAGAATATCGAGGAACCCACCTGTGCCGCTTTCGTAGGCCGACCGCGCGGCATCGACGGCGAGCTGCTGCTGTGGAATCAGCTGGCCCACGTACAATTCGTAATGGTGATGCATCGTGTGAATGCCGTCGTAAAGTTCGTTTACCTCGGCAGCGGTTTGCACGCGCATGGCGTCCAATTCGTCACGGGTTGCGTCGAGGTTCGCGCGCGCCTCGTTGACGGCGGCTTTATACTTGCCGTGGTTGAACCACGGGAAATTGACCGAGACGCCCGCGTCATACTCCTGGATGCCGCTCTTGCCTTCGTACTGCCAAGCCTCCACTCGAATCTGCACATCGGGGTCGTACCCCTTCTTCGCCAGCGCCAGCGCCGACTCGGCGCTACGCACCGCGCCTTCCTGCAACCCCTGCAACTCGGGCCGACACGCGGCAGCCGCTTGTAATTGATCCAAGGTCACGACGGGCTGCAACACCGGAGCGGTCACGTCGGGTCCGATCTCGACAGGCGAATTGGGCGCGCGCCTCGTGAACCGATTCAACTCCGCGAGCGCCTGCAAGCGTACGCGCATGCGGTCGGTGCGATCCTCGGCGAGCCTGGCCAACCCGTTTTGGGCGCGGATGAGATCGGACTGCGAGGCCTTGCCCGCCTCATATCGCGAGCGGGCCACTTCGACAAATTGCTGCATCAACTCTTGATTGCGCTGGTTGATATCCAACTCGCGTTGCGCCTGCCAGAGATCGTAGTAGGACCGCTTGACCTTCGCCACGACCTCCAACGTTTTCATCCGCCAGGTCATTTCCGCCTGTTTCGCCGCGCCCGTCTCGACGCTGCCGCGCAAGTCGCGTTTCCCGAACCACGGGATGCTCTGGGAAACCATCAGGCCGGTCTGGCTCGGTGACGCGGCCTCTTCGCTCTTGCGCCAGGCGTCCACACCGACCGTCGGATCGTCCAGCGCGCGCGCCTGCGGAATTTTCTGCAGCGCCGCGTCCCATTTCTTGCGGGCCATGGCGATTTCGGGATTCTTCGCGAGGGCGGTCTCGATGAGCGCATCCAACGAATCATTCGTTTGCGCGGATGCGGCAATCGTCCCGACCGCTAACATAAAGGCGATCAAGATTGGTTTCATTGCGTTGGATGATGCATGCCGAGAGGGCCGGCGGCGCAGATCTGCTGGCTGACAAGCGCCGCGTATCGTTGCTGCTGGTCGGGCGTCAACAGCGCACGCACGCGGAGGATGTGGTCCAGCGTGGCGCGCTCCGAATCAACCTGGGCCGCGGCCATGCGGTCCACGCAGGCATTGGCCCGGGTGAGATCGAGTTGTGGTTTGGCCAGTTCTGCGCCCAACGCAAAGCGCGCGTCGCAGTGCGTGTCGCAGCAGTGGTTGACCTTCGCGCGAAATTCCTGGTTCAACTTGTCAATCGCGGCGCTCTGCGCGTCGGTCAGGTTCAATTCACGTCTGAGCCACGGGGTGTCATTCAGGTCGGCCATCCCGCGGCTCACGGAGCGATGAACGCACCAACTGGCCACGCCGTAAGAAAGCGACGAAACGAAAACTGTCAGGACCGCCAAGGCGATCAGCGTTTTCTTCATTGCAACTCCTTCGCAGCACCTTGCAGGTAGCTACCCGCCAGCGTACCCGGCGCAAGAAACTGAAGCTCGGCCCGGGAAGTGTCCGCTGGCCGCGAAGTGGAAACGACGCCGCCCCAAACACCTACGAGGGCAGCCACGAACAGCGCCGCGGCAACCGACCATGCGGGTTGCCACAGCAACCGCCCAATCGCCTCGATCAGGCTCACTCGTTCGGGACGCTGGTCAGCGACAACTCGAATCCGTCGCCACACGTTTGCCTCGAAATTGCCTTGCGGCTCGATGTCGCGCCACTGCTTGAGTAATGCCCTCAGCTTGTCGTCATTCTGGTTCATCACAGAGTGATACGTCGGGGGCGAAGAAAACCCTCGCTGGAAACAGCGAGGGTTTTCAGCTTCCGACGGGATAAGGAGGGCCTTCGGCGGTGGTGTTGGAGAGGTTGCGAACGCCGAACCGTGTTGGCGTCCGCGCACCATCAATCATCAGCGCGGCCGGGAACACGGAATCCCGCTGCGGTGAATCAGTCAGTGTGGTTAAACTGCAACAGACACAGGTCATTCCAACAGGTGCTGGAGCGCTGCTCTTAATGTCTGTTTGGCGCGGTACAGGCGGGACTCGACCGATTTCTCGGAGCATCGCATCACGCCCGCAATCTCGGCATAAGACATTCCGTGATACTCGGACAGGACGATGGCGGTTTTCTGGTCTTCGGGGAGCTTCGCGATGGCCGCGGCAATCTGATCGCCAATCTCGCGCGTGTTCACCTCCTCCGCGGTGCCTGATGACGCGACAATCTCTGACGCCGACTCGATCGACTCGGTTCGATGGCGCGAGCGCCAGCGAATCCGGTCAATCGCGGCGTTGCGCGCCAAGGCGAACAGCCAGGTGGAGAACTTCGTTTCGGGCCGGTAGGTATCCAGATTCTGGTACACGCGCACGAACACATCCTGGGCGACATCGTCCGCGTCCTGGGCGTCGCCCACCATGCGGAAAACGAAATTCACCACGGGACGTTTGTAGCGCCGCATCAACTCGTCAAATGCGGCGGCATCGCCCGACTGGATTTGCCGGACAATCTCGGAATCTGGTTGTTCGTGAAGTTGCATGACTGACCTGAGACGGACACAAGAGACACCACGGGCGTGGAGCTCGGTCTCAGATCAGGAAAGCATGCGTCCAAAGGTACGCCGAGGAGGCGGCGGGTGTCGAAGCGTTCGCTCCCGCGGCCAACGCGGGGCGGCACGCGACCTCGCCCACAAGCAACATTGTGCCCGCTGACATGACCGTGACCTTTACCACCCAATGACCGGGGGTTGGCGTGGTACGAGGCGGCGTCTGGTTCGACGCCGGCCGGGTTGGCGCGGACATATCGCAATGGCAATGTGCGCCCCGACAGCAATCCATCGGCTGCGACCGCTCGTGAGCGCAGGGCGCGGCGGACGGTTCGCAGGAATCGGCGCGCATGGGCAGGCCACCCGTGAGCAAAACCACCACGAGCGTCGTTAGTACTCTCAAAGCCTTGCGCATTAGTCAGGGAAGGTTACGACGTCTACCGCGACTCGTCAAGGAACCGCCGCCAGGCAATCCGGAAAAGGCGGCACTTGCGTAGTGCATTGGAGTGGAATAATACTTTCATTCGAACCATGAATATCCAACCTAATGCATGGCGCAGCCGACACTTGATTCCACTGTTTCTGGGCGCGATCGCGCTGGTCGCGGTCATTGTGCTGCTGGGCCAGGCGTTTGGAGAGAATACTATCCGTCAAGCCCAGCCCGCGCCCTCGTTTGTCGTGAAGGGACCGCAGGGTCGCACCATCAAGCTCGCCGATTTCAAGAACAAGGCGCTGATCGTCTGTTTTCTCGCGACGTGGGACGAACACAGCCGCAAACAGATGGGGATATTGAATGACATGGTCGGACAATACGGTGAGACGAACCTCGCCGTACTCGCGCTGGCGCTCGACCAGACAGGCCCTGACTCCCTCAAGACCTACGCGGAGCAACAACACTTGCGCTACGCGCTGCACGCGGCCGATTACGATGTGATCCAGACGTTCGGCGGCTTGACATCGGTTCCCGTGACGTTTGTCATCGACAAGAACCAAAACGTCATCGACAAACTCGTCGGCGTCACCGAGACGAATGCCCTCGATGCCGATATAAGAGCCATTTTGAAGCAATGAAACGGCTCCGACTGTCCATTCTGGCGCTGGTGGCGCTGGCCGTCTGGTTTGTGCCACGGGCGTGTGACGCGCAGCAGGCCGAGTTCAAGGTCGATACCCTCCTGTCGGTGGACAAGCTCACGCCGAACGCACACTTCCGGCTGGCGGTGGTCATCGATGTCGGCGCGCACTGGCACATCAACGCCAACCCCGTCAACGTCGAGGGCCTGATCCCGACCACGCTCACGCTCCAGCCGCCGGCGTCCATCGTCATCGATCGGATCGCGTACCCCAAGGGCGCGACCACCAAGGTCGCGTGGTCTGACGGCCCGGTCGCGCTGTACACGGGCCGGACGATCATCTTCGCCGAAGGACACGTGAGCGCCGATGCCAGGACCGGGCCGCTGAAACTCGAAGGCACGCTGCGGTACCAGGCGTGCAACGACAGTGTCTGCATCGCGCCGAAAAACGTCCCCATCGTCCTGGACACCGAGATCGTCTCCGAATCGCAGAAGCCGCAGGCCGTTCACGCCGACATCTTCGGCGCGACGCCAAGCGCGTCGCTAGCGCCGCTCGTTACCGCCGGCAACGCGGGTGCGGACAGTCCCATCGCCACGCTAGTGCGCGAACGGGGATGGTTTGTCACGATCCTTGTGGTGTTCCTGGGCGGGCTGGCGCTGAACCTGACGCCGTGCGTGTATCCGATGATCGCGATTACGGTCAGTTACTTTGGCGGCCAGGGTGGCGAGCGAAACGCGCGCCGCGCCTTTGTTTCGTCGCTGATCTATTGCCTGGGAATTGTGCTGACGTACTCGACGCTCGGACTGATCGCGGCGCTCACCGGCTCGCTGTTCGGCTCGGCGCTGCAAAGTCCCGTTCTGCTCATTGGCATCGCACTGCTGCTCGTCGCCCTGGCCCTGAGCATGTTCGGGTTGTACGAATTGCAGCCACCGCAAGTTCTCATGCAACGGGCCACGGGCCTGTCGTCAAAGGCCGGTTACATCGGCGTGTTCTTCTTTGGCGCGGTGATTGGCGTGATTGCCGCGCCGTGTCTTGCGCCATTCGTTGTCGCGCTGCTGGCGTTTGTCGGCCAGACCGGCAACCCGTGGCTGGGCTGGTGGTTGTTCTTCGCGCTCGCATTGGGACTGGGCCTGCCCTACGTCGTGCTCGGAACATTTTCGGGATTGCTGAGTCGCCTGCCGAAATCCGGCACGTGGATGGTATCGGTGAAACGCGTGTTCGGCGTTGCGCTGATTGCTGTTGCCGCCTGGATCACCAGCCCGCTGTGGCTCAACCTCGGCGCCTCCGGTGAAGGCGGCGTCGCCTTTGAACCGTATGCCGCCGCGAAAGTCCAGCAGGCAGCCGCCGATCATCGTCCGGTGTTTATTG
Organism: Verrucomicrobiota bacterium; assembly: GCA_003164675.1. GTDB lineage: Bacteria > Verrucomicrobiota > Verrucomicrobiia > Palsa-1439 > Palsa-1439 > Palsa-1439. The sequence goes on along the minus strand of PLTX01000063.1, from coordinate 110,973 downwards.
ATTTCTCGGCGGAATGGTGCGGTCCATGCCGCAAGATGGAGCGCACCACGTTCCGCGACAAGCGCGTCCTGGAGGAATCGAAACATTTCACAGTGCTCAAAGCCGATCTGACGCATGAAGGCTCGCCCGATGTCGAACAGTTGCGCAAGGACTTCGGGATCTGGGGCGTGCCCACGCTCGTATTCATTGGGCCCGACGGTCGGGAGCACAGCGAGTTGCGTCGCGTTGAAAACGTCACGCCCACCGAGCTTTTGGATTTGTTGGCAAAGGCCAAGAGCGTGGCACCGACAAACTCGAACACCGCCCGCGCCCCCGATATCCCGCCGCAATTGCTGAATCCGTTCTAGCCGGTCGTCAATCAAGCAGCAGGGCGTTGACGAACCATTGTGGCAGGCGATGCCTGCACGGCAATTCACTTCAGGGCGATTTTGGCAATCGCCTCTTCCAAGACAAGTCTGTCGTCGAGTTGCGTGGAGACGAGTTGGTGGTTTGCTTCCAGCAGCAAATCCATGGCGCGGATCAGTTCGGATATGGAAAAGTTTGTCGCGGCGAGGGCGCAGCGGTAGAGCCGCCAGGCATTCGGGAGCGCGCCTTCCTTCGTCCGCGGGAAATGGGCTGTCGCCTGCTCGGGCAGGCGCTCGAAGGCTTTCACGAACTCGAAGTTGCCGCCCTGACCGTCGCGGACGCTGATCAGTTTGCGTTGCATCAGGTCTTTCGCCAACAACATCAGTCGAAACTGCGCGACCAGCATCATCAACACGCCCATCGGTTGCTCGCCGGCATCGAGCAGGTTTTCCAAGGCGTGGATGGCGTGGGACGTGTGACGCGCGCCGAGGGCATCGGTCAATTCCCAGATGACGGCCTGGCGCGAGGCGGAACAGATTGCGCGGACATCTTCTTTCGTGACGGCGGCGCGTTTGCCGACGTAGACGAAAAGTTTTTCCAATTCGTTGGCGATCTCGCGCAGATTTGGAGCGACGAGTTCGCGGAACGCTTGCACCGCGTCGGGATTCATCGTCTTGGCGTCGGCGCGCGATTTCGACTGGATGAACGCCTCGATATCCTCGTCGGCGTCGCCCTTCCCTTCTTCGAGCATCTCGAAAAATTGAACCTCGCCGATTTTTTCGAGGGTCTTGTAGAGCGTCTTGCGCCGGTCGGTGCCGATGGCGCTGATGAGCAGCGTCACGCCGTTGCCCAGACCGGCCTTGAGCAGGTCGGCAAGTTCGGCCAGTGACTCCTTCACCGCCTCGGCACGGGTCGTCGGGCTATCGGCGAGAAGGTCGGTGTTCTTGAGCCAGACGAGCTTGTCGCCGCCGCCGAACAGGCCGACCGTGTTCAACGCCTCGCGAAGACGGGAAAGGACCTTGAGGGCTTCATCCTGATTCGTCACCGAACCTTCGATAATCTCCAAACCGAATTCGCCGGCCTTCTTCGGCGCGAGTTTGTCGGCCAGCTTTGCGGCGGTTTCCTTGATCGAAAACTCGTCCGCGCCTCCGATGAGGTAAATGGATTTGGTTTTTGTGGCGGCTACCGGCATGGCAGCAGTTTGCGGATGGTGGGGCGTGGTGTCAAGCAGGGCGCGGCACGCACTGGAGCTTAGAACAAGGTTGACATTGCCATTCCACAGTGACGTAATATCTTTGTCAGGCGGCATTGAACACATGAAAGGTTTCAATGTAAGATTTGCAGCTTATCTGACGTCGTGGACTGTCGGTGTCGCTCTCATCCTGGTTGGTGTCACCCGGCTGTTTTTTATTGGTTTGTCTTTGATTATTCTTTCGTCCTTCTTTTCACATCGCGGATGGACCCGTTTTTCACGTATCCGATTTAGGACCGATCCCCCGCTTGTTAGCTTTTCCATTTTGTTTCTATACGGCGTGTGGCGCCTCATAGAAGGTTTGCGGAGCGGTGATGTTTTTGTGCGTGAACCGCTTGGAATTTGGTGGTTGGCTGCACTTATCGTCGTCTGGTTGTGGGGGGTAGGCGCAGAGTATCGACACTGGTGGTCCGAACGCAGGTTGGCAGGTTCTGCCTAGCACTGTGCTGGAGGCGATTGGCAGCCATTAGACCATTCACGCCACGTCGCCTTGTGTTTGTCGTTTCACCGTCTTGACACTACCAACGTTGGTGTTTCTGGGCGGACTCGGCTTGCGGCCTGCAATGGGACGGCATGGCGGGATACCCCGAAACGACACGGGGCATCGCGCCCTACAAAACGTCAGGCGCTTCACCCTTCGACGCCGCTCAGGGCAGGCAGAAGCGCCTCGACAACAGCGGTGGGCAAGCGGATGACCACCGGATATACTGGCAGGGGATGGAACCGGAAGGCTCGACTCAGTTGTAATCGAGACGGTCATAGGAACCGACGGACGCACAGCAAAGAGAAAATGATGCAGGCCGAACTTCCCACCTGGCTGGAGAACGTGAGCGAGGAGCTTCGCAAGCAGGCGTTTTTTCCCAGCATCCACGCGCGGAAGAGCAACACGTTCAAGGTTGGGTATTGGCTCGGACACGGCCTGGCGGTGTTGCCGCTACGCCGGGAGTTTTTGGCACAGAGTGGGTTGGAGTCGACTTCGCCGGCGAGCGACGATGATGCGGAGTTGTGGATGGTGGCAACGGTGACCGCGGGTGCTTGTTCTAAGCAGCCTTCTGAGGCCTTGGAGTATTTTCGCGGTTTTACACTTGGACTCCAGAGGGGGGTTGCGGAGCAAGGAGTTTGAGGTTCCCGGCACGAGGCAAACTTTCGCGACGTATATGCTGCTGGTGAGAAACGAAGCCCAGGTGGAAGAGCTTCGGTTGCGAGGCGGGTCCACCCGCGAGTTGGCAGATTTCCTTTTGACAAAGATGCCGGCTGCGCAAGGGCGGCGGATCCGAGAGAACGCGACGCTTCATGACGCGTTTGTGAAGAAGATCGAGAAGATTTGCCAGCGTATTGGGTTGTCCGTGGCTTCACGGGGGCGTCCCCGCCGAAAATCAGACAGACACTGAAAGTAGCTGTCTGTTTTTTTCATTCCCGCATGGGCTAGAATTGGGTCGTGATTTCGAAAGAGTCACGACGCAGGGGATGGCCCTCGATAGTCATTCCCACCAAACCAAGTTCGCAGGCTAAAGCCTGCGGCTACAGGATTGCCCGCCAAAACGCTTTAGGAAGGAGAGAGCCATGAATGAGACTGAGGGAACCCCCACGAACGTATCGCTGCAGAGGCTGGAAGCGAATCGGAAGAATGCGCAGAAGTCCACGGGGCCGAGGACGGCGAAGGGCAAGGCGATTGTGGGGATGAATGCGGTCAAGTGGGGGATTTTCACCAAGAGGGTGGTGGTCCATGGGTTGCAAATCCGTGAGCGGTCGAAAGAATTCGAGGAGCTGCGGGAGCGATTGCGGGAGGAACTGGCGCCGGTGGGGGCGGTGGAGGAGATGCTGGTGGATCGGGTGGTGACGGCGCACTGGCGGCTGCGGCGGGCGTTGACGGCGGAGGCGGGGGAGATCGCGCTGAGCGTGGACGGGGGGCACTGGGAGCGTAAGAAGAGCCAGCCGGAGGAGTTCCGGGCGTTCTTCCGGGGATTTCACGATACGCTCACTGAAATGGAACAGTCGGCGCGGGGTTTGTCGTACCTGATCCGCGTGTTGGATGAGCTGCGGGAGCGGGCGAGGCACGAAGGAGAAGTTACCGAGGCGGCGTTGGGGCAATTTCGGCGCCGGTTCGGCGAGATGGGTAATGCCTTGACGCGAGAACTGGAGGGATTGCGGACGGAGTTGGCGACGAATCCGGGCGGATTGAGCGCGGAAGCGCTGAAAGAGAAGATTCAGCAGGCGATCCTGGGGCGGGTTGAGGGGAGGCTGAACCTGTATCGGTACTTGAGTGGGGAATGCGAGGAACGGGAAGAGAAGGAAGAGGAGGCGCGGCAGGCGGCGGAGGTGTTGCCATCGCCGGGGGTACTGGACAAGATCCTGAAGTATGAGGGGAAGCTGGAGCGACAGTTGTATCGAGCCATGAACCAGCTCGAACGACTGCAGAGGCGTCGGAACGGGGAGCTGGTGCCGCCACCGATCACTGTGGATGTGTCGTAGGGAGCGTGGAGCGATGAGAAATATGTTTTTTGGCAAAACAAACCCAACGTTTTTGAGGGGATATGCGATGTCGATCAACTTGTGCGGCAACTGGTTGTGGAGCGAAAGTACGGTGATTTTGTGTTGGGTTTGTTTTTCCGAAAATTGGGTTTGTTTTGGGGTTCTTTGACATGCCGGAGCGCGAAACGGAGGTGCGTTGACTTGTCTGGGAGCCAGTCCTATAAAGGCGTCATGGAACATCTCTGGGCGCCGTGGCGGATTCGGTACATACTTGGGGAACGGGAGACAGGCTGTTTTTTCTGTCGGAAGTCGCAGGAGTCCGATGACGCGAAGAACCTGATCGTCATTCGCGAGCGGAACTGTTTCGCGCTGCTGAACACATACCCCTACAACGTCGGTCATTTGATGGTCGCGCCGTACAAGCACACGGGCGAACTGGATGAGCTGTCCGAGCAGGAACTCTCCGAATTCATGTCGCTAACCCGTCGCTGCAAGCGATTGCTCGCCAAGGCGCTCAAGCCCGAGGGCTTCAATATCGGCATCAATCTAGGCCGCTGCGCCGGCGCGGGCGTGCTGGACCACGTCCACATGCACATCGTCCCCCGGTGGAACGGCGACACGAACTTCATGCCCGTGCTCGCCGACACGCACGTCGTCCCCCAGGCGCTGGAGGAGTTGTATGCCGGGTTGCGGAAAAACATCGAGAACGGAGAGCGGTAAGCGGAAAGGATTCACGGGAACGCTTTGACGGGCGTGACCGCAACGGTTATACTGGACGGGTGAGGCTGCCGAAGCAAATAGCCGTCATGCCGCTGCCCAACGCGATTTTGTTCCCGCGGGTGTTGCTCCCGCTGTACATCTTCGAACTGCGCTACAAGCAGATGCTGGCGGATTGTCTCAACGGAGGGCGGATGTTCGCGGTCGCGCTGCTGCGCAAGGGCTGGGAAAAGGAAGGCCGCAATCCCGCGCCCCACCCCATCGCTGGGATCGGCGTGATTCGGACTTGTGTGGCGCGTCCCGACGGGTCGGCCAACGTGATTTTGGAAGGCGTGGCCCGGGTGCGCGTGACCGAGTACGTGAGACTTCGGCCGTACCGCGTGGCGCGGGTCGAACCGTTGAGAGGTTCCGATGAAGCCGAGGCCACCCAACGCACGCCGCTGCTAAAAATTGTCACCGAACTGGCCAAAGCGCGGGCGCGCATGGGCGTGGAACTGCCGAAATCCGTCCTCTCCGCATTGCGCTCGGTCAAGAGCGCGGATTACCTTTCCGACCTCGTGAGTTACACGCTGCTGGACGATTACTACGAGAAGCAGTCCATGTTGGAAATACTGGACACGAACGAACGGCTGGAGAAACTCGTGGCCCTGCTGCAAAGGAAGGTCCACCAGTTCGAACTCTGGAAAACGCTTCAGGGCAAACTGCCGAATAAACATGTCGGATACAATTGACGCGACCGCGCAGCCGGCGACGAGGCTCGAACCTGTTGCCGCCTTGCATGGGGTCGGCGCGAATCTCCGGGTTCCCGCGCGCGATTACGTCCGGCTCGGGCAGGGGTTTTATTTCGTTTTCTGGGGACTGCTGGTGACCGTGCTGATGGGGTCGCAGTTATTGATCCTCAGCGAGATCCCGCCATTTGCGGAACTCTTCCTTGGTCTGGGCGTGCTGGCGACGACGGTCGGTTCCTGGCGGTTGTATCAAGTGCGGAGCCTGGGAGCCCTCTGGCACCATCGAACGCGCACCGCGCTGGCCCTGGCGGGGTTGATGGTATATTTTTGCCTGTTTGTCTACCTGTGGCGGTGCGTTCCGGACAACAACTACCTGTTGACGAACGTCTTCGCATTCGGCGCCGCCGGCATCCTGTACATCATTGCCTTCAACCGCGTGGTCGCCGTGTTGGCGGCGATTCTTAGCCGCAAGGACATGGCGCTCGAATCGCGCGTGTTCGGCACGGGCAACATCGGCCTGTTGCTCCTCCCGTTCGCGGGTATCATCGCCTATATCGTTGTGAGCGCCGTTTTGCGGAAGGGCAACCTGCTTTCCGAAGTGCGGTTCGTCCTCGGCCGCGCCAACCTGCTGGTGATCATCGTGCTGTTGCTGCCGTTTTCCCTGACATTGTCCCTGGCGTGGAGTTGCAAGGACGCCGTGTTGCGACAGCTATCGAATTTGGATCATCCAGAAGACTACGAAGCCGACAGCCCATGAATGGCTATCGCCACCGCTTCCCCCGATACGGAACGCTCGGCCTGATTATTCTCCTGCTGATGGAGACGGCGGTCTTCTGCTCACAAACGGACGCGTTTCCGGAAGTCGCCTGGTGGCAAATCACGACGTGGGCCACACCCGTCTGCTGGTGGGCCTACATCCTGATCGTCGACGCCTGGATCTACCGCCGCAAGGGCGCGTCACTGCTCACGGACCGACGCGGGTCGCTCGTCATTCAATGCATCCTGTCGATCGTCTTCTGGTGCTTGTTCGAGGCGTACAATCGGGTGATGCCGGGCTGGCGGTACGTCCATTTGGAACAGAACCTGTCAGTGCGTTTGCTGGGATACGCCATTGCCTTTGCCACGATCATGCCGGCGTTGTTCCTGACCTGCGAGTTTCTCCAGAGTCACGAATTCTTCGGGCGAGCCTGGAGGCCGAAAATTCGGTGGGGTCGCGGCGCGCTCGTCACATCGGTCGTGGTGGGCGCGGTGTTTGTCCTCGTGCCACCGTTGATGCCGCCCCAGACACGCGGGTATTTGTGGGCGTTCGTGTGGATGGGTTGGTTCTTCCTGCTGGAACCGTTCAACTATTGGCGCGGACTGCCCAGCATCTACCGCGATTGGCAATACGGTGACCTGTCGCGCACGCTGCAATTGTTCGGGGCAGGGGCTGTGTGCGGCTTGCTGTGGGAGTTTTGGAACATGTGGGCCTACACCAAGTGGGTCTACATCTTTCCGCTCGGCCAGAATGCGAGATACTTCCAGATGCCCCTCGTCGGCTTCCTCGGTTTCCTGCCGTTCGCCCTCGAGTACTTCACCATGTTCCACTTCGTCGCCTCGTTTTTCACTCGCGACGACAAGCTTGGCATCTGAGGCTGTCAGCTCAACCGGCCCTGGAGGCCGCGCTCGGGAAGCTCTCCATGATCTCGCCCGGTTTGCGCTCCACCAGCGGGTCCCAAAAGAACATGCGGAGGCACGCCCACGTCTTCACCGGTGGGCTGTGCGGCTGGACGCGCCCTTCGCGGATGGCGCGAAAGATCGAGGCCATGGTCGGCTCTGCGTCCACCATCGTGTAATGGCAACCGAACATCCAAAGATTGTGCGCGTCGGAACTCGCTACCACCGGTTTATGGTGTTTCCGGGCGATCCGCACCGCGCGCTGGTTGAAAATATCCAGCCAGGAAAAATGCATCGAAGCGTACTCGACCGCCTCAAACAGGTCGATGTTCGGCTCGAAGTCCCGGCCGAGACTGTGACCTTGCGGATAGCATGGGTGCGGCGCCACGATCAACAGATCCTCACCGCGTTCGCGCTTGTAGGCGCGAAGATCGTTGAACGTGAGCAGCTTTTCCGCATCGCGCTGGGTGATGTTATAGAGCAACACATCGCGACCCTGGATGTTCCACTCGACCGCGCGAATGAGCAGCAGCCCCTTCTGCCGCGCGTAATCGAAGACCCGCTCATCCTCGATAACACGGCAGTGAAGGGTGATGGCGATCGCGCGGTAACCGAGTTCAACGGCGCGGTCGATCAACGCCGTCGCCGGATAGCGCAACCCGTCCTCGGGGTCTTCCCCCGAGTGCATATGCATGTCCACTTTGATCATCCGCTCACTTCCTTCACCGTTCCATCGGCCAAGAAGAACAGCAGTTTCTCAGCAAGCTGAATGCCGGCCACCTGGCGGAGCGCAGCCTCATACGCCTGCAGTTGCCGGGTGTACTTTGCCACTTCGATGCGCGCGTCCGTTTTGTAGTCGACCAGCACCCACCGGCCATTCTCGCAGAACAACAGATCGATCTTTCCCTCCATCAACCCTTCGCCCACGACCTGAGTAAAGGGCAATTCCCGATAAACCTGATCCGCGCGTCGCGCGCGCGCCAACAACTCCGAACCGAGCGCGTTGCTGACCAGTTCAACCGCGCGGCGCTTGTCTCCATCACTCAGACCCGTCCGCGCAATGAACTGCTCGATTTGCCCGCGTTGCTGCGAGGCGGGTGCTGTCAAATCGACGATTTCCAGCGCGTCGTGAACGGCACTTCCGAAGTCCATCGCCTTCTCGCGTTCGGCGCCAGCCGGCTCGTCGTCACGTGGCTCCGCCTCTGCGGCCAGTTTCGAGGGACTGACTCGCGCCAACGGCCTGGCCGCGCGCGCGAGCAATTTGGAGCGAGACTCCTGCCATTCACGCCGCCTGCCGGCCAGCTGTTTCACCGAGACGGTTCTTGCTTCCGTCTTCCCAACCTCGACACCCGCAGCACCCAGCGATTCCAAATCCGGCGCCTCCACCAACGCGCCGGCCTCGGGCTTGAATCCGCGTGCCAACAGATCGATCCGCCCTCCCTTCTCCGCGAACCACGGAATCACCAGCCGCTCCTTTGCACGCGTCGCCGCGACGTACAGCAACCGGATTTCTTCCGCTTCCTCGCGCTTGCCATGCTCCTCGTCCGCTTCATCAAAACCCGCCGTTCGCATGCCGGCAAATCGCAATTCCCATCCGCCATCACGGCTGAACAACAACCTTGCCCCCGTATCCGAAGACCGTCCTGCCAGATCGGCCAACACGACCACGGGAAACTCCAGGCCCTTCGCCTTGTGCATCGTCAGGATCCGCACCACATTGTCCGTTTCCTCGCTGGCCGGCGACGGTTCTTCCTCGATGCCGCCCAGCACCGTCTCATGCAACCGCCGCACAAATGCGCGGACCGAACGCAGGCCCAGGCCTTCGAGTTGTCGGGCCAATTCGAGGGCCTTCAGCAGGTTCGCCACACATTGGGCGCCGTCGGGTTGGCTGGCAAAGAACGCTTCGCAGATCCTGACACGGGCGAACACATGGTCTACGTAGCCCGGAACCGAGAAATCATGCCGGCGATCGTGTAATTCGCGCAACAGTGTGAACGTCGATCTTGCCTGTTCCGACGCGTTGGCGGGGACATCGGCCAGGTAGTCCAGCTTTGCGTCTTGGGAGATCAGGAACACGAGTTCATCTGCCCAACCGAACAACGGAGAGCGCAAGGTGGCCACCAGATTGAGTTTGTCGGCTGGATTGTCGAGACATGAGAGCAGAGAGGACAGTGTTTGGATTTCCTGCCGCTGATAGTACCCCTTCCCGCCAATGACGCGAAAGGGCACGCCGTGCTCACGCAGGACATCGCTGTATGTCTCAACTCCCGTGAAGCTGCGGAACAGCAGCGCCACGTCGCCCCACTGGCGGGCGCCAGTCGCCACCTGTTGGTGAAGATAGCGGGCGACGGCCGCTGCTTCGGCGCGACGCAATTCATCCGCCGTTGTCTTGAGGAACTGTTTCGGCCGAAGCAATGTCACCGCCGCTTCCGTGGTCTTCAGATCCGGCCGGGGTTTCAGCACAACATAGTCAGGCTGATAATTGCCGTTCTTGGGTTTGACGATAATCTTCGAAAAGACCTCGTTCACCCAATCAAGAATCGTGGATTTGCTGCGGAAGTTCTGCTGAAAAGTCAGCGTCTTGCCCGTCTGTTCGATTTGTTGACGGGTGCTGGCGTACATCTCGATATCAGCGCGGCGAAATCCATAGATGCTTTGCTTGGGGTCGCCGACGACAAACAGCTTGCCCGAAGCGCCTTCGCCGAGCAGAAGCACCAACTCGGTTTGCACGGGATCGGTGTCCTGAAATTCATCGACGAGCACAAACTTGAACTGCCGCTGCAAGTCGTTTCTGACCTCTGTGCTGTCGCGGAGCAGATTGCGCGTTTTCACCAGAAGATCATCAAAATCCAGTATCGCGCGCTCGTGTTTGACCCTTTGAAAATAATCCATGAACCCGCGCAGCCAAGCGACCAGTTCGACGAGCAGGTTGTGATCTGCCGCAGCGTCGAAATCTTCCAGCAACGATTTCAGGTCTTTCACCACGTCTTTCATCTCACGGAATGCGTCTTCGCCATCAAAATGCGCCATCGCCCGCGGCGTGATCATTTCCAGGGACCGAAGCACCGCGATCTGGCGCTCGGTCGATGCCCGTTCCAACGACGGCAGCGTGTCGAGCAAGGTTCGCGCGCGGAGATACGCATTCTCCTTGCGTTCCACGAAATGTTTCAGGCATCGCTCCAGGGTCGGCGCGGACGACCTCAATTCCGCCACCACTGTTGCAACGTCCAATGGCACGGGCTCCGGCACGGTTGCGAATGCGAGTTGGTCGCGATGATCGACCAGCAGCGCAACCAATTCGGGAAGCCTGTCCAACTCCACGCCGCGCATCAGCGCCTGGTGCAACGCCGGCGGATTTCTTGCCAATTCGGCTTCCAGCCACCCGTCCCATGCCTCTTCGAACAAGAGTCGCCGCTGCAATTCATCGGCGACCGTAAACTGCGGATCCACCACGGCCTCCACCGGGCGCTCACGCAGAATCCACGCGCAGAAGGAATGGATCGTGGTGACATGCGCCCGCTCCAGGTCGCTCAAGGCTTCCGTGAGTTTGGTTCCCGTGAGTGCTTCCTCCAGTTTCTCGCGCAACCGCAACTTCAATTCCCCTGCGGCCTTCTCCGTAAACGTGATCGCGACGATCTCGCGGAGCCGCGCGCGACCCTTGCCCACTGCCGACACGATGCGCGCCACCAAGGTGGTGGTCTTGCCCGTGCCCGCCGCGGCCTCGACGAAAAACGTCGTATCGAGATCGTTCGCCGCGGTATCCCGCGATGCATGGTCGACCGGCCGCGTCATTTCACGCTCTCCTTGATCGACCAGAAGGGTTCCGTGCGCGGATCGTCGCGCTTCCGTTCGTACAGTTTCAGGATGCCGTTGCCGCAGATCGCGCGGTAATCGCACTGACGGCAGCCCTCGGCAGTGGCGTACTGCGCGAACACACCGCCGCGAATCATATTGGCCGCGGTGTCGAGCAGGTGGGACAATGCAGGACGTTGACCGTCCAGTGCTTCGTGCGTGAAGGTGACTGTTCGATACCCCCCGCGCAAGGTAAAGTAAAGGCAACTGGCCGAGTCGACCCTGACCTTTGGCAACAGGTTCTCCGCCGCGAGAATGTACAACGGCAACTGAAGTGTTTCACCACCCGCCAGCGAGTCGTCCCGGACATTGCGCGATACCCGGCCCGTTTTGTAGTCCAGCACGCGCGCGCGCATGCCGTCGTCGCTCCGGTCGATGCGATCGATTGTGCCACGCAACCGCACGGGCGGGGCGACAACAATGCCGTGAAATTCCTTTTCGAAGTCTGTTGGGCGCCAACCAACGGACGCATTCCGATCGCGTTCGATGAACGCAGCCAGTTCCTCGATAACAATCTGCTTCTTGACCTCCCAGACAGTTGGGTAGCCGGTCACGCCACGGCGCTGAAACTCATCAAAATGCCTTTTGGCTACCGTCGCGATATCGCGGGCGTGCGATTGGTAGTAGTCCTCCAGAATCGCATGATAGAGCGAGCCGAGATCCAGAGCGTCGATCGAAAGCGCCGCCTCGGGTTCCTCCCATCGCTCGATGCCGAGGATATGCTTTTGGAAATAGTAGAACGGGCAACCGAAGAAATCCTCCAGCGAGGTGGCGCTAATCACGAGTTTTTCCAGGCCGAAACGCTCACGGAGGACCTCCCGCGCATTGTCGCCAGCAAGCAGACCGTCGTACGCGGTGAGCGCTTGCTCGCGCCAACGTGTGCCTGCGTTCCCAACGCCTTCGGCCAACAGGGCTGACACATGGCGGAGGTAGCCGTGCTTGTCCGCGACCGACATAAGTCCCCCCAAATCAAACTCGCGTTCGTTCAACGGCTCTGCGACCGGACGGACTGGCGATAGCGGAACCTTGACGGCGCGTTCGTCGAGTGCCTGAAAGTTGTTCGCGCCGGCGTATTCCAGCAACAGAAACGATGCCATGCGGGGACGCGATGTCGACGGCTCCAACCGCGGATAACCGAGCACAAGTTTCTCGCGCGCCGCCTCCGTGGTGAGCGAGAACAAGAGCCGCTCCTCCTCGTACCCGTCGAGCTTGTGGGGCAGGTCCGGGCTGATGCGGGCGCGTTCCTCATCGGTCAGGAGCGGATCTTCGCGGATGACGCGCGGGAAACTTTTTTCCACGAGACCGAGCAGAATGACCAGCGGCCACGACAAGCCGCGGGCGCTCATGACGTCGCCGACAAAGATACCCCCGCCCTGGAATTGCTCTGGTTGGTCGGAGGTTGCTTCGACCGCTTTCCAACAATAATCAGCGAACGTCTCGAACGGCACTCGCGGCTGAAACTCCTCCAACCCGGCCAGGGCGCGGATACAATCGACGATGGCTTCGCTCCTGCCACCCAATCCGCGGAATGCGGTGATGAGCGTGGTGCTATATTCACTCCATTTCGCTTCGCCCGGCAGCCCACCGAGAAGCGACATGAGTTTCCTGACGAACGCCAACACCTGTTCGGCATCACGATGCCATCGCTCGCGATACCGTCCGTCATCTGCCTCCCGTCGTTGTTTGTCGGGTCTGGACGACGCCGCTTCGAGACGTTCGATCCACTGCTGCTCTCCGCCAACGATGCCGAGTTGCACGGAGAGCGCGTCCCAGTGCGAGCGCGGGCCGGTATGACATGCCAACTCCATCACGGATGCGCGGCTAAAATCCGAGCGGACCGTGGCCAACAGCAACGACAACAGGCGGGCATCTGTTTGTTCAGCCAGCGGGCGGCCACCACGGAAGTACGCTTTGATTCCGAGGCTGCCGAGCGTGTCCCGCAGGATCGCGTCGTATTGTTCCCGGCTTCGGCAGAGAATTGCGACGTCGTTGAAGGAACGGCCCTCTGCCGCCACGTACGCGAGCGCTACGCGCACGGCCTCCTGCACTTCACTCGTCTCGCCCGGGCAGGAGAGAATTGTGGCAATGGGTTTGATGCAGGCCGCGTCCCCTGACGCTGCGCCGCGTGAGGGCACGCGGCCTGCAACCTCGTACTGCTGCGACCGAAACCACTCCAAGAGCGGTTCCGCGTACACGTTGTGGCCGGGCCACGGGAAGAAGACCGTAGTCGGAGAGAGTTGCAACACAAATTTCCTTTGAACAGCCGTAAGATCGTAGAAACCGTACAGAAACGCTTCGGAGCCCGCGTCCGGCACCTTTGGGCTCTGATACAAATCCGAGTCCGTGACGAGGGCGTGGTCCGCCAGCCATTCGCGATACGCACTGTAGGCAACCGACAACTCGGAAACCTTGCCGGACTCGCCGGCGGCTTTGCGGAACAACTCCGGCGAGACGCCCGCTTGTTCGAGGTCCTTGAACGTCTCCAACAGCGAATTGCGAAAGCCCTTGGTCTCGCGAACGGGAGCGAAATAGCTGTTGGCGGAGATTTCATTTCGGGCGATCTTGTCACAAAGAAGTTCAAGGCCGAGTCGGGGAGCCTGGTGCGCTTTCGGCAAAAGGTCTTCCAGGACGCGGAATCGCAGATTGACGTGACCGTTGGGCAGCATTCGGGCCAGCGTCCGTTGAAGATGAAGGCCCAGCAGGCGCGTGGGGACGATGATCGTCAGCGCAGTCAACACGCCACGCGCCTTCTTCCGTGCCGAAACCTCGTCCGCCAGGGCTGCCTCCAACACAGGTTGAAACGAACCCACGTGGATTTTGCGTGGCGTTGACGCGGAAAAATTGCTAGTTGTACTCACGGCGAATGAAAATCCTCGCGAAGTATATCACACGCCAAGCAGTCATTACGCTGCTTCTGACAATCGGTGTATGCACCTTCGTGCTGCTGCTGGCTCGTATCCTCAAGCAACTTAGCGACATGTTGGTGAACCAGAAAGTTGGTCTGGAAGTGGTCGGTTACTTCGTGCTCCTGATGACGCCGAACGTCCTGAGTCTCTCCCTGCCAATGGCGATGTTGGCGACGGCGATACTGATTTTCGGGCGCATGAGCGCCGACAACGAAGTCATCACCATGCGCGCCAGCGGAATGAGCCTCGGGCAGGTCGTGGCGCCGGTCATCCTGCTTGGCGCGGTGGCGAGCGCGTGTTGCCTGTACATCAATGCCAACCTCGCCCCGTGGTGCCGATTCGAGTTCAAGACCATGTTTGTCCGGCTCGGCTCGGAACGTCCCATGGCGCTGATCGAGGAAGGCACCTATATCAAGGATTTCCCCGGCTACGTAATCTACGCAGGCAAGAAGAAGGGAAACATCATTGAAGACGTGACGATTTACTCGCTCGACGAGAGCAACAACGTCGTGTCCAGCCTGCGCGCGCAAAAAGGGATCGTCTCCTCGATGCCCGAGGAACGCAAACTCCTGCTCGACCTGTACAACGTGCGCGGTGTTTTTCCGCGCGATTCGAAGGAACCCACCAACATCCACAAGATTCGACCAGACACCACGGCGCAGCATTACCCGATCGAGATGGACCTGAGCCGCGCGCTGCGCCAAGCGCGGGCGACGCGGCAGTTGGGGGATCTCGTGTTCTCGGAACTGCTGGATGAGATTCGGGATTTGCGCGCGCACGGCATTTATCCAGCGGCGGCGCTTATGGAGGCGCATCAACGGGTGGCCAGCGCGGTCGCCTGTCTTGCTTTTACACTTATCGGCATTCCCCTGGGGATCAAGACGAGCCGCCGCGAAACATCGGTCGGCATCGCATTCAGTATTGCTCTCGCGCTATCGTTTTACTTTGTGATGATACTGGCCAACACGCTGAAGAGCCGCCCCGCGCTGTTCCCGGAAGCGATCCTCTGGTCGCCAAATCTCTTTTTCGAATTCCTCGGCTTGTGGTTGCTCTGGCGCGTCACGCGGGCCTGAGGCGCACCGGTCGCGCCACACTTGACATTGTTATGAAGGGGAAACTTCTCAACGCTTCTCGCCTGAGACGGTTGGCGCCCGATGTCTGCGCCGTGGCTTTTCTGGCAGCATTTCTGGGCTTCTTTTACTGGGGGTTTCTGAACGGACGATGTTTCATCTGGAACGATACCCTGACGGAGTTTTACCCGGGTGTGAATTATTTTGCCAAATCGGTCCAAGGGGGGCGGCTGCCTCTTTGGTTTCCGGGGGTCCGCGACGGGTCGCCCTTTTACTCGGATCTCCAGGTGGGCGGGTTCTATCCGGCGCAATGGCTCCTGATTCCTTTTGTTCACAATGGACGATTGCCATTCGTCGCCTACCAGAGATACATCGTATTGCATTACCTGTTCGGCGGTCTGTTCACGTATGCCTTTCTCAAGCGGCTGAAGCTCAGTCCGATCGCGGCGGTCACCGGTGCGCTCGTCTTCTGTTTCTCCGGCTTTGCTTCCCTGCGAATTGCGAGTTTTGCCGCGTTTCAGCCCGTTGCGTGGCTTCCACTCCAACTACTCTTTGTCCACCGCCTCACGCGTGATCGGAGACGGTTGTCCTGGCTCGGCCTCGTGGGCGCCATGGTCGTATCGCTACTGGCGGGATTTCCACAGGCGACCCTCTACTGTTGGTATCTGGTGACCGCATACTGGTTGTATCGCTGTTACTGCGTTCACCGCGAGGAAGTCTCCAGCCCCCGCATGGCTGTCCGCCGGGTTGCACGAAGGGACCTGCCAAAAATCGTCGGGACGTTCGTGCTCGTCTTCGGACTGGCTGCCATAATGGTGGTGCCGGGGGCCGAGAATTGGTGGCGCACAGCCAGACCGAACCGGTTATTTGAAGCCGAAGCGTTGGCTGACTCCTCGTTGCCATACGATCAAGTCCTGACGCTTTTCGTGCCCAATTTCTTTGGAACTTCTCAATCCACGGGCTCTCCGGAGCCATTCTGGGGGGTTGATCCGCACAGCCAGACTGTCATGATCAACGGTTCCGTAGGCGCCAAGCCCGGCTTCTGGCAATACTGGGAATTCGGCGCCTACTCCGGACAAATCTTCTGGCTGGCACTCTTTTTGATTCTGTTCAACTGGCGACGAATCGAAGACAAACGCGGCCTCGGGTTCTGGCTGGCCATCTGGGCGGCGGCAACGTGGTTCATGTTGGGTCGATACGGTGGCTTGTTCCAGATCCTGTACCGGATTCTTCCGGGCGTATCCCTCTTCCGTGTCCCCGCGAGAATGTCCTGTGTTGCCACGTTTGCCGCGGCGACCCTGTGCGCGTACGGGGTAGACCTCATTCGTCGTCGAGTGCAGGGGGTGCGCCCCTGGCCGGTACTACTTCCGGCAGCGGGCTTCGCCTGTCTGGCCCTGGTGTTGTACGCGGGCGGCGGACTGCTGAGTGGCGGACTGCGGAACCTCGACAGGCTGACCTGGTCCCGGCACGAGACGTTTTTCGCTCTGGTCCTGGCAATCCTGTGCGCCCTGGCCGTCTTAGGCGTGATTCGTAATCAAACGCGATGGATTCAAACGGCGTGCTTATGCAGCCTCCTGCTCGTCTCCGCTGCCGACTTTTATCACGCGTACGGAAGTTTCCACCGCGGCGCCGTCAGTCCCGACGAGTGTTATCCGGACACCAGCCGTTTGCTTTCCCTCTTGAAAGACTATCGGGAACAACGCGGTCCATTTCGATTCGGCCAGATTATCCAAGGTCGAGTCGGTGAGGAAATTGCCACGTTTCGGAACCTCCCCTATTTCCATGAGTTCCTGGAAGTCCCGGAGGGCTTCACGAGCTTTTATTTGGACTCGGTTCGGAGATTCCAGACCATTACCAATCAGGCGGCCAAGATCGACATTCAAAATATCAAGGTCACCATGGAACGTGACGAGAACGGTAAGGACTGGTTGGGCGCGCGCACGAATTCGCTGCCGCGCGCACAGTTCTTTGCACGGATTCGCCGTTACGATTCCCGAGGTGAACTGTTGGCGGCCCTGGAACGTGGCGATATTGATTGGCACAACGAGGTGGCCGTAAGCGAACCCTTCTCATTCGACGAGTTGCGCGGGGACGAGCCGAACCACGGAGCGGGCGACAACGACTCCGTTCAATTCCAGAGCCTGACACCCGAGTGCTATTCGATCACCTACAGCGTGAGCCGACCCGGCATCGTGTTTGTTTCTGAGGCTTTTTACCCCGGTTGGGCGCCCGATGACAAACACACCAGGCTGATCGAGGTCTTCGGCGCTTTCCAAGGTCTCGTGATTCCCCAAGCGGGCACCGGGCGGATCGTCGTGCGCTTCTCACCACCCGCTTTGAAGCTGGGCGCTACGATCAGCATCAGCAGCATCATGGCAACCGCCTTGCTGTGTCTCGGCAAATGGTCCCGAGGCTCAAACAACGGCTGAAGAAACTCCCCGCCTCTATGCAACTGGCGAGGTGTCCTGACGCTCCGTCAAAGTTCAATTGACGGGCACCCCCTCACCTTAATCCTCTCCCCCGAGGGGAGAGGAACAGGGTTTCACCCTCGACCAAACATGGCCTTCAAATCAAGTTTGACGAAGCACTGGTCCGGAACGTTACGCTCTGCCCAACTGTTTGCCCATCACTTCGACGATGGGGCGGATTTCCGCCATCAACTGGCCGAACTGTTTGGGTTTGAGTTGCTGGCCGCCGTCGCTGAGGGCCGTGGCCGGGTCGGGATGCACCTCCACCAGCAGGCCGTCCGCGCCCACGGCGACGGCGGCGCGAGCGAGCGGGATCACCATGTCGAAGCGGCCCGCCGCATGGCTGGGGTCCACGAATACCGGCAGGTGCGTTTCCTTCTTGGCAACCGCGACCGCACTGAGATCAAGCGTGTTGCGACAGGCATGTTCGAAGGTGCGGATGCCGCGCTCGCAGAGGATCACTTTGCTGTTACCGTGCACGCAGATGTACTCGGCAGCCAGCAACCATTCGTCGATCAACCCGGACACCCCGCGCTTGAGCAGGATGACCTTGCCCGACGCGGCGACCTCGGCCAACAACGGGACATTTTGGGCGTTGCGCGCGCCGATCTGGAGGATGTCGGCGTAAGACGCCACCATTTCCACGTCTTGCGGGGACATCACTTCGGTCACGATGGGCAATCCCGTGGCCGCGCGGGCCTGCTTCAAGATTTCAAGTCCGTCACGACCCAATCCTTGGAAGTCGTACGGGGAGGTGCGCGGCTTGAATGCGCCACCTCGAAAAAGTGTCGCGCCGTACGACTTCACCACTTTCGCGGTTTCCATCGTTTGCGCCTGGTTTTCCACCGAGCACGGGCCCGCTACGACATGGAATGTGCCGCCGCCGATCTTGAGTCCGGCCACGTCGAGCACGGTATCGCGCCCTTGATATTCGCGGCTGACGAGCTTGTACTTCTTCTGAATGGGAGTGACGCTCTCGACCTGGGGCAGGACGATGAGGGATTCGAGAGTGTGATGGTTGCGTTCATCGCCGATGCAGGCGACGACCGTGCGTTCGACGCCGCGGATCAGGCGGGGCTCGTAGTTGAACTTCTTCACCGCGTCCGCGACCTGCTGGACATCCTGTTCACTGGTTCCCGGCTTTAGCACGATGATCATTCCTTTGCTCCTTATGTCCTGTACGCGGTGCGGTTTTGGGAAT
Source organism: Verrucomicrobiota bacterium (assembly GCA_003164675.1). Taxonomy (GTDB): domain Bacteria; phylum Verrucomicrobiota; class Verrucomicrobiia; order Palsa-1439; family Palsa-1439; genus Palsa-1439. The sequence continues at coordinate 92,306 of PLTX01000063.1, read as the reverse complement.
AAAAAAACCGTCCCGCGCCTGCGGGACGGTTTGGTGTCAACGTTTCCGGCATCAACACATAGCCCGCAGACAGGGCTGGCTAAAATAAAACCAATAATACGACGCCCGGACTGCGGTGATGTTTTGATGCACTGACTTCATGTTCAGTAGAAATGTAGCGAATTCGGCGGAAATTGTCAAGCTGGGGGATAGACCGGTAGTGTCCTAATTTGAAATCTTGTGCAGCAGCCCGTAAATCACAAGCCCAACCCCAAGCAGTAGCCAAATCCACACAGAGACCCAAAAAGCGGTTGGCTGTCTTTCTCGATGTGTAAAGAAGAACATCATTGGAAGTATAACTCGACCCGTAATAATGGCCACTACTCCCATCGCAATGCAAAGAAGGCCCCAGAGAATGGGTGAAATCTTCACTTCTGCGCCTTGCTCGCAATAGCAGCTCGCACAGCAGTCTGTGGAGAGTCAACGGGGGGAATCTCCAAAGCCGTGACATAATGCGGCTCGCTGCCCTCTAGGAAGCTCCATGCATAGCACCGTTTGGCCTTCGGGTGGCCGGTGATGGCAAACGATTCAACTACCGCGTCCGCCTACACCGCTTATCGATGGACACCTCGCAAGGGGAAAAAAGAAATCATCATCAGGATGAATCCGGCCTATTGCTTCGGCGAGCCCGTTGTCGTAGGGACGGGCTATAGGGCTCGCACTCTTTGGAAGGCCGCTGTAGCGGAAGGGAGCGAAAAGAAAGCGGCAGAGAACTATGATGTTGATGTCGATTCGGTAATAGCGGCCTCTCGCTATTGTGTGGAAATTGAAAAGGCAGCGTGAAGCTCTTTTTCGATGAATGCTTGAGCAAGCGGTTACCAGTACAGATTTCCCAGATTTATTCCGAAGATTATCCCGACCTCAAGACGTTGCACCTCACTGAGTGCTATGAGCCCGGTACGCCGGACGAAAAGTGGATTCCATTGTTGGAGAAGGAAAAGGACTGGATAGTAATCACGGCTGACGACGGTATGGGCTCCAACAAGGCGAAGCTTCCACTAATCTGTGCCAAATTGGGCATCACACATATCGTGATGACTCCGGCTCTGCACCAGTCTCCCTATAGAGAGCATAAACAGGCAATCCTTTGCTTGTGGCCTCAATTCGTGTTCATTCCGCAACCACCCAAGGGCACAAAGATTTCAATGGGCTACAAGGCATTTTCGGGCCGAAACTGGCCTCATTGTAAAATTGAAGGAAAGTCGCTCGACGCATGGTGCCTAGAGCGCAAAATGGCAATCTGATTTCAAATTAGGACACTACCGATAGACCGGCGGTGCCTTAATTTGACTTTTGAGCAGATTTCGGGGCGGTGTCTTAATTTGGGGAATTATCTGCGTGACTCCCTTTGAGAAAATCTTTTGCCCCAATTCTCCCATGCTTTCTCCCAACGTTTAGCACTCTTGCTTAGCTGTTTGCCATCTTGAACCTTAACATTAGGGAACAGCTTCGTGCGAGTGCCTCCCTTAATCCTCAACCGCCTCGGGCAACATGTAGGCAATTGTGTCATTCCATTTTGGCGCTCCCAGGGCCCAGGCAAAACCAGCCGCAATGCCGGCAACCAATCCCGGGATAGCGCATAGACAGACGTAAAGCCCCAGAATCTTGATCAAGACGTTCGCAAGTTGTTTTGATTTCATATACCCAGCCTGTTCGGGTGCTTGAAGACCCAAACCTGAACCTACGACGCCCGAACATCAAGGCAGGAGTTGGGCGGTTTCCTCCAAACTCCAACCGTGGTTACCGATATGACTATGGCAAGGATGCGCATTCGAAGGGGGATTAACGGGCGCGGCGACAGAGCGCCGCGGCTACACTACGACGGCAACCGGAGCGGTTGCCCTACAATGCGGCACGGACTCGGCGCGAAGGGGCGGCTCCGGGTGAGCCAGACCCCCGCCAGAACCGGACGAGAGGTGGAGGCAGGCTGGAGCGGCACGGTGAGGAGACCGGCGCTTCACAGAAGCGCCGCTACAACCGGAGCGGGACAACGGTCTTCGTTCACGCGATGCCGCCGTTGACGCGGAGGTTCTGGCCGGTCACCCAGGCGGCGGCGTCGGAGGCGAGGAAGGCGACGACGTTGGCGATTTCGGCGGGTTGACCGAGGCGTCCGAGGGCGGCCTGCTGGGCAAAGCGCTGGAGCTGTTCCGGAGTTTTGCCGTCCATGAACAACTCCGTCTCGGTCGGGCCCGGCGAAATCGCATTGACCGTGATGCGGCGCGGTCCGAGTTCCCCCGCGAGCGAACGCGTCAACTGTTCTACCGCGCCTTTGGTGGCGACATAGGTTCCGTAGTTCGGCATCATCCGAGCGGTGGTCGAGCTGGACAGATTGATGATGCGCCCGCCGTCGGCCATGCGCGTGGCGGCCTGCTGGCAGGCGAAGAACGTGCCTTTCACATTGACCGCGAAAATGCGGTCGAACTCGGCCTCGGTCACGGCGCTAACCGGCTTGGTAGACATGATGCCGGCGTTGTTCACCAGAATATCGAGCTTCCCGAAGCGGGCGATGGTTTCGTCGAAGAGCCGGACGACGTCCGCGACGCGCGCCACGTCGGCCTGAATGGCAAACGCCTCTCCGCCGGCGGATTCGATTTTGCTGACAAGTTCGCGGGCTGCCGCGGTCTGTGAGGCGTAATTCACGGCGACCGCGGCGCCGTCACGGCTGAGGCGTTCGGCGATGGCGCGACCGATCCCGCGCGATGCGCCCGTGACCAACGCGACCTTTCCTTTCAGATCATGGTTCATGTGGCCAACGATATTGAAAAACTCCGGCGCTGGCAATGCCCTGCTTGTTTTCGGAAAGCGGCGGGATGCATGTGGACACTGGCACATTTGGCCGTGTCGCAGCCGCCCCACTCTGTCGGGGCGCGTCCCCGCACGGCGACAGAGCGCCGTGGCTACATCTGTCTGTCTCGAATGGTGGCTGGCGCCCCGATACGCCCTTGTTATCCGCCAACGATATTTCTTGCTGGACGCGGTGGGGGGCGTGTGGTAGCATCCATCCGAGTTGTTGTGTTGTTTGACATAGCGGTCGGCTGACGACCACGGCAAGGGATGGCGCGATGGGGATGAGCGGACGGCTCGGAGAGCCGTTCCTACCATAGGGGAGGTAGGGCGGGCGTAAAAAAACGAATTGCGACCCAAGCACAACATGGTCGCTTCAAAAAAACATGATTGCGACCTGGGCACGACGGGGTCGCTTCAAAAAAGCGTGATTTCGTAGAACGAACCAAAGTTTATTCAAGCCGGCGTGGAAAACTGGATGAAACAAAGCCAAGTTGAGGCGTCAACGCCGCTTTGGATCGGTGCTGGGTTGGCCGAAATAGCCCTTCCAGACGATGTCGAGGCCTTCTTCGGTGAGTTTGACGGGCTGGCGGAGCAGGCGGCAGCGGTCGATGGTGCGGTCGATCAAATCGCGCGGATCACACGCCTTGGGGATGCGCCCTTCGACCTGATATTTCCGCAACAGCTGCGGAATCAGGTTTTCGTCCGCGAACAACCCACGCGAGCGGGCATACCGCAGGAAGATCTCGGTGTAGGTTTCGGGACTGGGTGGCTCGGCGTGGAGGCGGTAGCCCATGCGGCGCATGAACGCTTCGTCTTCGAGATCGGATTCGTTAAGGTTCGTCGCAAACACCACGATTTGCTCGAACGGCACCTGAATCTTCTTGCCGGTGCTCAACGTGAGGTAATCGACGCGGTATTCCAGCGGCACAATCCAGCGGTTCAACAATTCCGTCGCGGAGCAGCGCTGGCGGCCCAGATCATCCACCACCAACACGCCGCCGTTGGACTTGATGTGCAGCGGCGCCTCGTAAAAACGCTGCGTCTCGGTGAACGCGAGTTCAAGGCTGTCGAGTGTCAATTCTCCGCCCACCACCACCAGCGGCGGACGGATGCGCACCCAGCGGCGATCATAATTGTCGTTCGCGTGCGGAACGGGTGAATGGTTGTGGGTGTCAAAGACGCGGATCACCTGGCCGTCCACTTCGATGGCATACGGGATCCAGACTTCGCCGGGGAGCGCGTCGACGAGTGCTCGCGCCATGGCGGTCTTGCCGTTGCCAGACGGTCCCGTGAGGAACAGGCTGCGTCCCGAACCGATGACCAAACCGATGATTTCCTTGGCGTAATCGGAGAGAATCAGGTTCGACATCGCCTGATCGAGGGCCTGGCGTGACGCGGGCGGACGGTTGCGCACCTGCTGCGTGATCATCTCCGTATATGACTTCAGTGAGACGGGAGACGGACCGGCGTAACTGCAAAAGCTGGTGAGCCGTCGCAACTCCTCCCAGCCGTGGTCGAGCATCGCGTAGCGATGGTTGTGCAGGCCCACTACACCTTTGATTTCAATAAATTTGTCGTGGCACAACCGCTGGAGAAGCGCCTCGGTGATCATCATGCCCAGGTGCATGCGGGCCGCGATCGTGCTGGTGCTGCAGTCGCTATCCAGCGGCACGGTCTTCAGAGCGAGATCGGCGAGGAAGCCGGGGTTGACGTCCAAATCCTCCAACTTCTCAGGGAATGGGGGGACGAACCAGTCGGCGGGATTGGTGAACAGCGGGGTGACCGAATCCGTCGCAATTGGGGATGGGACGGGGCCTCCCAACTCTGCTTCAACCGCCATTTCCTCGGTATGTTGAAGATCGGTTGTGCTCATGAAATACTGGTCCGTCATTCTAAGGAAGCACGATTCAGGCCAGCCATTATTGGCCTCCGGGCTATGGCGTTCGGCATATGGAGATTCGGGACTTGCAACGTTTCCGCATGGTTTCTAGACTGCCACCATGAAACACAAGGAGCTTCTCGTTTTTGCCGCACTAGCTGTCCTCAGTGTCGCCAGTGCATCATCTGCGCCAGCCGAGGACCAAACCATCGCTCAGCAGGTATCCATCATCGACGAGCGCGTCAGCAAGCTCCGAGCGGATGTCGATGCGATCCAATTCAACCAGCAGCAAATCCAGCAGGACCTCAAACAAATCCAGGCGCAACTCGCGGAAGTGCATCAATCCGGACCAAGTGCTTCGGTTAACGACCTGCAGGCATTGGAGGCGCGCGTGAAGGCGCTCGACGCTGCCCGTGAGACGGACAAGAAGGTCATCCTCGATCAACTGGCCAAAGAACTCGGGGCCATGAGTGGTTCGCACGGTGGCGGTGGCGCTGCCAATTCATCGACTGCGCCGGCCAATGGCAACGAGTACGTGGTTCAAAAGGGCGATACGCTGACGTCCATTGCGAAGAATAACGGCGTCACCATTGCCGACTTGAGGAAGGCCAACAACCTGACCAGCGACTCGCTAAAGGTCGGGCAGAAGCTCGCCATTCCATCGAAGTGACAGCCGTGAGGCTGTTGGACTGGGCAATAAGAAAGATCTCAAGCCACCCGCTTGCGGAGTAGACCGTGACGACTTGCGACCAGCAGGCCTTACGCCGCGGCGAAGCGGCGCTCGCGGCGGCTGCCGTTGGTCGCGGCCAGCTTCTCGGTGTCCACCTTGAGCCAGACGCTGTCTTCGCCGAGGATGGCCTCGACGTCGCGCACGAATTGCTGCGTCGGTGACACGGAGAAATGTTCGTGCGCTTCCAGAAAGACCAGTTTGCCGTCGGGGTAAATGAAGCAGAATAAAACAGGCACACTCCCTTTGTGCGCGTGCAGCACGTGCTGAACGCGGGTGAGAATGGAATCCTCCGTCGTGCCGGCCGAGAGACGGATGTGAACCGCCTTCGTGAATCTCTTCGGCACGTCGTCCAGCGGAATGATCTGGTCGGCGACAATCTTGGGTTTGTCTTCGCGCAAATTGGCCATGCCACATACAAAGATCGCGGCGTCCGCTTTCAAGCTCGCCGCATATTTGGCGTATGACTCGGGAAAAACCAATATCTCCACCGAGCCATCGAGGTCTTCCAGCGTCATGATGGCCATCGGCCTGCCCTGCTTCGTCGTTTTCGGGGTCAATTTGCTGATGATCCCGCCGATGCGGGTCATCTGTCCGTCCTGGAGTTGTGTCAATTGTCCCGACGAGGCGAGTTCGTAACGTCGCAATACCTCGGCATACTGGCTCAACGGATGCCCGGTGACGTAGAATCCGAGAAGTTCTTTCTCGAAGGCGAGCATCTCGCTCTGCGACCAGTCAACCGCGGGTGGTTGCCCCGTGGCCCTGTGTTGCGCATTGACCGGCTCCACATCGAAGAGCGCCGTCTGCCCGCGTTCGCGGTCGCGTTGTGCGCTGGCCGCGCGGTTCATCTGACACTCGACCGCCGCAAACACCACCGCTCGCAGTTCCCCCAACGAATCAAATGCGCCACATTTCACCAGGCATTCCAGCACTTTCCGGTTCACAATCCGCAGGTCGACGCGGGTACAGAAATCTTCGAACGACTGGAACCGTCCGCCCGCATCGCGCACGCGGATGACATTTTCCACCGCGATCTCACCGACGTTCTTGATCGCCGCGAGGCCGAAACGAATCTTGCCGCCGCGCACGGTGAAGCGCACGCCGCTCTCGTTGACATCGGGTGCCAGCACCTCGATGCCCATGCGTTTGCACTCGTTGATGAATAATTGGATCTTGTCGGTGTTGGCCAGTTCGTTGGAAAGAAGCGCGGCCATGAACTCGACGGGGTAATTGGCCTTGAGCCAGGCGGTCTGGTACGAAACGACACCATAGGCGGCGCTGTGCGACTTGTTGAAGCCGTACCCGGCGAATTTCGCCAGCATGTCGAAAATCTGGTTGGCCTTGCCCCGCGGGATCTTGTTCTTCTCGTGGCAGCCCTTGATGAAAATCTCGCGCTGCTTCTCCATTTCCTCCGGCTTTTTCTTGCCCATCGCGCGGCGGAGCACGTCGGCGCCGCCCAGCGAGTAACCCGCCAGGGCGCTCGTGGCCTGCATCACCTGCTCCTGGTACACGAATACGCCGAACGTTTCCCGGAGGATTGGTTCGAGCAAGGGATGGTCGTACGCGACCTTGACCTTGCCGTGTTTGCGGTTGACGTAATCGTCGAGCATGTTCATCGGCCCGGGGCGGAACAGAGCGATCAGCGCGATGATCACGTCGATGGAGTCGACGCCGATGCGGCGGCACAAATCACGCATCCCTTGAGATTCAAGTTGGAACACGCCGATGGTGTTGGCTTTCGCCAGCAGATCGAACGTCTTCTTGTCATGCAGGGGAATCTCGTCGATATCGAGATGCCGGCCCGTGGTTTGCTCGACCAGATCGAGCGCGTCTTTGATCACCGTGAGTGTCTTCAGCCCGAGGAAGTCCATCTTCAGCAGACCGAGATCGCCGAGTGGATTCATCGAGTACTGCGTGACGATTTCGTTCGAGTTCGTGCCCGTGGTAAGCGGAACAACGTTCGTCAGGGCCTCGGCGCCGATGACCACGCCCGCGGCGTGGGTCGAAGCGTTGCGCGAGAGGCCTTCGAGCGTGAACCCGTAATCGATCACGCGTTTGACGGTCGCCTCGTTGTTGTAGGCGCCCTTCAACTCAGGATTGATCTCCAGTGCCTTCTTCAGCGTCATGCCGATGTCCGGCGGGATCATCTTGGCGATCCGGTCGCACTCGCCGTACGAAAGCCCCATCACGCGACCGACGTCACGCACGACCATTTTCGCGCCGAGTGTGCCGAACGTGATGATCTGGGCGACGTGATCATCACCGTACTTCTTGCGCACGTAATCGATGACTTCGGGGCGGCGGTTGTAGCAGAAGTCCATGTCGATATCGGGCGGCGAAATACGCTCGGGATTGAGGAAACGCTCGAAGAGCAGGTTGTAGCGGAGCGGATCGATGTCGGTGATCTTCAAGATGTACGCGACCACGCTGCCGGCGGCGCTGCCACGACCGGGGCCGACCGGGATACCGTTACTCCTCGCAAAATGGACAAAGTCCCAGACGATCAGGAAGTAACTGACAAAGCCCGTCTTCTCCATGATCTTCAATTCGAACTCCACGCGGTCAACGATCTGCTTTTCCTGCGGGTTTTTCGGCTGTTTCCATTCGATGCCGTACCGGTCGCGCAGCCCCTGCTCGCACAAATGCCGCAGGTAATGTTCACGCGTGAACCCCGTTGGCGGTTCGTAAACAGGAAACCGAAGCTTGCCGAATTCCATCAGGAGATTGCACTTTTCGGCGACCGCTAGGGTGTTCTTGAGCGCTTCGGGCGTCTCGGCGAATAATTCGTGCATTTCCTCCGGCGTCCGCAGATAAAACTGCTGGGCTACGTACCGCATCCGCTTTTCATCGGAGAGCAGCGACTGTGTCTGCAGGCAAATCAGGCAATCGTGCGCCTCCCAATGCTCGCGTTCGACGTAATGCACGTCGTTGGTGGCGACCATGGGAAGATTGAACTCCTTCGCCCACGGGATCAGCGTGCGGTTGACCGTGCGTTGCTCTTCGATGCCGTGGTTCTGGAGTTCGACATAGAAATCGCCGGGCTCGAAAATCTGGCGATACTCGTCCAACGCGGCTTTCGCCAGATCGATCTGGCCCTCTTTGATCTTGTTTGGGACTTCGCCTTTGAGGCAGGACGTGAGGCCGATGAGTCCTTTGGAGTGTTGGGCGAGGATCTCCTTGTCGATGCGCGGCTTGTAATAGAAGCCTTCGAGATGCGCGGAGGAAACGAGTTTAACAAGGTTCTTGTAGCCGACCTCGTCCTTGGCCAGCAGCACCAGATGGAACGCGGCGTCGCGGGCGTTGGTGGATTTCTTGTCGAGACGCGAGCCGGGGGCGATGTAGGTTTCGCAGCCGATGATCGGCTTGAGCCCTTTCTCCTGAGCGGTTTTGTAGAATTCGATCGCCCCGAACATGTTGCCATGGTCGGTCATCGCCACCGCCGGCATCTTGCACTCATGCGCCTTGTCGACCACGTCCGATATGCGGCATGCCCCGTCGAGCAGGCTGTACTCCGTGTGCAAATGCAAATGAACAAAATCCGAATGCTTCATCAAAACTGTCGCGCCTCGCGCCCGCCACTGTAAGTGCGACGGCGATGGCAATCAAGACTTCTGGGAGTTCTGCATGGCGGCTGGGACCAGTTGCGGGTCTTGACGTTCGTAAAGGCCAACGAAAACGGTGCCGGAGTCGTAGAGCGCGCGAACGAAATGGTGATGGTGATTCATCCAGTTGCGGGTCGTTTCCGCTAGGTTTGGATGAAATCGATCCGGATACAGAACCAGCCAGATGCGCCGGAACTCACTGGTGGATTGTGGCAGGCGCTCATCTCCTATTACACGGAACTTATGCGGCAGGTACGCAGGCGGGTCGATCACGCCTTGACCGACTCCATCTCCCAGGTAACACTGAAACGGTCGAAGCGAAGATTCCGTTATGTGCACAACCACGTCACCCGCTTGAAATTCTTTCGCGACTTTGCCGGCAGCCTCGCGCAAATCGGATTTCACCCATCGATTCTCCAAAAAATAGTAATTTCGCAAGGCATAGAGATTCGCAACGAAGAGGGCGATCCCGGTGAGAACCAGAACGGTGCGGGTGGCCATTTTGCCCGGCTGGGTCACGGCGCAGCCCAGCAACAAGGCGAGCGGTGGTGTCGTGCATAGCAACGCACGCGGCAGGAAGCGGTTTTGATTCAATGACTGCATTGCCAGGAGAACCACCGGCACAACGAACCAGAGAGCCAGCAGCGCGGCGAATTGACGAGACTCCCGGCGGCGGAACAAAATCGTTATCGGAACGATCAACGCCGCCATTGTGATCGCCACGGACACAGAACGCCCATGCGGGTCTCCGAGGTACGCACCACTGAAGAGTGAGAAGAAGGCCAGTACCCGGCTGAACTCCAGCGGCTCCATCCACGAGCTGCCCATGCCCATCCTCGTTTGGGAGACGAAAACTGGCAACCAGGGTGCAAACAGGACCATCACGACGCATTGCGATGCCAACCAGTAATGCTGTTTCTGGCGATCCCGCCGGTTATAGGCAAGGACAAACACATTCTGAGCAACGAGAGCGTAGACCGAAGCGTACTGCGCGTACAGGCTCAGCGCGGCAACGACCGAATAACCCATCCAGAGCGCCGCTCGTCGCTGCCGTAACGCCAATACCATGAACAGGAACGACAAGGTCACGAGCAACGTCTGCAACGCATACATCCTAGTTTCCTGGGAGTACCAAACATGCAGAGGACACACCGCCAGAAACGCTGCGGCCAACAACCCCGCGCCACGCCCTGCGAGGGTGCGCCCCATCGCATACACCACGGCCACCGTTGCGACCCCGGCGAGCACTGACAGCCGCCGCGCCCCGGCTTCGCCACCGACTATGAATTGCCAGTAATGTAATATCAGGTAATAAAACGGGCTGTGAATATCATCGCGAACGGCATCGATAATCTCAGCGGGACCCGCTCTGGCAATCAGCAACGAATCGGCTTCGTCCAACCACAGCACGCGATCCTGGAGATGAAACATTCGAAGCCCGAGCGCCGCCAGGAGTACGACGCCCAGCAAAGCTACCGAGCGTCGGTTGTCGATCTTCAAGATAGCGGATCCTGTTTTCAAAGCGAATGACTGCCTACGGGATGGCACGCCACAGCCGCGAACCAATCAACCACAACAGCAACACCAGAATCAGGATCGTCACGCCCCACCAAAACCACTGCTTGCTCGTTCGCCGCGGCCCCCGGCCATCCACCTCGCGCCGTTTCCAATCCTCGTAGTTGAATTCGTCCGGGTCTTCGATGCCGGTGCCGTCATAGATTGTATCGTCCGACCAGCCCGTCTTCTCGTCGGCGCCACACTCGGGACACGCCCGGGCCTTTGCGGGAACTTCGGCGCCGCAATTCGGGCAAATGAACGGCTCGTCAGTGCGTGGCATGGCGCAACAGGTCGTCCACGCGCTTCTTCACCGCGGCGTCCATCGCAATGATGGGCGGCCAGGGACGCGTGTTCGCTTCACCTTTGAGTTTGTGCGTGGCGTCGATTCCGATCTTGCTGCCAAACCCCATGACAGGCGTCGCGTGGTCGAGCACGTCGGCAGGACCCTTGGTGAAAATGATGTCGCGTTCGGGATCGATGTTCGCCGTGAGACGGAACAGCACCCCGCTCGTGTCGTGGACGTCCACATCTGCGTCGACCACGACGATGATCTTCGTGAACATCATCTGTCCCATGCCCCACAATCCATGCATCACCTTCATCGCGTGATACGGGAATTGCTTCTTGATCGAGACCACGACGAGATTGTGGAACACGCCCTCGGCGGGCAACGCCATGTCGACGATTTCGTTGAAGTTGGCTTTGAACACGGGCAGAAAGATGCGCACACTGGCCGTGCCCATGTAGAAATCTTCCATCGGCGGCACGCCAACGATCGTGCTCGGGTAAATCGCGTCGCGGCGATGCGTGATGCGCTCGATGTGAAACTTCGGGTACGGCTCCGGCAATGTGTAGTAACCTGTGTGGTCGCCAAATGGGCCTTCCAGATCGAGTTTCTCTTCCGGCTCGACGTACCCTTCCAGCACAAAATCGCAATCGGCGGGCACTTCGAGATCGTTCGTGTCGCACTTCACCATCTCGACCGATTTCTTGCGAAGGAAACCCGCGAGCATCATTTCGTCCACGCCGTCCGGCAACGGCGCTGTGGCGGCGAACGCGTACACCGGGTCGCCGCCGAGGGCCACGGCCACGGGCATGCGTTGTTTCAATTCCATGTAGCGTCGCCAGTGACGCGCGCCGGTCTTGTGCAGTTGCCAGTGCATGAACGTCGTCCGCTCGTCGATGACCTGCATGCGGTAGGTGCCGACGTTGCGCGAGCCGTTGTCGGGATCGCGCGTGATCACCAGCGGCATACAGACAAATCGTCCCGCGTCCTGCGGCCAGCATTTCTGGATGGGGAGTGTGGCGACGTTCGGTTTCTGCTGAACAATTTGCTTACTCGTGCCAGACTTGACGCTCTTGGGTTTCGCGTGACGCAACTCGAACGCGGTCCCGAGCAGAGCGATAGCTTCCTTGAAGGAGGTCGGTGGTTTGGCCTTGAGCAAGCCTTCGAGTTCGCGGGCGATGTCTTCGACGTCGTTCACGCCGAGGGCCATCGCCATGCGTTTCGTCGAGCCGTAGGCGTTGATCAGCAGTGGGAATTGCGAGCCCTTGCATTTCTCGAAGAGCAACGCCTTGCCGCCACCCGGTAGTTTCATCTCGCGGTCTACAACCTCGGTGATTTCCAGAACCGGATCGACCTCGACCGAAATCCGCTTCAGTTCACCGGCGGCATCCAACTTCTGCACAAACTCCCGCAAAGATTCGTAGGCCATGGCGCAACAAATAACACAGTCGCGTGCTAGTGGCCAGCGTACTTCGTGCGATCAGGTATTCCGACGTTTCGAAACGCCTTTTGACGTTCCGCGCATTTGTTGCAGCGGCCGCAGTGGAGGCCGCGGCGGGGGGAAATGCACGAGAAACTGAGGTGGAGTGGTAGTTTGAGACGAAGACCGCGGCACAGGACCCGTTCCTTTGTGAGCTTGCGGAACGGGGCGATGATCTCGATTCGGAAGTCGAGAGCTTCGCCGGCGGCCATGGCGAATTTGCGGAAGAATCTGGGCGTGGCATCCGGGAACGGATTATGTCCAAGCGAGCCGACGGCGATGGTGTCGATTTTGTGAAGCGCGCAGAACACGGCGGCTTTCGAGAGCAACATCAGGTTGCGGCCGGGGAGATAGACAGCTTCGTCGGGAGTTTTCGCGCCGGGCACGCGCCGGCCAGTCGTGCTCCAGTGCGAACCATAGAGATCATTTGCAGGCAAATGGAGGATGGTCAATGGTTGATGGCGAATGCGGGCAGCCCGGAGATACCGGCGGAGTGAACGAAGCTCGGCAGTTTCCCAAGTGAGGCCCTGGCGGATAAAGACGGGATAAACCTTGCGGTACTGGCGCGCCAACGAAGCGAGCATCACACAACTGTCGAGGCCGCCACTGACCAACGCGCAAACGGAGCGCTTCACTTGCCCTGACGAACCCTTTCCTTCTCGTCTTCGAGCTTCGCGCGGAGTTTGGCGACCTCGTTGCGAAAGATTTCGTCGAGCTTTTGCGCGTCCTCGGCCTTGCCGGCGGCATTGGCGGCAGCAATCTTCGGCTTCAACTCCAATTCGCGCTCGGCGATCTTGGCGGTGTAGACGCGATCAATCTCGGCGAGTTTGGCCTTCTGCTCGGTCGTCAGCTTTGCGGTCGATTTGCCGCCGGTGCGTTCAAGCGCGAGTTCCCAGGATGATTTAAGCGCCATTGAGTCTCACTTTCACATCGTTGCCTTCGATCACGCATTCGAACTTCTCGACCTTCGCCGTCGGGATCATTGGTGATTGGCCGGTGCAGACGTCAAATCGCCAGCCGTGCCACGGGCAGGTTACCACGTTGCCGTCGAGTGTCCCCTCGCCCAACGGTCCGCCGCGGTGCGGGCAGACGTTATCGGTCGCGTAGAATCTTCCGCCCACATTGAAAAGAGCCAATTCGCGTTCCCCGACGGCGACCGTTTTGCATTCGCCGGGTCGCAGGTCACCGGCTTCGGCCACTTTGATCAACTCACTCATTTATTTGTGTTCTCTTCCCGAAACACCTATTCTTGTTGCATAAATTCGAGCCGCTTTCAAGACGCGATTGGCCGCATTGACGCTGCCAATGCAAAGGATCCGCGCGGCACCGAGCTGCCGTACGCGCAACGACTGAGCGGGTGGGTCGAGCGGCTCGCGCCGGAGGCGTCCGAAGAGCTTCGCTCTCGCCGCGCGCGCGCAATACATCTGCCGCTGGATGATTCCGCGCGAATCGTATCCGGCCGGGCGCATCGGCTACCTCAAGTGGCGGGAAGATTTGAAACAGTTTCACGCGCAGAAAGCGGACGATATCCTGCGTGAGGCAGGCTACGATGGCGACATGGTGTCGCGTGTGCAGGATTTGATTCGCAAACGGAATTTCCCGCGCGTGCCGGATGGACGCGTGCTGGAGGATGCACTGTGTTTGGTATTTTTGGAGACGCAGTTTGCCGAGACAACGGCGAAGACGGGTGACGAAAAGATGATCGGCATTTTGCAGAAGTCGTGGCGCAAGATGACACCGCAGGCGCAGCAGATTGCCTTGACGATTCCGATGACCCCCGAATGCCGCGCCCTGGTCGAGAAGGCATTGCAACCTTCCTCGTGATTTGTCATGCTGGATGCAGTGACGAGCCGTATGGCATTCGTCGAATCGATTTATGAAGCTGGCTGACGTTCCGATCGCAACGACCGATCCAATCAATGCGAAGATTCTCGCCGTGTCCGAGGATCAATTACAGGGCTTTCAACGCGATCCGCTCGGCGAGATTGCGCGGCAATCGGCCGTCGAATTGACCGTCGTCATCGAGCGGATTCAGGCGATGCTGCGTGCCGGGATAATCCGCCGCGTGCGACAGACGTTGCTGGCCGCGAGCCTCGCCCAGGGCGCGCTCGTGGCGTGGCAGGTGCCCGAGGACAAACTCGAGGCAGCGTTCGATTACATGTTCCAGCGTGACCCGTTCAGCGGGCACATTGTCATCCGCACCACGGACACCGCCACGGTCGGCTCGAAATACCGATTGTGGACCACGCTCAAGGTGCCGCAGGGCTTTTCGATGACCAAGCACTGTGAGTTTCTCGTGCGGCAGACCGGTGCCGAAAAATTCATTCTCCTACCCGCGAAGAAGCTGTTTGCTCTCGGGGTCGGGCACGTAAGACGGCGGGGACTCGAACCCGGTAGCCGTACCGAAGTTTTGGCCGACGTAACGGACGTTTCCGTGACCGAACTGAACGATCTGGAATGGCGAGTGTTGATGGCACTCAAGCGGGAATTTGCCCCCGAGGATCTCACGCCGGATATCTGGGCGGCGCGAGCGAAAGAAGCCGGGGTCCCGCTCGAACAGTTCCTCGAAGTTGCCGCAGAGTTGAATCGGCGCAAGATCATTGGTCGTTTCTCGACATTTTTGGAGCACGTCAAGCCCGTCGCCAATGGGGAACAGGTGACGCGTTACAACGCGCTGTTCCACTGGGCGGTGCCGCCGGGCCGCGAGGTCGACGCCGGGCGTGAGGTGGGCCGCCATCATATTATGACGCACGCGTATTGGCGTGAGGGCGGACCGGAGTTTCACAATGTTAACGTTATGGGCGTAGCGCACGGGACCAACAAACCCGTGCTCCTCGCCCACAAAGCCGCGATCGACGAACATCTGAAGGAAGCGGGCATCTCCGTTTCCTGCACCAACGTCTTCTGGGGCGGGCGGAGCGAGATCAAGCCGAGCGAAATCTCGCCGTTTGCGTACCGGGAGTGGTGTCGCCGTGTTGGCTTCCATTCTGAAGGGGCAGCGAAATGAAGATTGCCTTTCTTGAACTTCAACCCTGGGAAGAGAAGTACCTGCGGGGACGGGCAGATAGGACACAGGAGATCATTGCGCTTCCGGGGGTGCTGGAGGACAAGCATCTCGCCAGGATTGCGGACGCGGAGATTGTGTCGCCTTTTATTTACTCGAAGTTGACGGGGGAACGGTTGGCGAAGCTGCCGAAGTTGAAGATGGTTGCGACGCGGTCGACGGGATTCGACCACATCGACATGACAGAATGCGCGCGACGCGGGATTACGGTGTGCAACGTGCCATTCTATGGCGAGAACACGGTGGCGGAGCACACGTTCGCGTTGATCCTGGCGTTGTCACGGAAAGTGCATGAGGCGTTTGTGCGCGTGCGGGCGGGAAACTTCTCCTTGGAGGGCTTGCGCGGGTTCGATCTCAAGGACAAGACCATCGGCGTGGTCGGCGCGGGGCGCATCGGCCTGCACGTGATCCGCATTGCGCGCGGGTTTGGGATGAAGGTGCTGGCGTCCGACGTCAAGCGGGACAACTTCTGGGCGGAGGTATTGGGGTTCGAGTACGCGGAATTGAATGATCTGCTCGGGCGTTCGGACATCATCACGTTGCACGCGCCGTACAATCGCCACACACATCACTTAATCAACCGGGACAACATCCACAAAATCAAGCGCGGCGCGATATTGATCAACACCGCGCGGGGCGGGTTGGTGAACACCGATGCGCTGCTGAAGGCGCTGGACGACGGCATTCTGGCGGGTGCCGGACTGGACGTGTTGGAGGGCGAGGAGACGATTTACGAGGAAAGCGCGTTGCTCGGCGACGCGACGAACCCCGAGAAACTGCGGACGGCGATCCAAAACCACGTGATCCTGAAAAAACCGAATGTGGTCTTCACGCCCCACAACGCATTCAACAGCCAAGAGGCGTTGGAGCGCATCCTCGACACGACGGCGGAGAACATTAGGGCGTTTGCGGGAGGCGCGGCCAAGAACGTTGTGCGGTAGGGGGACACCGCCAGGATGCGGATTATTGAGATGAACACGATTCCTCTTTTGTCGGGCCTCAGGAAGGAGATCGCCCATTCGTGGGCCATGGACGTTCTGATCGTTGTGGGTTTGTTGCTGCTGGCGTGGCTCGGATACTTCGCGACGCCTCGATTCGCCGCCAACCTCCCGCAAGACAGTGTTGATTTTGCCGTGCCGGCGGTGAATTTGCTCGAGCGCGGACGGCTCGCGGTCTCGGCCTATGGTCACGACTTTCCCTCGGCGCACCCATTCGGCACCTCGCTGTTGTTGCTGCCGTCGTACCTGGTCCTGGGACATTTCCTTGGCAACGGTGTCTACTCACTTTTTTGCTGCGCGTTCGGTACGATCGCGCTCACCTACGCTATCGGAGCGAGGCTGGGCGGGCGACTATGCGGATGTCTTGCGGCACTGTTCCTGATCGCGAACTACGGCTTCTGGCAGTACTCACAGAAGATCATGAGCGAAGTGCCGTCCGTATTTCTGGCCACCGCGGCGTTGGCGTTGCTGCTGGCGAGTCGGCACCGGAAGCGGGCGGCCCTGATGTGGCTTGCTGCCGGGGGGGTGCTGGGGTTCGCCATTACCGTGCGGTATGACAACATTCTGCTACTGGCACCGTCTCTCCTATTGCTCCCGTGGGAGGACACAGGCTGGGAGCGTATGCGGCGGGCGGGCTTGTTCGCGGTCGGATTGGCGCCGTTCATCATCACCTTGGCCGCGTACAACCAAGTAACCTTTGGCAGTCCCTGGCGGACGAGCTATCGCTACTGGGGCCTCGCTGGGAACGCCAGTCAACCTTTGTTCTCCGCGGAATACGTCACAAAAACCGGCTTCATGCATTTGAGGCTGGTCGAGCCGGGGCTTGCTGGGATTATTGATGGAAACGGGACCTTCTACGCCAAATCACTGCTGGCTGAATCGGACACAAGCCGCATCTTTGGTCCCCCCGACTATTGGCTGGTATCCGGTCGCCGGCTCTACCAAATGCTGGCACTGCTTCGTACCGCTTTGGGAGTGGTTGGGTTGCTGGCATGCTGGGCCGGATGGCGAACCAACGCTCTTCGACAGCGGTTTCTTCTCTGGCTTGTTGCCACCACCGTCACATTCGTCTTCTTTTATCTGCTGTATAACTGGCAGGAGGAACGCTTCCTCCTGCGACTCGTTCCCGAGTTTTGTCTGGCGAATGCGATCGGCGTGACCATCCTGCTGGCTCTGTGGCCCGCCAAGGCGGCCCGCGCTACGGTGATTGTTCTTGTCAGCGCATTGATCTTCGGACTCGCGCTTCTTAACCGGCACGCTGGTTTTCCGGCGGGGAACGATGCGGGCCTGTACACAACTCTCTCCTATTGTGCCCAACAGATGGAATCAAACGCCGTCGTGGTGTCAAACTTCGATCCCCTCCGCGTTGACGCTTACCTGATCCGCGGCACCGATCGCATCGCGGTGCCGCTCGGTCGCATCAGCGGTATCAATGTGTTTGTCGGGAGCGACTTGAGCCCGACGTCCTTGCACCGCTTCGTCGCTTCCGAAGAGCCCGCACGGCTGCGCGAGCTTCTCCATTCCGGGAGGCCGGTTTACTGGGTCATCAGCGATCCGTGGACAAGAAAGCCATCGGCCGAACTCGAAACGCTGCAGCAGTCGTTCCACCTGGGGGCCATGGCGGCCGGGGTCGCCAGAGACGGAATCAAGCACCCGTTCTTCGGCCGGATCTACGAACTGACGGAACGACATTGAACGTGACGTGCATGAAGAGTGGCGTCAGAGCTAGCTTTGCGGGACCGCCGTCTTCCAAATGGGAATCCGTTGTTTCAACTCGTCGATGATGAATTGCGCGGCGGCGAACGCCTCGCCGCGATGGGCGGCTTCCACCCGGACCAGCAAGGATGGCTCACCGACCGCAATGACACCGAGCCGGTGGATGATGCGAATTCGCTTCAGCGGCCATTTTTGGTGGGTCTCAGCGAGGAGTTTGCGGAACTGATGGTCGGCCATCTCGCGGTAGGCCGTGTATTCGAGAGCGCGAATGGGCTGGCCGTCTTCCAAATCGCGCACGACTCCCCAGAACGTCACGACGCCGCCCACGCCGCCGCTGAATTTGCCGAGCGTGGCTTCCGCCTCGTCGATGGGTTTGTCCGTGATGAGCAATTCGTTGGTCGCCGGCTCTGCCCCGCCCTGCAGCGGCGGCATTAGCGAAAGCACATCGCCATCGCGGAGCTTGGTGGATCGATTGGCAAACTCAAGACCGATGGCTATCAGGATGGATTTGTCCGCTTCCTTCAACCGCGGGAACTTCGCATACAGTTGGGCGAGGGCTTCGGCCACATCTGCGTTGGTCGGCAGAGCCAGAGCGCACTCATTTTGTCCGGCCCATTGACGGAGGCAACCGAAAAACTGGACGTTGATCTTCACAACTTCGCGGCAATAGCCTCGGTGCGCAGTGTGCCGACGCACGGAAGATTGCGATAGCGCTCCTGGTAATCCAAGCCATATCCGACGACGAACCTGTTGGGGATATGAAATGCGACGTAGTCGGCGTGGGAGTTTCCGCGGTGGGGAACATCTTTTCCCAATAGCGTGCAGAACCGGACGCTACCGGTGAGGATGGCGACCAACGTGAGGTCCTTGTCCACATGGTCGCGCTGGATTTCTGTCGCCAGTTCGTCGAGGCGACGCTGTATCTGCTCGTCGGACAAAAGCACCTCCTCCAAATCCTGGCGCATCGAACGCATGATTCCCGCAATCTATCGCATTGACCCGCCACAGGAAAGGAAAAGGGCGGCGGAAACAAGCGGTCGACCACGAGCTTCGGCCCGCCGGCCGCCGAGAAAAAAGCGATTTGGACACTTGACGCCGGGTGTCCGCGCGGTTATTTTTATCTATGTAGGCGAAGTTGTTCGGCCCCTTGGTCGTTAGGCAATCCTGAATCACTAGCACTCAATCGGTTCACCATCTCCCATGAATCCAACAGGGAAAATCGGGCTATGAGACGGCTCATCAAGGTCGGTCTCACGGGTGGTATTGCCACGGGAAAATCCACGACTTTGGAGCGCTGGCGTTTGTTGGGAGCGGCCAGCCTGGATGCCGACGAGTACGCGCATCGGGCCCTGACGCCGGACACACCTACGTGGGATGAGGTTGTGCGCACGTTTGGCAACGAGATTTTGAATGAAGACAAGACGGTCAATCGACCCAAGCTTGGCGACATCGTGTTCGCCGACGACGGGAAGCGCGAGGCACTGAACCGCATCATACATCCGGCGGTGGACAGGATGTGGAAGGAAGACATCGAACGACTGAAGCGCGAAGGCCACGCAGAATTCGTCGTCTTCGGGATACCGCTGTTATACGAAGTGGCGGCGGAATCACAATTTGACTGCGTGGTTACGGTGGCCTGCAGCGAGCAGACGCAACTGTCGCGACTGGCGATGAAAGGTTTGAACGAAACCCAGGCGCGCACCCGGATCCGCGCGCAGTGGCCGTTGGCAGCGAAAATGGACCGGGCCGATTTTGTGATTTGGAACGATGGCACGCCGGAGGTGTTACACCAGCAGGCCGAGATCATTTGGGCAACCATCAAGGAGACTTACCATGCCCCGAGCAAAGACCAGCAAGAACGATGAACCGAAGGCGCCCGAGCCGAGCGCCCCAGCCGAGACGGAAACGAAAGCGGAGGACGTCGAGAAGAACGGCGGTGTTGCCGTAGCCACCGCCGAAAAGGACGAGGGACTTGCCCCACGCAATCAGTTGCCGCCGGGCGAGACCTTGAACCTTGCCGAGCTCCAGGCCATGTCCATGCCGCGCCTGCAGAAGATGGCGCGCGACGGCGGCGTGGAGGCCGTGGCTGTACTCAAGAAGCACGAGATCATTTTTGAAATCCTGAAGAAGAACGCCGAGCGAAACGGCCAGATGTTCGGCGAGGGTGTGTTGGAGATTCTGCCGGATGGTTTCGGCTTCCTGCGCTCGCCGGCGTACAATTACCTCCCCTGCCCCGAGGACATTTACGTCTCGCCCTCACAGATCCGGCGGTTTGAATTGCAGACGGGCGACCTCGTGGCCGGCCAGGTGCGTCCCCCCAAGGACAAGGAGCGGTTCTTCGCGCTATTGAAGGTCGAGGCGGTGAATCGGGAGAATCCCGACAAGGCGAAAGAGAAGATCATGTTCGATAATCTCACGCCTTACTTTCCGACCAGCCGGTTCATCCTCGAAACGGTATCCGACGAGATCAATAGCCGCGTCATGGACCTGTTCACGCCCATCGGCAAAGGCCAGCGCGGACTGATTGTCGCCCCGCCGCGCACAGGCAAGACGATCCTGCTGCAGAAGATCGCCAATTCCGTGCTCACCAACAGTCCCGAGGCGATCCTGATTGTGTTGCTGATCGATGAGCGCCCCGAGGAAGTGACGGACTTCAAGCGAACGGTCCACGCCGAGGTGATCAGTTCGACGTTTGATGAAGCGCCGGAGCGTCACGCGCAGGTTGCGGAGATGGTGCTGGAGAAGGCGAAGCGGTTGGTCGAGCACAAGAAGGACGTGGTGATCCTGCTCGATTCGATCACGCGACTGGCGCGCGCCTACAACACGATTGTGCCGCCCTCGGGCAAGGTGCTCTNNTTCAAGGGCACGGGCAACATGGAATTGTGCCTCGACCGTCATCTGGTCGAGAAACGCATTTTCCCGGCGATCAACATCGAGCGGAGCGGCACGCGCAAGGAAGAGTTGCTGTACCATCCCGATGAACTCGACCGCATTTACATCCTGCGCAAGGCGCTGGCGGGGGTGCCGCCGGTGGAGGCGATGGAACTGATCGTCGAGAAACTCAAGAAGACCCGCTCCAACGCGGAATTCCTGCTGTCGATGAAATTCTGAGCGCGGGCAACAATTGCCTATGCGCCGCAAACTCTCTCTCCCCAATCTGGCGACGGTTCTGTTCTCGTGCCTTCTCTGTTCGTACTCGCAGGCGCAAGACACGAACTCCGCGCCCGCCGCCGGTGTGAAGAGCCGGGTGGTGCTCGTGCGCGATCCGAGCGCGGTGAACAATTACCGCGTGGACCCCGCGAAGGCGCAGGCGATGGTTGTGGCGGGCATCCAATCGCTCACGCGCGAAAGCGATGAAGCGGCGGCGTGGCGGCACTTCGTGTCCAGCAACGACGTGGTCGGCATCAAGATCAGCGCGCAATCCGGCCCGCTCCAGTCGACGCGGCGGGCGGTGGTGGAGGCGATTGCGCGCGGGTTGCGCGCGGCGGGCGTGTCGGGTACGAACGTGTATATTTTCGACCGCGATCCCCTTCAGATGCAGGCGGCCGGCTACCTTCCGGTCAGCGGCACGAATACCATGCAGGTCGCGTCCGTGGTTGACGGGACCGGCTGGGACGCCAAGGTCTACTTCCAGAACAATCTCGCGGGGAAACTGATCTGGGGTGACTTACTCTTCGGCAAGGAGGACGAGGTCCTGAGCAAGCGTTCCCATCTTCCGAAACTCGTGACGGGAACCATCACCAAGCTCATCAACGCGCCGGTTCTTCAGGACAACGACGCGTGCGGCCTGGCGGGTTGCCTGTACAACCTCTCGCTCGGCATGGTGGACAACACTCGCCGGTTTGAAACACTGGGCCAGCGGGGCGATCCAATGATCGCGGAGATTTGCGCCCTGCCAGTGTTGCGCGAGAAGCTGGCGCTCAATATTATGGATGGACTGATTGCTGGCTACGCGGGCGGACCGGGATTCAAACCACAGTATTCGTGGAACGACGGCGCGCTGTATTTCAGCACCGACCCGGTGGCCATCGATTCGCTCTGCCTGGAGGCCATTGACGCGCGGCGCCGAGAAGCCAAAGTGACGGTGGCTGGACCGCAGGCAAGCCACATCGCGACTGCCAGCCGTCTTGGGCTCGGTCAATCCGACCGTGCCAGGATCGACCTCTCCGAAATCAAACCGTAGCTACGGAGATTTCGTGCGCGCGGGGGCCGGTTTTGCTGGTTCGTTTGCCGCCGGCTTTTCTCCTGTTGGCGATTTGTCTTCGGGCGCGGGAGCCTTGGCTTCGAGGGCCTGTTTGGCGCCATCCACGATGTCCGAAGCCGGCAGGATGACCGGCATCATGCCCCATTGGTTGAGGTTGCTGAAGATGAACCCGCTATCCTGATCGGTCTGCGTTTTGGCGCTCCGCAGCAACACGATACCGACCAGTTTGCCGTCGGTCGAGAACACGGGCGCGCCGAGGGAGTAGCCCCACATGGATTGACCCAGCAGATAGAACGTGCGCGGTTTGTCGATGATGCCTTCGATGCGACCGATGGAGACGGCGGCGGCGCGATTGGCGGCCTGGCTGAGACGATTGATCACAATCACTTCGTCGAGAATCTGCGCTTTTGCGTCCTTGGTCAGGTCAATGGAGGCGAGCGGCTTGGCGGGTTTGTCGGATGGACGCAGGTACGCCAGATCCAGATCCTTGTCCCGCAGGACGACATCCGCGGGGATCTCCGTCCCGTCCGCCAACACAATTTTCACGTCGTTGAGTTCGCTGTCGAACTTGAACTGGGACATGTCGCCGCCGCGGGCGGCAATGGCGCGGGCGTAGGCGTCTTTCACCGTGCTGCTGGGGTCGGTGGTTGCGAGCGAGACAACGGTCAAGCCTGACGGGTCGACGACGGTGCCCGTGGTCTCGGTCTTGCTTTCCGACTTGTTCTCACGCCCGCCCATCGAGACGCTCTGTTTGATCGCGAGCTTCACGGTGACGACGGCGCCCTGGGATTTGGCCAGGATGTCGCGGCCGGATTTGGCGAGGTCGTCGGCTCGCGCGGGGAGAGAGAGCATCGCGCCCATTAGGGCGACGGTGATGGATAAAACCAATGTGATATGTTTTTTCATTTACAGGTTTCCTTTCATGACCGCCTTGTGTCCGTCCCAGTTTGGCTCAAATTCCAGGTACAGGGTATGGATGCCACGGATGACGCGCAGGACCGTGGTCTTTTGTTTCTCGGCGGCGACGTGCTTCATTCTTTGCTTCAGCGAGGCCACGTCTGTCACGGGCTCGCCATCGACTGCCGTGATCAGGTCGCCGACGCCCAGCCGGCCCAGGGCGGCCCAACCGCCCTCCTTGACCTCGGTGACCAGCGCGCCCGGTTGTTCCTGCGACCATTGTTCCTGGACCTTGTCGATGAACGTCGTGTCGCGCGCGGTAAACTCGAAATCTTCGTCGCGGTACTTCTTCATTTCGCGTTCGAGTTTCGGGGAACGGACCAACTCGACCGGCACGCTGAGTTTGTCCGCGCCGCGCTGGACGCTCAACGTCGCGGTGGTGCCGATCTTGTATTGGCGCACCATGGTGTCGAGAATCTCCTCGTCGCCGGGCTGCGAGGCTTCGATGTGGTCGCCGTCGAGGGCCAGAATCAGGTCGCCGACCTTCAGTCCGGCTTTTTCCGCGGTGCTATCGGCGTAGACCTGGGTGAGGCGAACGCCGTGCAGGCCCGGGCTGCCGAGTTGCTCCGCCAACTCGCGGGTGATGGCCTGGGTTGCGACGGGCAGCCAGGCTTTTTGCGCTTCGAGGCCGGGATCTTCGAGTTCCTTGATGCCGACCCTGACGACGGTGAGCAATTGCTCCGTCTTGCGAAGAAACCCGAGGCGTGTCGGCACGGGTTTTGATTTGCCGGCGGTGATCTTGTCGGTGATGTCCTGCATCTCGGCGACGTTGCGGACGGATGTCCCGTTGATCTCCGCAAGCACGTCGCCGATCACGACGGGTGGTTTGGCGTCGTCGGAGGGGCCGCCGGGACGGATCGAGGTGACAATCACCCCGTCGAGGCTCTTGAGTTTCAGTTCGCGGGCCGCGAGTGCCGAAATATCGCGGGCGGTGATGCCCCATTGTTTGAGTTCAAATTGTTGACGCTGGTTATGTTCGCGCTCGGCGGTGGTCAGCTTGAGTGTTTTCTCCTGGCCGTCGCGTTGCACGACCGCTTCGACCTCCTGGCCGACGGGCAAATCCGCGACCATCTGGTTCAGAAGCGGGATTTCCTCGGCGTAGCGCACGAGCACGTCCCGGCCGGCGATTTTCGTGAGAATGTCGCCCGAATGAACGCCCGCTTTGGCCGCCGGCGAATCATCCAGCACGTCCGAAATCAACACGCCGCGGTTGTCCTTGTCTTCCTTGAGCAACGGCTGGATTTCGACGCCGAGCCAACTGCGGCTGACTTTTCCCTTCTCGATCAACTGGCGCGCGACGCGCTGGGCGAGGTTGCCGGGGATGGCGCCACTGAGGCCGAAGCTGATTTCGTTGATGCCGATGACCTGGCCTTTGAGGTTCACGAGCGGGCCGCCCGAGTTGCCGGGATAAATGTCCGCGTCGTGGCCGATCCAGCGGACGAGCGAGCCGACGTCTTCGCCGTCGAGCGTGAACCGCGAGGACGAGAACGCCTCCGGCATGACCATTTTGACGTTGCTGACGATGCCGAGGGTGACGGATTGCGATAGGGCGAGCGGGCTGCCCATGGCCAGCACGGAATCGCCGACGCGCATGGCGTCCGAATCGCCAAATTCGACGGTGGGAAACTCGCGTTTGCCGTCGGACTTCAATTTCAGGACGGAGATGTCGGCGAGCGGGTCGGTGCCCACGAGGTCGGCGGGGATTTCCTCGTTGGTGGAGAGGATGACGACAAGGCGGGTGGCGTGGCCGGCGACGTGGTGGTTGGTGATCACGTGGCCTTCCTTGCTGATGATGACGCCGCTGCCGCTGGCTTCGAACTTCACCTCGCGGCCCTGATAATACTGCGTGGCGACGACCTTGATGCGGACCAACGCGGGTTTGACCCGCGCGACCGCCTCGTCAATCTCGCGGCGGACGGGGTCGACGGGTTCGATGGGGTCGGCGGCAAATACCCGATGGCTGGTGGGCAACGAAAGAATGGTGGAAATGATGGCGAACACCAAGACCCGCTTCGGTGAAAAAATCATGCGGCGGAGTATGGCAGAAGATTTTACCGGCGGAAAGAGGGAAGCGAGGGGCAGAATCCAGAATTCAGGAGTCAGAATTCAGCAGACGGCTCCCGCTCGCGATGTCGCGCACGGAGCAGGCCCGCCGTCGCTGAAGCTATGGACCACGTCCATGATCACGCCAATGCCGCGCTGGTGCAGGGCGGCGACGAGCTGGTTCAACTTGCGGATGCGGCTCTCGTTGTCGAAGTCCTGGATCGGAAGCAACTGCACGTGTGTGACGCCCGGTTCGGTGAGGCTGTCGATGCCGGTCTTGATCGCCCCTGATCAGACAACGCGGGCGTAGACAACGAGGAACACCAGCACCAGCCCGCAAAGCAGCACGACGCCGTTCATCTGCACGCTGAGACGATGGAGCGCCTTCCATTCCCTCTCCAATTCTTCGTCCGGTTGCTTTCCCGAACTCTCCACCGCAGCCCGCTGGTCGCGCAGATGGTTCATGTGGGGCATCACACCCTGGCGAAGCCACAGATCTGTCCCGCCCATTCCCGCGAGCAACAACAGCGTCAGGATCGCCGGCCACTTGCCAAACGACCGATCCGCCAACAACAACCCCACGCACACGATGCCGATCCCCGCGCACGCGATTCCGATCAAATAGTACTTGGAAAAAATCCGCCGAATCAACGCCGCCGCGTCTTCCGGCTTGAGTGTTTTGAACGCTGTCGGGGCCACCGCAAAACTAAAAAATGCAATGCTCCCGATCCACACCGCCAATGTCAGCAAATACAACCATTTCAACCATTGCATCATCGCGGTCGCAGCGTATCAGCCTCGTCCGAACCCGCCAAGGCCAAAAAGCTTTGCAACAGCCCGTCCTCCACGCCCTGCTGCTTCGACGCGCTCATTTGTCAAGAATTCAGCTCTGACTCCTCGAACTAGCGCCTTGGACGTGAATGCTGGGCTGTGCCACCGGAAAGCTGCAACACCCGGTCGATCCCGGCGGGGATCTCGTCAAGCCGATGCGTCACGTAGATGGCTGTTGTCTGCCGCAGCAACGCCTCGATGGTACGGATGAACCGCACCCGGTGTGCTGCATCAAGCCCCTGGCAGGGCTCGTCGAGGACGAGCAGGTCAGGCCGCTTCACCAGCGCCCGCGCCAGCAACGTCATCCGCTGCAATCCCGCCGACAAAGAACCGAAGGACCGCCCGGCACAACCAGCCAACCCGAAACTCCCGAGCCATCGTCTCGCAATCTTGCGCTGGCGTCCCGTCGCCCGACGATAACAGCCGGTCGCATCGTCGAAACCGGAGAGCACGGCTTCGAGGCGCGTTTGCGCCTCCGGAAAATGCAGATGCAACTCAGGAGACACCCAGCCAATCCGCCGCTTCAGTGCCCACACGCTTTCGCCATCGCCGCGACGCCGCCCGAAAACGCGCACATCATTGGCATAGGCCTGCGGGTTGTCGCCGATAATCAAACTCAGCAAGGTGCTCTTACCCGATCCGTTTGGCCCGAGCAACGCCCAACTCTCGCCGCGATGGACAACCCAATCGATGTTCTCCAGGATCGTCCGGTCGCCGTATCGCACGGTCACGTTTGTCAGGCGAACCAGCTCGGGTTCTGCACGCCTGCCCGTTTGGCTGACGGTCGTTCTCGGACGGGGTAATCTCTGCAAACGAGGCGCGTGTCCTGCCGTCAACGATTCGCGCCCGCGCCGCTTCGTGAACCGGCCCTGTTCCACGACCCGGCACCGGTCCACGCGCAACCAATGCGTAATACCGCGAGGTAATTCGTCAGGATGTGCCGCGATCAACAGCAGATGCACCGCCCGGCGCGTGATCAGCTTCTCCAGAGTCTCCTTCAACTGCCGGCGGAACCGTTCATCGAGCCCCGCAAATGGATCATCAAGGATCAACAATTGCGGCCGCCGCAACAGCGCCCGCGCCAGCAACACCTTGCGCATCTCGCCATTGGACACCGACGGCAGTGGCTGCCGCAGCAGCGGCGCGATCCCGAGGAGCCGGACGACGCGCCGCTGGTGTTGCGCGAACGCACGGGCCGCAGCCCGGGGGCGCCTCACCACCTCGAAGGGGTTGATATCCTCGACACGGTCCTGCGAGAGGAACTCACGTAGCGATGGCGCGGCCTCTTCTTCGATGCTGAACCACCGGGCCGCCGCAGGCGCGTCGCCTGCGATGAACTTCTGTTGCTCGAACGACATGTGCTCTACCGCGCCATCGGGCAGGCGGAATTCACCACCGACGACCGGCACCGCGCCGGCCAGCGCGCTCGCGAACAGCGTCTTGCCCGACCCATTGGGTCCAACCAGCGCCCATTGCTCGCCGCGCCGGAACACCCAGTGGGTGTTGCGAAATAACAACCTCTCGCCAACCCGCAGGCTGGCACCGGCTAGTTCAACAAGCGGTGGTGAAAAAGTTTTGGCCATCGCGCTGTATCATGCCATACCGCCTGGTTCGGCGCAAAGGCGGGTGGGCATTCGGGTCAGGTCCGCACTCATGACGTCTCGGCTTCGCGGGTCAGCTCGATCCACCTGCCTCGCGTTTGAGGGTCGCGCTGCGACAGGGATTGCTCTCGACACGCTTCCTTGCTGGCGCACGGGGTGGCACTTGTTCGAATACAACTCTGACCCCCTATCGGTTGTTTTTATCGCCAGGAACTGTAAGATAAACGGAGGTCACAGCCCGAACTTGCAGCGCGGCCCCGGTGTGATTAGTCTGGCGGTATGTCGACGGGACGAAAACTCCGCTACGGGATTCTGGGAACGGGTTTGATTTTCGGCAAGTTCGCTGACGCATTTCGTTTGACAAGCGAAGCGTCGCTCATGGCCGTCGCCAGCCGGGACGCCGAACGCGCCAGGGCTGCCGGCGCCAAGCATGGCGTCCCGCGCGCGCATTCGGGTTACGAGTCTCTGGTTAGCGATCCCGAAATCGACGTCGTCATCAATGCGTTGCACAACGGGCTGCACTGCGAATGGACCGTGCGGGCGCTCGAAGCGGGCAAACACGTTCTTTGCGAGAAGCCGCTCGGCTGTTCCAGCGCCGAGGTCGAGAAGATGTTCGCCGCCGCTCACGCGAGCCGGCGCTGGTTGATGGAAGGGTTCATGCATCGCTTCCATCCACAGATCGCCGAAGCCAAACGCATCATCGTGACCGGTGGAATCGGCCGGGTACTGCACATCCGCTGTCACCGGACCGCCCGCGGGCGCGACCGGGATAATCCACGCTATTGGCGCGATGCCGGTGGCGGCGCGCTCATGGACATCGGCTGCTATTGCGTGAATCTCTCCCGATTCCTTGTTGGCTCCGAGCCGAAGCGCGTTGCGGCCCACGCCCATTTCGACAACCAGACCGGCGTCGACCTGACATTGAGCGGGTGTCTCCAGTTTGGCGAGGGCGTTACCGCCAACCTTCTGTGCAGCATGGAGGGAGAGCCATCGTACCCCGCGGAGATCGTCGGGACCGACGCCAAGCTGTTGATCCCACACCCGTGGCTGCCGCCCGCGTGGCCGGCGGAACTCTATCTCACACGACAGGGCAAGACGGATGTGATTCGCGTTGAGCCTGACGATATGCCACAACACCCGCTCGCGCCTTTTGCCCTTGAAGTAAACTATTTCTGCCGGTGCGTGCGTGAGAATCGCGCGCCCCAATTCCCTCCCGACGTGGATGCCGAACACGATTCGCGGGCCAACATGCGCGTCATCGAGGCACTGCTGGAGTCGGCGCGTGAAGGACGGACGGTCAATATGCCGACAGGAAGCGCGTGAACTACTGCCCCTGTCTCTGCGCCAGAATCAGGTCGCGGACAGCTTTCGGGTTTGGGATGCCTTCGATTTCTTCGTCCGCATCGACACGCGCCGCCGTGGAGATGGTCAGGTCACCGATGCCGATCACCCGAGCGAGCAAGCTCTGGTCAATCTCGACCGACCGGATGTCA
The DNA here is from genome assembly GCA_003164675.1 of Verrucomicrobiota bacterium. Classification (GTDB taxonomy): domain Bacteria; phylum Verrucomicrobiota; class Verrucomicrobiia; order Palsa-1439; family Palsa-1439; genus Palsa-1439. The sequence goes on along the minus strand of PLTX01000063.1, from coordinate 63,042 downwards.
CGGATGATCAGCTCCCGGTAGCTCTTCGAGAGAAGACCACGCTCCAACGTGATTCGTCCGGGGTAGATCCGCAACACCACCGACCTCCGACGGCACCACGCGATAATCAACGGCAGGATCAGCCAGGAAAAAACCAGGTACCAGAAGAACCGCCACCACGAGGGTCGCACTTCGGCGAGCAGCTTGTCGGGCACGGCCTGGGGTTGCGCCACCTGCGAGGCCACAGGGAAACCGCAGGACGGACACGTCGTCGCCGCAGTCGAAACCTGTTTTCCACATTCGGGACAGTCAATCAGTGCCATAGCGTGCTCACCGCCATCCTAGGCGCGTTGTAGAAAACCTGTCAACACCTCCCCGCCCGCCTGTTAAAAGAGTTTCACCTTTCCCGATCCGCATCCGCAAACTCCTGGTGTTGCGACGTTTAATTTCTTGATTCGCGCGGCATTCGTCCTAGAATGCGCGCCAAGGAGGATGCTCGATTTTTGTGACCAATATTACTCGAATTCAAGCCCGCGAGATTCTCGATTCGCGCGGGAATCCAACAGTTGAAGTGGATGTGGAACTTTCCGGCGGTGCGGTCGGTCGCGCCGCTGTCCCCAGCGGCGCCAGCACCGGTGAACATGAAGCCTGGGAACTGCGTGACGGCGACAAGAAACGCTACGGCGGCAAGGGCGTTCTAAAAGCGGTCGCCAATGTCAACACGAAGATCGCCCGCGAGCTGATTGGGCACGACGCGCTCGATCAGGTCGGCATTGACAACCTGATGATCGCGCTCGATGGCACGCCGAACAAAGGCAAGCTCGGCGCCAACGCGATCCTTGGCGTCTCACTCGCGACCGCGCATGCGGCGGCGTCCCAGCTCGGTGTTGAACTGTTCCAATACCTCGGCGGACCAAACGCGAAGGTGTTGCCCGTCCCGATGATGAACATACTCAACGGCGGCGCCCACAGCGATGCGCCGATTGATTTGCAGGAGTACATGATCGTGCCCAAGGGCGCGCCGAGTTTCCGTGAAGCGCTGCGGATGGGCGCGGAGGTGTTCCATGCACTGAAGGGCGTGCTGAAGGCCAACAAACTCAGCACGGCGGTCGGCGACGAAGGCGGGTTCGCTCCCGCGCTCAAGAACAACGAACACCCGCTCGAAGTCATCATCGCGGCGATCAAGCAGGCGGGCTACAAGCCGGGCAAGGACATCTTTATCGCCCTCGATCCTGCGGCGAGCGAGTTCTACGACGCCGCATCCAAGAAATACATCTTCAAGAAATCCGATGGTTCAAAACGCACCTCCGAGCAGATGATTGAGTTCTACCGCGGCCTCTGCAGGAAGTACCCGATCGTTTCCCTCGAAGACGGCCTTGCGGAGAGCGATTGGGACGGCTGGAAACTGATGACCGACAAACTCGGCGACAAACTACAACTCGTCGGCGATGACATCTTCGTCACCAACACGGAATTTCTCAAGCGGGGGATCGACACCGGCACCGCCAACTCGATCCTGGTAAAGGTCAACCAGATCGGCTCGCTGACGGAAACTCTGGATGCGATTGAGATGGCGAAGGAAGCGGGTTACACGGCGGTCATCAGCCATCGCTCGGGCGAGACAGAGGACACGACGATTGCGGACATCGCGGTGGCGACCAACGCCGGCCAGATCAAGACCGGCTCGCTGTGTCGCACCGACCGCATTTGCAAGTACAACCAACTGCTGCGGATCGAGGAGATCCTCGGCAAGAATGCCGTATACGGAGGCAAACTCTAGGCAATGAGTTGGACCTTGGCGCTGTGGGCCCGATTGCAGTCGCTCGGGTTTTTCGTCTTCGTGGCGATCGTCGGATTCGGCGTGGCGCTGCTGTTCGTGCCGCTGCTTCATCAACGGCACGCCATGCAATCAGACATTGCCCGATTGGACCACGAGATCGAGCAACAAGACGCGCTGGAGAAGAAACAACAGACCGAGGTCGAAGCGCTGAAGACCGACGCCAGCTACGTCGAGCGGACGGCGCGCAACAAGCTGAACCTCTCGCGACCGAACGAGATGATCTTCCGTTTCGAACCCGCGCCGCAGACGCCCAGCCCACAGCATTGAATGCGTTTTGACTCGCGTGGGACTGACCGGGATTCAGGACTTGACGAACCCGCACTCCGCCTCTAAGATGCAGCAGACCTTTAACTGCGGGGTGGAGCAGCCCGGTNNTCAGGCTCATAACCTGAAGGTCGTGGGTTCAAATCCCACCCCCGCTACCAACTACAAGGGCCAGAACAAGCGTTCTGGCCCTTTATTTTCAAGGTCTACAGGACAATCTCCAAATCGTCCTCGGTTTGATGAAACACAGCGGACACTGTGAAACTGGACGGACAAAAACCAACAAAACCACCAACCGGAACTTCAGGCGCCGTCACCTGAAGGTTTCGCCATTTTTCCCGGCGTTGGTGGTTTTGTTGGTTTTTTGATTCGAGCGGGAATGCTGCGGTTTTTTCCGTCTGGTGATTTCCGCGAGACCGAAATTCCGCTGGGTCGCACTGCGAGAATGGGAACTGCCCGTCCTCGGCGAGCGAGCGGCGTCTATGCCGCTTCAAGAGAGGAGGAATTGCCATGTGTTGGTGTGCCGAGGTGTTGGGGCGCATCAGAGATATCCGGGGCACCTTCACTGCGGCACGGTTTCCGCCCCGCCGCAACGGCCTCCAAATCGGTGCGACGCAGCCGAAAACTTCCTGGCAGCACCTCGACCTTCTGCAAAAGTCCCGCTTTGATCATCCGCCAGAGGGTCGCGCGGCTGACACCCAAGAACTTCGCAGACGCCGACATGCCCATCAGCAAGGGGCCTTGTGTCATCGGCAATGGATTGCGCACCCGCTGCTCCAAAATCTCGTCAATAGCTTCCAACTGTCCCGATGACGCATCCAGCAGTTTCTTCAATCTCTCATCTGTGGTCATGGGTTCACCGCCGGGTTGTAGCGCTGCGCACACCGGGCAATCGCAATGTTTCGCCCGCAAATCGGGAAATCGGACGGCAATGAACTGGAAATAGCAAGGCCGTGACGCAGCCACTCGCTTGCCGACCTCGGTTCACGAACGATTCATGTCGGTGACGAGATTGTGGAAATGGACGGCCCAAGACTGCGGATTGTTTGCGGAAAGTTGAAACCTTCGCGTGACCGCTGGTGCGGACGGTGTGCGGATGCACTCGTGGACGTGGACTGAACGCGGACATGGACTCTCCAGAGACACAACTAATCTGCGTCCACGGACTGTGCGAGATCGCGGACTGGCAATGCCCTGCCCTACGGATGAGACTGTGGCTTGGACATCGTGTGTCCGAAGCATGGGTACTGCGCGTCTGTTCTGCATCCTCTCCGCGACGATTTCGCGGACGCCCGGACCTTCTGCCCAGAAGGGGTAACGCGTGCCCTGTACTAAAACTGATGAGAAGCGCATAGCCTCCTTGCGCATTGGCAGTGGTGCCGGCAGTCACCCGGTTGCCCGGTGACGGATTCACCCGGAGATGTCGTCGGATGGTTCGCGTCTCGTTCTGGAAGGCCTCGGGATCGCTGGACTGACCCGGGCAGAATTCCAGGACGGCGTGTTCCATCTCGCCGGTAGTGCGCTCGAACCTCAGAGTTTGCGTCATACTCATGGTCGCAGTTGACCACAAATCGAGCGCGCTCCGGTGTATCAGCTACACAGAGTCCGCCCACATTCCGTGTAGTGTTCCCGTCATGGTCACGGCCAAAACGCAATACACGCTTAAGAACGCTCGGGAGTATTTCGAGGAACACCTCTGCGTCGGCGATTACTACGATGAAGGCCAGCGGGTGGCCGGCGAATGGCTGGGACTGGGCGCGCAACGACTCGGACTGTCCGGGAAAGTCCGCGCTGATGACTTCCTGCGGCTGTGCGAAAACCAGCATCCGGCCATAGGCGACACGCTGACGCAACGACTAAACACCACGCGGAATGAGGATGGCCACGAGACGGCCAATCGGCGGATATTCTTCGACTTCGCCTTCTCACCGCCCAAATCCGTATCGCTCGTGGCATTCCTTGGGCAAGACGAGCGGATTACGGAAGCGCATGCCCGTGCGGTGCGGACGGCACTGCGAGAGTTTGAAGCGTTCACGGCAACACGCATCCGCACGGGTGGCGCACAGGGTGACCGTCTGACCGGCAACTTCGTAGCGGCGCTGTTCACGCATGACACGTCGCGCGCTCTCGATCCGCATCTGCACACGCATTGCGTCGTCTTCAACGCGACATTCGATCCGGTCGAGAATCGGTGGAAGGCGCTGCAAAACTATGAACTGCTGCGCGCCCGCAAGTTTGCCGAGAACGCCTACTACCATGAATTCGCCCGCGAACTGCGCGGGTTCGGCTACCGGATTCGCAACCGGGCACGTGGGGATTTTGAACTGGAAGGCGTTGCGGATGAACTCTGTCAGCGATTCTCCAAACGCCGCGCTCAGATCGACGCTGGACTCGCCCGCTTATTGGCCGAGAAGCCCGAATACGCAAACGGGGACGTAATGGCCATGCGCCGCCTGATTGCGACGGCAGAGCGGTCACGCAAGCAACGCGACGTAAGCCACGAAGAGTTGCGGAAGCTGTGGGAGTCGCAATTTACGCCCGAGGAGCGCCAGACCTTGAGCCGCCTGTGCCAGCAGTCCACACCAAGTCCAGCCAATGACCGCCGAATTTCCGTGGCTGAGGCCGTGCAATGGGCTGAGGAACATCTGTTCGACCGGAACTCGGTCGTGCTCGAATGCCAGGTGTGGCAGGAGGCGCTGAGCCGGGCACGTGGTGAAGCTTTCTCAGTTTCCCAACTGACGGATTTCACGCGGCAACGCGATTACATCCGGAATGCCGAGCGTCCGGGCGAAGTGACCTTGCGTGAGGTTCAACTGCGCGAACGCGAGATTGTGCAAACGGCAAAGGAGGGTGTTGCCGCCTCGTGGCCGCTGGTGATGAATCCAAGTCCCCCGAATCCGCAACTTGACGATGAACAACGCCGGGCGCTGGATGGGCTGCTCTGTTCAACCAACACGGTATCGGTTTTTCGTGGCGGCGCCGGCACCGGCAAGAGTTTCGTGCTGCGAGAACTGGTCGAGCAAATCCGTCAATCAGACCGGCCAGTGGTCGTCCTTGCCCCTCAACGCCAGCAGGTCGTGGACATGGAAAAAGCGGGATTCCCCTCGCCGGCGACAGTGACGCAGTTTCTTCTCAAGGGCGAACTCACCGATCACGCTGCCGTCGTCGTGGATGAGGCCGGTCAGATTGGCGGACGGCAGATGCTCGACTTGATTCGACTGTGTCGCGAGCATAACGCGCGGTTGATTCTGTCCGGCGACACCCGCCAGCATGGGGCGGTCGAGGCTTCCGATGCGCTCTTGGCAATCGAACGTCACTCCGGTATTCGGCCGGTCGAACTGCACACAATTCGTCGGCAGGATCCGGCACTCGCTCGTGACGACGATGAACGGATACGGATCAAGCGTTACCGGAAGGCAGTGGAGTTGGCCGCCGACGGCAAGTTGGGTGAGTCCGTTTGAACGGCTCGACAAGATGGGCGCGGTCGTCTCGTGCGGCTTGGGAGATCAAGCCGACAAGCTCGCCGATGAATACCTTCGCCTGGCAGAACAGGACGCCTCAGCCGTCGTCGTCTCGCAGACCTGGTCGGAAGTCCACCGGGTCAACTCGCAAGTGCGGGACAAGCTGAAGTCGAAGGGATTGCTGGGCGCTCAGGACACGGTTGTTCAGGCGCTCGACAAACTGGACCTGACAAACGCGCAGAAACGCGACGAGCGATTCTACTCGCCCGATGCCGTTGTCGTGTTCAACCAGAAAGTGCGCCAAGCCGAACCGGGTGCGAAGGGCAAGCTCGCCGGCATCCTGAAGTCATACGTGCTGGTCGAGGTCAACGGGCGATTCGTCACCGTCTCGAACAAGTGGTTGGATCGTTTCACGGTCTGCCAGCCACGTGAATTGCCGGTGACGCAAGGCGACCGGCTGCATCTCAAATCGAATCGCCGACTGGCTTCAGGCCGTCGCGTCACGAATGGTGAACTAGTGACCGTAAAAGCCGTCCGCTCGGACGGTGGAATTGAACTGACGGATGGCCGGGTGTTGGACAAGGATTTCCGTGAGTTCCTGCCCGGCTACGCTGTCACGTCCTACGGCTCGCAGGGGAAGACCGTGGATTACGTTCTGTTCTCCGACTCGACCATCAAGGCCGCGACCAACGCGCAGCAATGGTACGTGACGATCTCGCGCGGCCGGCGTGGCGTCCGCATCTTCACGCCGGACAAAGAGCAACTGCGCGAGAACGTGGCCCGTTCCGGTCACCGCCCGTTGGCGATGGAACTTGCCGGTCAAGATGTACCTCGCCGTGGCGTCGTGGTTCGGGATCGGGTTTATCTCTGTATGCTTCGGTTCGGTCGTCGCGCGGCGGAGATGTTCTGTCGTCTCCAACGCGTCCGGCGTCATCGTCGTCTAATGATGGAGAAACATGAGCACAAAAACATCCGAAAACTGGGCGTCTGACCCACAAGCCCGCGCCTTGCGCATAGAGGTTTCCTCGGAACGGTCGCTGCTGCTACCGTTCGATCACTTCACCCACTCGGAGTTGACCAGCGAGGGCAAGGATCAACGCCTGCGCTTGGTTTTCACCTCGCACGAAGTGGTGATTCGCGGCCATGCGTTGCGCCGTCTCGAAACGGTCATGCAGCGGATGGAACTGTCCTTTGTCGGCGCGGCACCGGGCGACCGCCAGTCTCTGACCACTGAAGGCCAGCCGGTGATTGTTGAAATCGTAGTGACCGAAGTTGGTCCTCCAAATCAGTCGTCCCAAGCATCGAAGGAATGAGCCGCTCTGCTTCGCCCAGGGCGTGTAGAGCGCGAGCGTGACTGGGGCAACGCTGGTTGAAGATACTTTGGAAGATGTGGCAAACCCGGACTCCATACAACGCCGACCTGCACGCGAAGAATCAGCTCAAGCACGGTTCGTGGGTGCTGCAAATGCAAACGGTGGAAAGCTCCACGGGTCAATGAGTCGCTGTGATTGAGCAGTTGGCCGGAAGCTTCCCCGGCGCGAAGTGTTAGAAGCCCGCCGTCCCCGGCTCGCTGAGAACTGTCACAGGTGGAGACACGAAGTGTTCGACCTTGACAGGCGCAAGCGAGCCGTACAATCGGGATCGACCCGCGCCGAGGCCGAGATGATCTATCCGAGTCGTGTGAATAACTCATGGCAATTTCCTCTTTACAGACCAGAGAACTTCTTGACGGCGCGAGCGCGCCATATAATCGAGGCGCAACCGCGACACGCCGCGGTTCACAGTGATTGTTCGATATGAAGAAAAGAGTCTTCGTAAGACGAACCGGCGATTCCGTTCGCCGTAGCCCATCGGCACCGGCGCGACTGGTAACGGTCGGGTCGGAAGCTGCCGAGACAACATCCCTCCATCATTGGGATCAGGAGACTGCCGTGAGGTGGTCGCCACGACTGCGAGCGTCAATGCGGTCGGGGGGACAGGCTGGATGATACGCCCAACACAGGTGAACTGCCACAGCACCGTAACGATTGACAAGCCAAAGACGCTGATCAGGCTTGAGCCAAAAGGCAATGCAGCAGGCTGCCCTCACTTTGCGCTGAGGCACACGGACATCAATGCTGCCGGTGTACAGGCAGGGGCTAACTCATCCATGTCACTGGAATCAAACGTGGTAAACCCGACATCCCGCCCCGATGGCAACGTCGGAGCAGGCGCGCCCGTAAGGAACGCTGTGGGGATGGCGGGCAGAGGAGACTGGAGAAAGCGAAGGCCGCTCTGTAACGGAGCGGATAGGAGTGGCACCATCACTCTGCCGCGCAAGCGGGCTGACTTCCAGATGGTCGTGAATGACGAGAAAACTAGCAGAACCTTCACAGGAGGAAATCGCAAATGAACGCAGAGCAATCCGCGTGTGCATCCTCCGGCACGGCGACCGCATGGGAACAGATTCGCTGGACTCACTGTGAGCGTCAGGTCAGGAGGCTGCAAGCGCGTATCGTCAAGGCCACTCAGGAAGGCCGCTGGGGCAAGGTGCAAGCTCTGCAACGGCTGCTGACCTGCTCGTTTTCCGGCAAAGCCTTGGCCGTGAAACGAGTGACGGGCAATCAAGGTAAACGAACGTCGGGAGTGGACAGAGTCATCTGGCACACCCCGGCGTCCAAACGCAAAGCCATCGACACGCTGCGACGGCGCGGGTATCAACCGCAACCGTTGCGGCGGGTCTACATTCCGAAAGCCAATGGAAAACGGAGGCCGCTGGGTATACCGACGATGAAGGACCGCGCCATGCAGGCGTTGCATCTGCTGGCGTTGGCCCCCGTCGCCGAGACCACTGGCGACCCCCATTCCTATGGCTTTCGTCCCAGCCGAAGCACGGCGGACGCCATCGGGCAGTGCTTCCTCGTGTTGAACAAGAGCGTTCACGCGCCGTGGGGGTTGGAGGGCGACATTCGGGGATGTTTCGACAACATCTCGCATGAATGGATGCTTCGCCATGTTCCCACGGACAAGGCAGTGCTGCGTAAATGGCTGAAAGCGGGCTTCATGGAAAATCGAACCCTCTTCCCTACTGAGGCGGGGACGCCACAAGGCGGGATAATCTCGCCCACACTGGCCAACCTGACTTTGGATGGATTGGAAAAACTCCTGCAACAACGCTTCCGTCCGAAGCGGGTAAAACGGAGAACCATCTTTCCCAAAGTCAACCTCGTCCGATATGCGGATGACTTCATTATCACCGGCGTGACCAAGGAGCTGCTGGAAAATGAAGTCAAACCGTTGGTCGAGCAATTCCTGCGCGACCGGGGCTTGCAGCTCTCGTCCGAGAAAACCTGCATCACCCCTATCGACCACGGGTTCGACTTCCTCGGACAGAACCTCCGGAAATATGGCGGCAAGCTGCTCATCCAACCCGCCAAGAAGAATACGCATGACTTCTTGGTCAAGGTGCGGAAGCTCACCCGCCAAGGTCGGGGGTTCAGCCAAATGGAACTGATTCGGCAACTCAACCCGGTGATCCGGGGATGGGTGAATTATCATCGCCACATTGTGGCGAAGCGGACGTTCCAGAAGGTGGAATGGGTTTTGTGGCACTGTCTCTGGCGGTGGGCCAAACGCAGGCACCCTGGCAAATCCACTCGGTGGGTCGTCAGTCGATACTGGCAATCATCGAGTGGTAAAACGGTGTTTGTGGCGGACACAGGCGAACGAACGCCGGGCGGGAAACCGATCTGGTTGCGGCTGGTAAATCCCAGCGAAACCAGAATCCGGCGGCACGTCAAAATCAAGGGAGATGCCAATCCCCTTGACTCGCAGTGGCGCGACTACTTTGAAGACCGTGCGTTCTTCAAGAAGTTTGGCATTCATCGTCGAGAAGCTGGGTTGTCAAAGTCAGGTTGACCAGCTCCGCATTTTGCGGAGTCTCGTAACGGCTTGAGCCGGATGAAGGGNNACGTCCGGTTCTGAGGGGAGGAGGCGGCGGTAACGCCGTCTCCTTACCCGACGGCACGCCGCCAGTTGCCCCCAGCCGATGATTCGGCACCGGTGACGCCAAGCGATCTGAAGAAGCGGTCGGTGCCGGTGGACGGAGCGGCGGGCGGAACGGACGAATGGTCGTCTCCGCCGACCGCGACGGGGGACGGCACGGACCGCAGATGCACCAGCCCGTCGCGGCGCGTGTCGGGGGCGGCGGAACGAAATGAGTGAAGCGACCGCGACACGGGCCAGCGTGGGCCACCGCAGCATAGCGCACAAGGCATCGCTTCGTCATATCAATTGACGAAAAGATCCCAAGCCATTCGGCAATTCCGTGGCATGTCCAGCGCCACCGGGCACTTGGCAGAGGCGGGATTTCCGCAGGCGACTCGTTACCGGTAGCCGAAGAGTCCCGGAAGTCGCGCAGGATGGGATTGGCATGATCACCACCGCCGTCGGCGCTTCTCCTCCATCTCTGCATAGCGCACTTGGGCATGCCGCCATTTCGGGAACATCTTTACGAACGGCTTCAGATCCTTCTCCAGTTTTCGGATCATTCGCGGGGTGTCCAGCAGGCGGATCAATTCGGCATCCGGACAGGCACCATACTTCCGGAAGGTCTCCAAGATGGACCGCAACGAATACTCGCTGGCCGCGTAGAATCCCAGGCGCACCAGATGAGTTGCCTGTGCATCTCCTCGTTCCCACTTCGCTCCCAGTTCGACTGCTGTCCGTATCGCCTCCTGCACACGGGACGAACTGAAAAAAGCCCACGGAAAGGATTGCGAGTCATCGCACCAATGGAGAGTGCGGAACAGTTGCACCAGACAGGTCTGATCGAGGTCACCACGGGAGTTGATGTCGGCACCGCGCTCGACGAGATACCGGATGATTTCCGGTCGCGCCGAGAAGGTAGCGGTATGCAGCAGGTGGTTCAAGTCATCGCGCGCCGGATCGACCCCAATGCGCTTCAGGATGTCAAAGTGACCATTGAACACGGCGGCCTCAAGCGCGGTGCCGTGCATATCAGGATCATCTTCGGCTTCATATAGTTCAGGAATCCTTGCTCGCGGATTGGCTCCGGCCCAAAGCAGTCTGTAAACACCACCGATGTGTCCCTCCTTACAGCAGTAACACAGGGCGATGTCGGCTTGGGTTTGCAGGGCGGAAATCTTGTCGCGGTATGAACGATAGATACCCAACAGCGCCTTCTTGGTTTCGACCAACCCGATGGCGAAGCCGTTCCCCCGTGTGAGATCAACGCCACGATCCAAGAACAGGCGCACGACATCCAGGTCGCCGCACAGGCAGACAAGTTCCGCGCGCACGGAATTAGGGTCGGCGCCGTTGTCGATCAGCAGTTGGGCAATGCCGGAGTCCCCGCGTTTGACAGCCATTTCGAGTGCATTGCCATTAGCGTGGGAGGCGGCGCCATTCTGTAATAGTAGTTCGACCAGACTGTGAAATCCTTTTTCGACGGCAATCAGCAAGGGGGATTTTCGTTCAGTCGGCGGCACATTGACCGGCATGCCCTGGCGAATCCACGCCTCGACTTCATACAGTCGTCCCCTGCGGCAAAGTTCCCTCAATTGCTTGGTCTCTTCCGGGCTGCAGACGTCTCTTTTCATGCCACCAGCAGCTTGGTCTCAATCGGCATTGTTGTCAGGCAATGGCGTGCTCGTTGAGCGGCTCCGCACCTGAAATGAATCATTCGGGCAGCAGGCTCAACAGATTGGTTTTGACATAGATTCCGGCAAGGCATCATTGAAAAGCGCCACCATCGCCCGGCACAACAACAGGTCTTGCTCGATTTGATACTGAGCCGACCATGGCACAACGGTTTGATGCGCCAGAATATCCTGACGGGTGATGGGGGTCATGGTTTTAGTTCAGCGGAATTATTGAGGACCTGCCAGCGTTCGACGACGGGGATGTTTTTCCGGTCGCCCTGTAAGGGAGACAGGGGGACTAACGCCAATTTCGTGGGTAGCCAATCGTGAATCACTCGCGCCAACCGTTGCGCGCCGCCCGCTTCCAAGATAAATCCGAGCCGCTGGGCGGTCGCCGTCTCATTCTCCGCTTCGAGCACTCGCTTCAATTCGCGGGCACGCAAAAGTGGCAACAGTGGGCTGATGGTTTCCGCTGCGCGATCGATTCCCCCGATGCTGGTTGCGTATCGGACCAGATCAAATGCCGTAGCCTCCGGTGTGCTGATCCAAAGCGGTGCTGCCGCCCGCGCGAGTTGCTGCGTGGGTGTTCGCGCAATCTTGCGCTTGACGAAAAACCGGACATGAATCCGCCCCACCTTCAAGGCCCGGCAAGGCCGGTCGGTCATCACCTGCGTTATCTGCAACGCTTGCGGATTGGAGCCAAACGAGCTGGCCGCCGACTGAAGCGCCAGGTAATACGGGCGACCGAGCCATTTGAAATAATCGTCGAGCCACCAGATCGACGGCGGCGCACCCATGGTGCGATGTTCCGGAACAACAATCAGAAAAAACGGCTGCCGTGGCGAAACCCTGACCACTTTGCCCCGCAACCTGGACAATTGACGTTTCGCCGCGATTGCTGACAACCCTGATTCCTTCATCAAATCAGCCAGAGAAAATGCGAAGCTCCCCAAAGCCATGCGCGCGTCGATGAAGGCTGCTGCTGCACCAACGTGACGAAGCTCTTGAGGGCGTTTAGGCTTATTTGTCATGTGCGCATCGTACCGTCATACGGTTCATTATGTAAACGCAATATCTGAGCCCAAGCGGACTGTATCTTGGCGCAACGAAATGGCAAAGCGGTCGGTGCCGGTGAACGGAGCGGCGGGCGGAACGGACGACTGCCCGTCTCCGCCGACCGCGACGGAAGCCGGCACGGACCGCAGATAAGCCAGCCCGTCGCGGCGCATGCCGGGAGCGGCGAAACGAAATGAGTGCAGCGCTCGCGGCACGGGCCAGCGCGGGTTTTGAGGGTTTCCTCAAGAGTCGATCGCTTCTCGCAGGGGCGTCGGTGTCCTCGATCAGTATCCTGTCGATTTCTACCTGTTTATACCCATGTATAGCCACTTGGGGCTATAACCGACTATAAATGGATAGACTCTCCTCTCTTCGTTCAAGCCATTCGCTGAACCTTGTGCCAGTAGTGGAAAGCCTCCGGACTGACGCCTTTCAGTTTGTTGAGGTATTCCAATGGACGGTCTATGAGGAGACCCTGCAAGGAGGCAATGATTTGCGGATCGAAACGGAGTGCTGGCAGTTCAACCTCACGGCGGTTGGCCCGGATGAGCCGAGTCAATAACGCGGCCTTTCCAGCACCGGCTTTCGCCTGCGGGAGTTTGAAATCCGACTGCACGAGGAGTGGGGCGATATTTGCGACACCAGCCTTGAGCACGGCTGTCCGTTGTGCGTCGAGGGCTTTCGTGAGATCGATTGCGGCCAGCGTCAGTGCTGCTTCATACGTGTCATCCAACACCTGCTCGGCGGTGAACTTGTTGCCGCGGTACCGGTTCTCGGCCCCGAAGATGCGGCGGTATGCGGTGATGACCGTGTCCAGCCGCGTCACCCTGTCAAACAATTGGCTGATGTCGAAAAGCTGCTTGATGAGGTCCACCGGACTTTCGGCGTCATACGGCAGGCCGACCGTCGTTGGCGCAAAGGCGGTAAGTTTGTCGCCGAGCAATCCCTCGGCAGTAGGGACGCGAACGATCACCCGGTGATCAGGGATGAAGAACGGCATCGCGACCGGCACGTCCTCAACGACCGGATACAGATCGCCCTCCTCCAACACATCTACGATGACATGTCCCTCGTCACCGGTGATGGAGGACTTGAAGGCAAAATAGAAGTGCCGTTTCTTGGGCAGCGGTGGCTGCCGCCGCTGGCGTTCCTCGCAGCCGAGGAACGGCGCGCGCCGTCCGACCTCGGTGAGTTCACGCTCTAGTTTGGCGGGTGGGCACTGCGAACTGATGTCCACGTCCACTGACAAGCGATGCAGGCTCTTTAGGCGTAGAAGAACGGCTGTGCCGCCCTTGAAGATGAAGGGAATCTCGGCATCGGCGATCCGCCCCAGCAGTTCAAAGGCGAGGATGCACCGCTCCAACTGGACCGGCTCGACCGGGGCCAATTCGGCGGCCTTTCCCAAAATCCACGATTTCGTAAGGCATTGGCGGTCAATTGTCTGCATTGTTGCGATATACCAAGGCCAAAAATCGTCAAAAACTGAGGATGGTATATTCCCTTGTCTCGAAGAGGTCCTGAAGCCGCACATTTCGGCGCTTGGTGTAATCCGAGAGAGCGGCCACATTCACTCTTCGACTGCGCACCAGATTCGTAGCCATCCGGCGGCATTCCTCCAAGTCCATCAAGGGCAACAGCCCACATTCGACATACAAATCGACCAGCAATTTCTCGATTGGAGCAACTTTGCCAGCAACCGGCTGCTGCGTAATGCTCGGCCGCACGACGACGGTTTTCTCCCGAATCGTGAAGGTCTTACCGGCTTCGGCGGGCGATGGGTCGAGCCAGGCATCCCACCCGGCTTCGCGCAACGTCTCGAAGACAGCCGACCGGTTGTGGCGCTCGACGTACACGAACGATGCGAACCGCGTCAACGTCAGATGCACGTAGGATTTGACCTGCTCCGTGGACCAGCACGCAAAGTCTAACAGCGGATACTTCGCCTCCAGCAAACTGACCAGAGGTGCTACCGGGGCGGGATTGACCTCGAATGGTTCTTTGACGGAGGTGTACCAGCCCTTGCCGGCATCGTGGACGACGCCCTCCCGCTTCAGTTGGGCCAGGTACTGCTTGAGCGTGTTCGGGCCGGCGGCGCGGCGCTGCCGCTTCAACTCGGCCTTGACCGCTGCGAGACTGATGTACGGATGCTGCGCCAACAAACCGGGCAGCACGTCTTCCCGCAGGACCGCAAGCAAGGTGTTAGGTGGTTTCATAGGGCATTGTCCTCCACCAATTCAATTTCGGCGGGGGCAAGTTGTAGAGCGCATGTCCCAGTCGTTCGATCTCCTGCATCAGTGACCAGAATGCGTGCCTCGGGATCACACAGCAGCCCACGAACACGCCGCTGCCAACCAAATCTCATATCACGGTCCTTCCCTCGCAGTGCCGCCCTCTCGTTACGATACGCCACTACATACTCGTGATCCGTCGAGGCCCGGTCAAGATTGCGGCTGTCTGCCATTTGCCTTCGATGCCAGATGAAGCACGCGAGGAAACTTTCTTCCCCAAAAATCTCATTCATCAGCATCCGCAAGTTGTGAACTTCGTGGTCGTCGATGCTCACGAGAATAACGCCGTCATCATCCAGAAGCTGGCGGGCGAGGAACAGGCGCGGATACATCATCGTGAGCCACGCGGAGTGATAGCGCCCACTGGTTTCGGGATTGCTCGTCAGCAGGTTGCCCTCGGCGGTCTTCTGGCCGGTAATCTTCAGGTAGCTGTCCAGCGGATCGGCAAAGTTGTCGGGATAGATGAAATCGTTGCCCGTGTTGTACGGCGGGTCGATGTAGATCATCTTCACGCGCCCGAAATACGGCTTGTACAGCAGCTTGAGCACTTCGAGATTGTCGCCCTCGATGAACAGGTGTTGCGTCGTATCGAAGCTGACCGATTCCTTCTCCACCGGCACCAGTGTCGCGCGGCTGGGCGTCTGGAGCAGCCGGATCGCTTCCCGCTTGCCCGCCCACGTGAACGAGTACCTCTCAGGCCGATCATCGACCGCGTCATCGAGCAGCGAGCGAAGTTTGTCCCAATCAACCTTGCCCTCGGCAAACGCGCCGGGAAAAAGCTCCCGCAGCGTGTCGATCTTCTCGGCGAGAACGTTCGCGGTCTCCTTGCCAACGTGCTTGCGATACAGTTTTTTCTTCGCCATCGTGGCTGACTCCTCGGTGCGCAGTGTAACAACCCGACGCCGTCATTGCACGAACGATCAAGATTTTGTAACATCTCGCCATCGATCAACCGCGAGGTGGAAAAATGGCTAGCCACACCGGCGCTGGCGCGGGCGCCCATGAACGGATCGAGAACGATGGTGCCGGGCGGCGTGTCAATTTGCGATCAGCGACTCAGCTCGTGCGTCAGCTAACCGTTCGTCTGCACCACTTCAAAATCGAGAGCATCTTCAAGTTTGTCCAAAGGGAGCGGGTACACCTGCGAAGATTTTTCGTCAGTCTTGTACCACACGCCCGCCTTGCCGTCCTTGTACCCCCATTGTGAATGCCAAATGCAGATTGCACCCGTCTGTGGATGCCTGAAGCGGACTCCGCCAAGCGATTGATTCGGTGGAAGGTCTTTTATCCGACCGACAACCCGATTCAACGAACGCGTTTCCCGCGTTCGCGCCGAGGTTTTGGGTTTGGGGCTCATTGGTTCTCCATGCGATGCAGGACTTCAGAGCGTAGGTGATCCTAGCCGGCCTTGCTCCAAGCGTCGATGAATTGGTCGAGGTCCCCGTCGAGGACTTTCTCGGGGATGTCTGCCGTGAAACCTGTGCGCAATTCAACCACCGCAGCGCGCGGGCTGAGAATATAGGCCCGGATGTATTGGCTGGAAGGACTTGCCGGGCCGTGGCCGGCTTGGGCAACGTCCACCGAAGCGAATGAGGTGTGGCGACGCCTGTTGGGGTCGAACGGCGAGATGCGCGACAGCCGATGCACACCGTGTTCAGCCTTGAAGCGACCGTGGTCAGCCCCAGTCACCTGCACACTGGCACGACCTGGCTGGTCGGCCACGACCTCGTACTTGAGGCCGTGTGCCTCGCAATAGCGGCCGTACATCCGCAGAAGCATCTTCACCCAATCATTGCATTCCGCAGTATCCTCGGCAGCTCCGATGTTCAGGACAACGTCTGCCCTATCAATTGTGCCCGTGCTCATATCGAACCAAAGGTAGCAGAAAAGCCGATCCATGTTAATCCAGGAAACTGCAGCCCGCTCATCGGTGGCTTGATCGTCAACCGGAAGTATAGTCGGTACGACGTAATTCTCTTTTCCAGTGAACTACTGCGCATGGAATATACTTCCGACCGGTCGTGCGCCATGTGCAACAGCGCAGCATGCCGCGTTTAGTCCGTCCTCCTTTTTGGCTCTGGACCAAAGATGCTGTGACAGACGGTGTTGACCGAATACTTTTCGGTGATTTCGACCGTCTCGTAATGGAGCTTGAAATCAATCTGGCCTGGTTGTAGCCAGACCGTTTTTCCAACACGACCGACCCAATTCCCTCCGACTTGGTAAGGAGACTCGTGAATGTGCCCGCTACAGCCAAGCAACGGTTGATTATCAGCGGCAAATTGCAGCACCGTCGGCGACCCAACGCAGTGTCCGTTGCCACAGATGTCCATGCCCAATCCGGACGGCGGCTGGTGAATCATCCAGATGCTTCGCTGCATTTCGCCTTCGGCCAATTGTTTCTTGAGGCGATGCAGTTCCTGTTTGATGGATGGCTTGGCGGAATAGGTGGGCCACCAAATTGTCCAGCGGCACGAACTCGCCTTTTTCATTCACGGTCAGTCCCTCGCCACAGTATTGTTGCGGGCAGGCGAGAAAGTTTTCATCCGGCACGCACCAGTGTTTATACCCCAACGGATAATCGCGAACTTTGTTCATGCCGCAGAAAATCAACCCCGCCTCGCGGTGAATTCGTCCGTTCAAATTGACGCACAGCCCCTCGGCTTCCAATTGATCGAGCAGCGGCTCAAGGACATGAAAATCATCGTTGCCCAAATACGTTAGCACGGTGACCGGGTCTCGCCGTTTCATTTCTCGGCAATAGCGGCTCAACTCCGGAAAGAAATCTTTTTGCGCTGCGTATCCGCCGGTTTTGGGGAGCAAGTCACCGGCGATGAGAACGAAGCGTGGCTTTTCCTTGCCGACAACCTTCACAAGTTCTTCCCATTTCTCGATCCACTGATGCAGATCACCGGTGACGAGGAATTTCATGCTCTCGGTCGAATTCATTCACGCATCGTCCAACGGAGTGTCGGTTCGGCTGGGAAAAGATCACTCACAGTCACGCCAAACTCTTTCGCGAAAAACGCGATTCGTAAATCGGTGACTGAAGAACGCTGCGTTTCAATGCTGGCGATGATGTCGCGAGTAATGTAACACCCTCGCAATTGCATTTTGATTGCGAGTAGCTCCTGCGTCCATTCTTGTTGATACCGAAACCGGGCGATGTTTCGTCCAATGATGTTTGCAGTTCGAGGAATGTGCATTTGTCGAACCAAGCATATCCTCTGTTTGGAATTGTCCACCAGTTCTACTTTACCAGGAATGGTTCCCAGTCCTTGATTCCATGCGCATTCCGGATGCTCAGTGTCACAGGAATCGACGATGGAGTTTTCGGAACGGCGATCAGGCGCAGCCCGGCCGCACGCGGCAGACGATCTCCCTTGCGAGCATTTACTTCCCGGCTCGCCAAGACACAGTTATCCCACGTTGTCCTTCCACCGCGCGAACGGGGAATGACATGGTCAATGCTGCTTTCGTCGGGGCGCAGAATCTTGCCCGTGTATTGGCAACGGTGCCGGTCGCGCTCGCGGATGTTGCGGGCCGAGAGCTTCGGGCGCTTCAACGGCACTTTAGCGTAACCGACACACACGATGACCGTCGGCACGCGCACAAGCCCGCGCGCCGTGCCGACCGCGTTGTCCTGCGGACGCACCGGCAATGTGAGCCACTCCGCCCACGAAACCGGACGCATCACGTCGTGGCCCTCGATGTCGAGGCCGGTCGCCGCGTCGATTGCCATCTGGCAGAACGCATCAGCCGGCGTGCGGACATTGATCGCCTGCCAGTTCCGGTTAAGGACGAGCACGGTTGCCTTGTTCAATACGTCATTCATACATTTTACCCGTTCTGTTTGGTGTTCGTGCTTTGTTGTGTGCGAAATGGAACTCCTATCTCACTGCCGCAAAGTGGTCGCCCGACGAGGTTATGCTCCCCGGACTCCTGGATGTAAGCCAGGCGTGATGCTATTTCACCATCGGGCGGGAACTGGCTGCCGAGCGTGGAATCGCACCACGATCCTCTCGTTCAAAGCGAGATGTCCTACTGTTGGACTACTCGGCAAAACTATTGGTGCTCGCGGCAGAATTCGCACCTGCACTGGCGGCGCTCTCGACGCCGTGCCTCTGCTGTTGGGCTACACGAGCAAAACTGGTGGGCCGGGTGGGAGTTGCACCCACATCTCGTCGCTTAAAAGGCGAAAGCTCTATCTGATTGAGCTACCGACCCGATGTGGTGCCCCCGGCGAGGCTCGCACTCGCTTCTTCGGATTGAAAGTCCGAGATCCTACTCATAGACGACGGGGGCAACTGGTCGGCGCGGCAGGACTTGCACCTGCACCGGGCACTGATCGAGTGCGACCGCGGTTATAAGCCGCGCTGTGCTCTTTACACCACGCGCCGAAATTGGCGGAGAGGAAGGGTGCTGCCCCCTCAGTCCGTGGCCGGACGCCGGTTTAGCAAGCCGGTGCGGAAAGCTGACTATCCGCGTCCTCTCCGTAACTGGTGCGCCGAGCCAGAGTTGCACTGGCACGCCACTGGGTTTAAGCCAGTGAGGTATGCTGGTTCCCGTCATCGGCGCAAACTGGTGGGCGAGGCCGGATTTGCACCGGCAAACAGCAAGGTTTGAGCTTGCTAGGTATGCTGAGTTCCCGTCACTCGCCCCCTGAGAGTTGGTGCTCCCGGCAGGAATCTCACCTGCAACCTCCCGGTTCGAAGCCGGGTGCTCCATGATTGAGCTACGGGAGCAATGAAACTGGTCGGCACGGTCGTCTTTGCACCGACAAGCCGCTGCTTCTGAGGCAGCGAGGTATGCTGAGTTCCCGTCACGTGCCGTTGGCTGCCTCGACTCGACCCGCCCGAGTTACTCCGGTTTCAGAGACCGGCGCGTTTCTCGTTACGCCACGAGGCAGTGAAATTGGTGCGCCACATCGGATTTACACCGATACTGTCCAGTTCCTAAGACTGGTGCCTCTGCTGTTGGGCTAGTGGCGCATTGAGCGCATTTTTCTGCGCTTTGTGAAACGTCAAAACGACCATAATTCTCGACAGAAACGCATGACTGCTTGAATTTTATCAAACAAATCATGCTGTGATTTTCCATCCAGAATGAGCATTCTACTGCGCAGTAGAAATGGTCTCCACGGCTGGAATCGCACCAGCGGCCTTTCGGTTTGGAGCCGAATGCTCTGTCTCGTGAGCTGCGCGGAGTCGAAGCTGGTGCCCGCGTCCGGCCTCGCACCGGAATCCCGGGTTTAGGAAACCCGAACTCTATCTATTTGAGCTACGCGGGCAAATTGGAGCGGGTCTGTTGCTTTTGGCATCGAACGCCGCGCCTAGGATGGACGTCCAACCAAACCCACATCTTGAAACTGGCGACGGGGAGCAATTCACGGCTGGACGTGGCCCAGCACTCACCACGCAGTACCAGAGCCGCTCGCCAGATTGGCTGGATTGACGTGGATGAGAAGCAGGCGCTCCGCCGAACGCTGGCGCGTGACCTCCCCGTCATCGAAGTTGGTGGCTCCGCAGGGTAACGCTCCCTGTTCCACGGATTAAGAGTCCGTTGCTCATCTGGTAAAGCTTCGGAGCCGAAATGGTGCCCGGTGAAGGTACTGCCCCTTCATCTCCACGATGTCACCGTGGCGATTTGCTTCCAATCTGGCCGGGCTTCTGTCAGGAAAACGGACTACTTTTCCTGACAAGGATTCTCCGAACGACCCGAGCTTCGGTGCATTCGGGAAACGGAAACACACATGTTTTGGTTACAAGAATGGTGCCTCTACGTGGTGTTGCGCCACGGTCTACGGCTTATGAGTCCGTCGGCCTGCAGTTGAACGATAGAGGCAAAATAGGGGCTGGCGCATAACGTCAGCCCAACTCAGTGTGCCATTGGACACATGAGCAATTGGAGCCGTCGTGCTTTTCGAGAGCCGTGGAGTGGTCGACAACACGCCACCCGAACTCAGTCGGCAACGGCATCGAAATGGCGGCCCGTGCCGGTGACGTTCCGGCTTCTGCCCGTTGAGAACGGGCGATCCTAGCTGATAGACGAACGGGCCGGAAGAATGGTTGCGGGGGTCGGCAGTCGAATCCGACGTAAACCGGCTTATGAGACCGGCGCTGGAGCCCTCCAGTCCACCCCGCGATCAGAATTGGTGCGGCTGGCGGGAGTTGCACCCGCACGATCTGCTTGGAAGGCAGAGATGCTGGCTGTTACATTACAACCGCGAGAATTGGAGGAGTCACCGGGAGTCGCACCCGGATTTGCACAATGCCATTGTGCGATGCTCCTGTTACACCATGACCCGACACTGGAGCCGGCACGCAGAGTCGCACTGCGATCTCGAACTTACCAAGTTCGCGTCCTACTGTTGAACGACACCGGCAACCTGGAGCCTCCTGACGAACTTGCATCGTCCTCTCCGCATTACGAGTGCGGTGCGTCGCTATCTCCGCTTAGGAGGCGTTCAAATTGGAGATCCGCCCCGGACTCGCACCGGGTAAGAGATGGGTTGCGGCCATCCGCCTCGACGGCTTCGGCATTCGGATCGTTGGGTTGCCCGACGGGTGCTGCCCCCGTGCCTTGAGCCTCACATGCTCAGGTGCTGCTGTTACACCACGGGCAACGTCAGACTGGAGCCTGCCTCCGGACGTGCGCCGGACTCTCCGAGGTACAAACTCGGCACGTCGCTGTCTACGCATGGCAGGCGCAATGGTGTTCCCGCCGAGAGTCGCACTCGGGACTCGACCTTCGCAGAGTCGTGTGATGTCTCCTTCACCACAGGAACTGAAAAATCCGCAGCGCCGGCGGATCGTGGAACTCCTTCCGGAGTTGGACGGTTCGCTCGACGAATAGGCGCGGCACTGCGAAATTTGGCGGCCCGCGATGGAGTCGCACCATCCCCTCCTGTGCTTCAGACAGGCGCTCTCCTACGAGAGCTTCCGAGCCGTCCTTCCGCGTGGACTTGCACCACGATTTCCCGCTAATCAGGCGAGCGTGCTTCGTTGCACCACGGAAGGGGAAATTGGCGGAGTCCGCAGGTAATGCTCCCGCCTCTGGCTCGCGCCAGATCTCGTTTTCAAGACGAGTGCCGCCAGCTTATATCGGCCTGGACTCCATGGCTCCATCGCGCGGATTCGCACCACGACCTCTCGCTGTAACAGAGCGGCGGACTACTGTTATCCCACGATGGAATCAAGACTGGTCTCCCCGGCAGGACTCGCACCTGCGACCTCCGAGTTAGAAGCTCGGCATTCTGTAATCTGAACTACGGGGAGTTGAAAATGGTCGGGCACCTCGGTTCTGCCCCGAGTGTCTCCCGGTTCCAAGCCGGGTGGATTGCTATCTTCCTCGTGCCCGCAAATTGGCGACCCGGACGGGTGCTGCCCCCGCTATCTCCTGCTAGACAGGCAGGCGAGTCTGCTGTTCCTCTTCCGAGTCTCGAAACTGGTGGGTGATGGTGGTAACGCTCCACTCGTCGTCTTCCGACCGTGTTTAGAGACCGCGGTTCTACAGACCGCTGGCCGGAACATCACCCGAATGAATTGGTGGAGACAGTGGGAGTTGCACCCACCACAAACTGCTTGCAAGGCAGTCTCGCCGCTACGGCACATGTGTCCCCAAACTGGCACGGCGTGTTGGTGCCGCCCCAACCACGCCGAGTTTTGGAGACTCGACTGCGCGAGCTGGCGCACGCCGTAGACTTGGAATTTGGAGCGCTCGGCGGGAGTCGCACCCGCACCTCCGCGTTGGCAACGCAGTATTCTGCTCCTAAACCACGAGCGCATGGAAATTGTAGGCAGGAACACAATGCCGCCTCGTGCGGCACTCGATTGGTTGTCCTGTGTTCCTGCCCAGATCACAACAAAGAACGAACACCTTCACACCAGCATTACGCTGGCGTGGCCACGGGATTTCTCGGTGGAACGTTTCGGTGTTTCGGGCACACCTCCCATCAAGCCCTTATCATTGTCATCTACGGGCATTGGGATCGGTTCGCGGCGCCGGGACAGAGCGATGGCGGACGAAGGGTCAATCGCTTGACACCTCCGCACTGAAGGGGCTAACCTTACATAAGGTTGCTCCTCAGAGACCCCGCAAGAGTCCTGTGGTTGTGACCGATCCCGCCGCGCTGCCAGTTGACGCTGGTGGCGCGGCATTTTTCTGCCCTAAATCCTCATTTTAACGTGATTCCTTTCGTTTTGCTGCAATTCCGACAACAAAAAACCCTGCATTCCTTTCGGAAGCAGGGTTCACGGAATATCTGGACGTGACAGTCTACCTGCTTCCCGGCCCTCCCATATCTTCGTTGACGTAATGGCCTACTGACACGAAGGACCTGGGCAGACCACTACCGGCCAACGAGGATATAAGAATCCTCGCTGTCGAGCATTTACTACGTTGTGGTCTTAGCATTCGCATGTCTGTCCTTAAAACTCAGCTAAAGTAATACGGGTTATGAGACTCGTCAACAACTTTGTGAGCCTGTGTGCAATTCCTTGTTCTGACCAGTCACCGTTTTTGTCAGAACAACGAACTGCTCTTTTCTGACAAAACGTGGGCAAACAGCAGGTTGTTTAGATCACCGTGGAGCAGTGTCAGCGAGCTGCGAACGGTGCGTTCGTCCAATCGCCTTTCGCTGATCGTTGCCGACACCGGCTTCTTTGGCGAAACGCGGCCAATCCGAGACCGCCGTTGTCACCTGTTCAATCAGATCCGCTCCGTCTTTGATGCCAAAGTTCTCGGCGACGGCGAGGAGGTCGGCGCGCGTGAACTCGTCACGTTTGCCATTGATGCTCATCTGGTGACGGTTGGTCCAACTGCCACTCGGATTGTACGACCAGATCACGTCAAACGCGGGTGACAGTCGCCACTGGCCGTTCTGATCCATCAGGAATGCGATATTCCTTGTATGGTCGTCCTGGTTCCGGGCGACCACGTTGAACGCCATGCGGCGATACATCTCACGCATGATCTCATGCCCCAAGTTCAACCGCTGGATCACAGAGAACGCCTGTTCGTAGCCGTACTCGCCGGCGGCGTTGAAATCATAATGCCTCAGGGCACACAACGACTGCATGTGGATTTTCCCGCCTTGAATGTCGCGGTCAAAACGCCGGGTCATGAAATGGGCGCGCCCGGATTCCTCCAGCAGGCGGCACTCCGTCATTTCAATCCCCGCCGCCACCGCCATCTGGTGGTAGGCGTACTCGATGCGGCCAAAGCCCTTCGGATCGCCCAGCGTGACATCGTTCACGCCATCGAACTTCAAGATCCATGGCTCAAAACCGGGCGGCGCCGGCGCTTGCCCCGAACGCACTTCCTGCGTCTGCGGATTCCAAGCGACCACCGCCTTTGCCCGATTGCCGCCCGCCGATGTGCCGACGCGAATGATGGCATTCAAGGCTTCCGCCTTCGCGCCCTTGAGATGCACCGCCCAGTCGGTCCGATGCCGAAGAATTTCAGCAGCCAGTTGCGTGAGTTCCGCCACCTCGATCGGCATGGACTTGCCCGTCGCCGGCCCGAGTGCGGGCTTGAACTCCAGCGCCCCCATCGCGCGGGTGCTCATGTAGCAGAGCCGCTCGACCGGTGTGAAATCGCCGGGCGCGCGACCTTGCCGCTCCAACCAGACATCAATCAACCGGTTCCCATACCGGTCCGGCAACGAGTCAGCCAACAGCCCCGGCAATCCGTGAAACGTCTCCCGGTTGAGCGCGGGAAAATCGAAGATGGCCGAACCAAGCGGCATCATCAGCGGGGCAACGGGAAGACCTCGACGCACAAAAGCCGGGTGGTACTCGAATCGGCCCAGACCACGCGGTTCGTCCCACGCCACCGCGCCGACCTGCTGTTCCCAGAGGCGAACGGTGGCGACCGTGACTTTGCGGATGCGCGCGGCCATGGCTCAGTTCCCCGGCACGGCGGGTTTGCGCCGTCGGCCGGAAGCTCGCTGGCGCTCTCGCCCATTCAGTTTCGCTAGTTGAATCGGGCTGGGACCTGGTTCCGGCAAGAAGGAATCCAACTGATTCAGTAATCCCAAAGCCCGCAAGACGCGGATCAGACTCTCCAAGGTGCAGCCCCTTCCGCTCTCCAAGCGTTGGACCACAATCCGCGCCACACCGGCTCGGTTGGCCAAATCCGTTTGGCTGATGTCCTGGTTCAGACGCTGCTGGCCAGCACGCTCCCCGATCACCCGAAGGATCGCTTGGTTGCTCATTGCCGGATAATCCATGACAGACCTTTCAGTTGCACTGTTCCCTGCTTCATCATGCCGACACCCTTCCACAACCGTTGAAACCTGTCAATTCCATAATGCACTATTTATAGTGCGGAACTGGCAGCTATGCAGATTATAGCTCTATTTATAGTGCTAGTGTTGCGCCAGCCTAATCATGATTGACCGTTGGATTCGTGAATGGACACGGCAACTTGTGCCAGCACTGGCTCCAGTGAGCCGAGTCTCGTCACGCCTTCGGGCTTGTTCATGTCTTGCCTCGCGCCGGCGGGAAGGAATTCAGGAATTCGTGGGCTTGGGATTCCAACCGCATTTCGTGCAAGTCGAGAAGGCATTCGACCGGGTCCGCCCATTGCAGGCCGCCATCGCGAGGCTGGAAGAGCGGGTTTGCGTGGCGGACGGCATGTATTACGACATTAGCTGGTTGTTGGGGATCGTCCACCCGTTTCAACGCGGGATCGAGCTTCTCGATGAAACCGAGATTCATTTGGTTGCCGGGGCAATGCAACGAGAGATCCAAGCGTGGTGTGCCACCCAGATTGAGATCGGCGTGGTAGTGACGCGCGCCGGTGACACCGCCGATGGCAATATCAGGGACGTTCAGCTTTTCGAGGCGGCGCAGATGCGCCTCGGGCGAACGCGGCTGACCAGAGCGGTCGGTGAATCGGGCCGTTGCGCGAGCACGGTCGGAGACGGCCAGCAGCCGGGCAAACTCTTCTCGTGGGAAATACGCCAACTCAAAGCGCCGGTCGGTTTGTCGCTTGATCATGCTGCCGAGGCGCCGCAGTGCATCCCTTACGGTGGGATAGCTGAAACCGGCGGTCTTAGCCAGCCAGAGAGCAGTCATTGGCCCTTTGCCCAGAAGCCATTGATGGACCAGTATCTTGAAAATCTCGTAGTAGGCGGCGCCGCTGTGGATTTTCGCGACCTTCTTCGCCAGTTCCGCCCCAGCGAGACGACCAAGTTCGCGGCGAACCTCGATTGTCATCCCATCCGGACAGCCGCTCAATTCCCCATCCTGATAGACCACAATGCCCAGCCGCTTTGAAACCCCGGGGGCCAGAACCATCTTTGCATATTTCTCCTCGTCGTCCAGCCGCTCGTCAGTGATCTTCGGATCGATTACCAAGAGGATTCCCCTCGTCGTCTGTCCTTGATCAGTGACAGCATAGGCGAGCTTGAGCAGTGCGCTACGGATTGTGCTCACCGCATCCGTCCCGCGCTTCACCTCGATCAGCGTGTCGTCAACAACCGAATCAGGTTGATAATCTGTTCCCATAGCGAAATTAAACTACAGCTTTAATATGAAACCTGCCACTAAATATCAGACCTCACGTCAAAATGTAATGCAGTTGGCACGACTTCAAAGACTTGCTACGAGTTCGCGCAAGTGTTTCGTGTCCTTCCGCCACGTCTTGGCCGAGATCCCTTCCAGAATCTCAAGCATCTGCTCCTTCGGCGTTTTCTGGCCGTTGGTGAGCAGTTTCGGCATGGCGGTTTGAAGTGCCCGCCGAAACTCCTCGCGGCCGGCAAGGGATCTTCCGGAAATGTCGATACGCGAAGCGACGTCCGCGTCGGAGATTACTTGGCTTTCGGATGTTTCGATGCGAGACGGGGCGAGGATTTGAGGGCAGCCCACCGGGCTTTTTGCGCGGCAATGATTCTGTTCCTGGCAGCAACGCTTAACGTTCGGCGAGACGGCTGGGCTGGCGCCGTTTTGACGCGTTTGGCGCCGGTCGCACGACCAACTTTTGTCCGAACCCGTTTCGGCGGTTTGGTCTTGGGTTTTGCCACAGGCGCCGCCGGGGCCGGTGCATTTGGAATCGCCCTTGATTCCGGAACGGATTGATTGGCTTGGTTGGCGGCGGGAGTGGCGTCGGCCAGTTCAATGCCAAAAACATCCGCGATCTCGGTTTCGCTCATCACCGTTGCGCCGTCCCTCTGGTTGGATTGGCGCACGGCTTCAGTGGCGGATGCCCGGCTGATCAGGTCGGCGGGGTCCACGCCGCGAAGGAGGAAGAGCAGCTCGGGCCGGTGATCCAGTCGCGCACCGACGCCATACAGCGAGGCCGCGACATGTTTGCAAAGATCGGCCCAGTCCGGACAGGAGCAGTCCAGGTCGATTTCCTTCGGCGTCGGGAAAAGGCCATGTTGAGACCGGGTGACGATTTGCATCACCGACGCGGAGAGTTTGCCCTGGAGCAGTTCCAGGAGGGAATCGATTTTCCCGGCGCATTCGGTTTGGATGGATTTCCAGAGATTGGCGGCCAAAGGCTTGATGTTGATTTCGATGTGGTAAAGGCTCGAACCGGCAACCCGGGCCGTGACTTTGCCACGGCTGATTTGGAGGTCAATCACCGATCCGTTGCGGACATAGGCGCGGCCGCGCGGCAGGCGGTTGGCAAAATCGCTGTACGCCTCCAGGTTGTCGCACCACGCCTTGCCCCAGAAGGTGCCGGCGATCCGGCGGCCGTCCAGCAGCACCGGCGACGCGGTTTGGCCAGTCTTCTTGGCCAGTTTTGCCAGCTCGCGCGCGGCGCGGGCACGGCGTTGCGCCACCGGCACATACGGCCGCCAGCCAAATCCCCAGCTCATCGTGTCTCCTGAAAACGGTTCAAGTTTGTTGCCCAGACTCCTAGTCTTCGGCGGCAGCTCTTATATCCAGCGCGACCAAACGGAGCAACTCGGAATTGTTCATCTCGGTCAACAACCGCTCGGCACCTTCGCCCAGGATACCCTCGGCCAACGCGCTCTTGTTGGCGAGGATGTCGTGGATGCGTTCTTCGAGGGTGCCGCGGCAGGTGAATTTATGGACCATGACGTTGCGTGTTTGGCCGATGCGGAAGGCGCGATCCGTGGCCTGGTTTTCGACAGCCGGATTCCACCAACGGTCGAATTGAATCACGTGCGTGGCGGCGGTGAGGTTGAGCCCGGTGCCGCCGGCTTTGAGTGAGAGCACAAAAAACGACGGGCCGTCCTCGCGTTGAAAGGCATCCACCAATTCCTTGCGTTTGGAAACCGGCGTCCCGCCATGCAGGACCAGCCCCGCTTGGCCAAACACGGTTGCCAAATGGCGCGACAACGGGTCGGTGATCTCGCGGTATTGGGTGAACACCAGGACTTTTTCCTGTTTGGCGGCGATTTCCTCGCACAATTCGCGCAGCCGATGGAATTTTCCGCTGTCGGCCGGTGCATACGCCCCGTCGCCAAGCCATTGGGAGGGATGATTGCAGATTTGTTTGAAGCGGGTCAGAAAGGCGAGGATGACGCCCCGGCGCTTGATACCTTCGGTCTCCGGGGCCTGCAGCCGTTCCGCCAATTCGTTGACGGTTTGCTGATAGAGCGCGGCTTGGCGGCGGGTCAGCGGGCAAAAAGCGGTGATTTCAGTCTTCTCCGGCAAATCGCTGATGATCCGCCGGTCCGTTTTGAGTCGACGCAGGATGTAGGGACGCACTAATCGGCGCAATGGTGCGAATTGGTTCGGAGCATCCGGCGAACGGTTTTTCAAGAACGCCGCGAACTCTTTGGCGCTGCCCAGTAACCCGGGGCAGAGAAAATCGAAAAGCGACCACAGGTCCGAGAGCCGGTTTTCGATGGGGGTGCCGCTGAGGGCGATGCGGTGTCGACCGCGCAGTTCCTTGACTGTGCGGGTTTGGCGCGCGCCGGCGTTTTTGATTGCCTGCGCTTCGTCAAGGATCACGAGGTTCCAGGTCATTTCTTTCAGCCAAGCCAACCGCAACGCCATCGAGTAGCTGGTAATGACCAGATCGTAGCGGGCGAGTGTTGCGGCGGGAGCTTTGGCCGCCGCAACGAGGTGATCCTGCGCGGTCTCGGATGGGTGCGCATAGAAAACCTGGATGGTCGGCGCGAACTTGTGGATTTCAGCTTTCCAGTTGGCGATGAGCGACGCGGGCACGATCAGCAAGCTTGGCTTGGCAATCGGGTCGGTTTTCGCGGTTGCCCGTCCGCGTCGGAGCGCCAACAGCAAGGAGATTACCTGGATGGTTTTGCCCAGCCCCATGTCATCCGCCAGACACGCGCCGAGGCCGAGTTGATTCATGAACCAGAGCCAATGCGCGCCCTGTCGTTGATACGGTCGCAATTGCCCCTGGAAATCTGCTCCCGGGTCGGACGCGGCGGAAACAGCGGGCCGCTGCATGTCATCGAGGAGTTCTTTCAGCCCCTTGCCCGCGATCACACTCGACCAATCCGCGCGCGCCTCGGCTGTTTCCGTCTCCACCGTTGCGCCCGGTTGAAACCCCGACAGCAGCCGCAGTCCCTCCAACAAGGGCAAGCCGTCCGGCCCGGCAACGGCTTGAACTTTCTGCCAGTGCGCCAGGACTTGCTGGAGTTTGTCGCGGTCCACCTCGACCCATTTGCCCTTCAGCAACACCAAACCGCTGGTGGACTGCAGAATCGCCTGCAACTCCGATTCGGTCAGCGGTTCGCCCTCCAGCGCAATCTCCACTTGAAAACCCAACAGACTGTCTTTGCCGACCAGGTTTCCCTTGGTTTCGCCGATGCGCACCTGCACCTGCGGACGGGGCGGCCGGCCCGCTTTCCACCAATCGGGAATACGAACCACCAATCCACTTTGCTCGAACAGGGGAATCTCCCGCAAAAAGGCGAAGGCCTGCTCCGGCCGCCATGCTTGCGGATGAAAAATGGCCCGGGAATCCAACAATTGCCGGGCAAGTTTGCTCTGCGCCGCCGCGCGTTGCACCGGCGAAAGCAAGGCAGCCAGCGCCGTCCGGTTTTTCGCGCCGGCATACTCCTCCAAGGCTCGACCCAGCGGCAGATGCTGCACGTTGCCTTGCTCGGAAACCCGATGCGTATAGGTGGCCAGAAACGCGAACGGATGAGCCGGATTGCGTTTGTTTTCCGCAAGATGAAATGTGACCCGCCCCACGGAGTTCCACAGTGGATTACAGCTTTTGAGATACGGGACCGCTCCGCCGGGAGTACGGGCAATAGCCGCGTGGACGTGAGCATCCAATTCCTGCCACAACCGGGCCAAGACGGCGCCATTCAAGTACTCCAGTCCCTTCATCGGCGGCGCGGCCTCTACCAGAGCGATCCAATCGTTCTCGGGCGGTTTCGCGACCCTCAACTCAGTGGCGGTGTCCAGGTTCGGGGTATGACAGAGGGCCGTGAAGTAATGCCGGGCCAGACCACGCCAAAAGACAAATGTCGGCGGCAAAGGCTCATGTAGAAACTCGGCGGCGAGCAATTCAAGCCCGTGCGCGCCCGACGCGACAAACGCCTCAGTCAGGCGCGCCGAGGCTCTGGCTGTCAGCTTCGGCTCTGCCTGGTCGTCCCGTTCGACAAACAAATGTCCGCCGGGGGATAATGCCAATGCGTGTAACACGTCGCTGAATATACCGTCCCTGCGCGCAGGGCCGAGCGAAAAACATTCCAGTTGCGGCTCACAAGGCCGTCACGATTTCTCGAAGTCGCTTGGCATCCCTTTGCCACGTCTTGGCCGAGATTTGACCAAGAATCTCAAGCATCTCCTCCTTCGGTGTCTTGTGGCCGTTGGTGAGCAGCTTTGGCATGGCCGATTGCAGCGCCCGGCGGAACTCCTCGCGGCCGGGCTGGAAGTAGTGCTTCAGGACGATGTCAGTGGTTCTGTGTCCCGTCACCTTCTGGACGAGTTCCAGCGGCACGCCGGCAGTTAGTGCCAGCGTCACCCAGGTCACGCGGAAGCTGTGGAAGTCGCGGATGGACGCCCGGCGGAGACCGCCTTCCCGTTTGGCGTGAATTTCGCCACGAACGATCTCGGCATCGTCAGTCTGGGCGGTCTCACCGTTTTCGTCTGCGTCCTTGAAGCCGGCCGCCGCGAGGATTTTGCGGACCCGCCAGGTGATGCCGTCCGAGTTCTCGACATACATCTTCGCCTGCTCGGGGAACACATACGCTTCAGACGGTTGCCGGAGGGCAAGCTCGTCATAGAGCATCGGGAAAATGGGGATGCTCACCGTCACGCCGGTCTTGTTGGTCTTGACCGTGATGAACCGTCGAGCAAGGTCAACGTCCTTCCATTTCAACAGGCAGCAATCGCCTCGTCGCATCGCGGTGCACATTCCGGTAATCAGGATCGGACGGATGAAGTCGTCTTCCCGCGCCGCGTCCACGATGGCCTTGAGTTCTTCCGGGGTGAACGGCTTGCGGAAGATCGTCTCGGTCTCGCGGGTGGGAACGCCGGAGAACGGATTGATGCTCCCTGCCGGCAGCAGGTACTTGTAGGACGCCCGAAGCAATTTCAGGGTGTCATTCCAGGTCTTGGCCGTCACCCCACGCGACTCCTCGGCCTGCATGAACGCGCGCGCCACGTCACGCGTGACATGGGAGATTTCCTCCGCCTTCGCGTTCTGTCCCCGGACGAACACCGCGAAGCGCGCCAGCGTCGAGCGACATTGCGCCGCGTAACGTACGTTCGGTTTTCGTCGTCGTGGAATCTTCTGCCACTCCTCTGGCAGGTTGGCGAGTGCCACGCTCCGAACCTGCTCTCCTGTTTTCAACTCGTAGAGCTTCTCCACCAACCGAGCCGAATCGCGTTTCGTCCGCGCCTCCTCCACGAGGCTGGCCAGTTTCGCCAAGGCTGTTGCCCGCGATCTCTCAAACGCAGTGTCCCCTTCATCCATGAGCGAGAGCGACGCGGGCGGCTTGCCAGCGATTTTCACCCCGAGGTTGTCGCAGTACCGTTTCCCATTTACCTCATACCGGCCGTACCACCATTTACGGATTGTCCCATCTGAATTTTTCCTCAATTCGAGTGGCATAGAACCCTCCGTGGTTAATCAATGCGTTTTCCATGAAACACGCAGGAACACTATGCGACGGGACGGGCATATGGCAAGCAAAAAACCAACAAAACCACCAACAGGCTACCCATAAAAATCCTATATTTCCTAATAATATAGCGAATTGTGATGTTGTACGTCAGGCTCATAACCTGAAGGTCGTGGGTTCAAATCCCACCCCCGCTACCAAATTAGGCGCGCTTGGTTTCCAAGAACCCGAGCGCGCCTTTTTTGCCTTCAGCTCTTCGCCGTTCCCCAACGGCGGTAGAGAAAACGTTCCCACGGTGAGAAGAGGATTTTGTCCGCGAGCAGACCGATGACGATAATGACCAGCATGATGCCGATGACCTGGTCCATGGCCTGGAGTTCGCGTCCGTAGTTCAACAGGTTGCCCAATCCAAATCCCGTCAGGATCGTCACGTAAATCTCCGCGGCCATCAGCGAGCGCCAGGCAAAGGCCCATCCCTGCTTCATGCCGCTTACGATGAACGGGAGCGACGCGGGCACGATGACCTTCGCCCACGTATGCCATTGCTTCGAGCCCATCGTGCGCGCCGCCCGCGCGTAAATCGGCGGCACCGTCCGCACGCCGTTGTCCGTAGCGATCACCACCGACCATAGCGTGCCCATGATGACCACAAACAGCATGGCCGCCTCGGTCTGCCCAAACCACAGCAACGCCAGCGGCACCCAGCACACGCTCGGAAGCGTCTGCAATCCCAGCGCGATGACGCCCAAAGTGGCTTCGCAGAACTTGAAGCGCGCCGTCAGCAATCCCAACGGCAGCCCCAAGACCAACCCGAGCGCGTAGCCGATAAGCAGGCGCCGCACGGTCACCAGCGTCGCGCGTTCAAGGTCACCGCTGGCAAGGGCGCCCTTAAGGTAGCTCGCCACGGCCAGCGGCGACGGCACGAGCACGGGCGACCAAATCTTCATCCGCACCAGCATTTCCCACACGCCGATGAGCAACGCGAAAAAGGCGATGACCATCAAACGACGCCTCACTCCCCCACCTCCACCAATTCCGGGTTCAGGTGCCGCTTCAGGGCGCGGGTGATCTCCGTCGAATACTTCGCCAGGGCGACGCTGTTGATGTCCCGGGGCCGGGGTAACTCAACTCCAAACTTTTCCTGAATACGGCCCGGGTGCGGCGAGAACAATATCACGCGGTCGCCGAGACAGGTGGCTTCACGGACGTTGTGGGTGACGAAGACGATCGTCTTCTTCCGCTCCTGCCAGATGCGCTGGATGTCTCCATAGAGTTGTTCGCGGGTGAGCGCATCCAGCGCCCCAAATGGTTCGTCCATCAGTAGCACGCGTGGATTCGGCGCGAGGGCGCGGGCCAACGCGATGCGCTGTTTCATGCCACCCGACAGTTCATGGATGTTGGCATTGGCAAACTTGCTCAAGCCCACGAGTTCGAGGTAGTACTTGGCCACCTCGCGACGCTCGCTCGGAGACAAGTTCGGCTTGAGCTTCAGGCCGAACATCACGTTATCCATCACGTCGAGCCAGGGAAATAGCGCCGATTCCTGAAACATCATCATCCGGTCGCGGCCCGGACCTGTGACGGGTTTGCCGTCGGCCAGAACCTGACCGGTGTCCGGCATTTCCAAGCCCGCAATGATGTTCAGGAGCGTGGACTTGCCGCAACCCGACGGGCCCACCAGACACACAAACTCGCCCTCGTGAATGTTCAGCGAGATGTTGTCGAGCGCGTGCACGGTTGCTCGGCGTGTGCGGAACCACTTCGACACACCGTCGACAACCAGCTTCACCGGTTGGACGTTTTGGAGTTCGTCCCGAATCGCCATCATTTGATTTCGGCCAGGCCCTTCTCCCGCAAGACCTCATTTAGCAGCTTGAGATCATAGATGTGCGACAAATCCGGCTTCTCCTTCAGGAATCCAATGTGATACGCATCCTCGGCCGACTTCAATAGCGAGTCTTTGACCGGGTCGTTCGTAATCTGCAATCGTTTCCAGGCGCTGTCCAATATGGCTTCCGGGAGCGACCGGGTTGTCTCCCTCCGGATCTCGTCATTCAGGATTCGCTTGGCCTCATCGGGGTGCGCGTTGATCCATTCCGTCAATTCCACATGGGCGGTGATCCACTTCTTCAGCAGCGCCGGGCGGTCCTTAAGAAGCTTCACGCTGCTGACCAAATGCGTGGTGACATATCGGCCACCCGTGTCCGGCCACAGCGAGCCTTCGTCGAGATACACCTTGCCGCCGGCTTCCGCCACCAGCCGGCTCACCCACGGCTCGACGGTCCACACCGCGTCCATCTCGCCTCTTTGGAACAGGGACAGTTGATCGGGATTGTCTGTGGGAATGACCCGCGCATCGCCGCCGACCATGGTGATCCGCAGTCCCTTCGACAACAGCCAGGCGCGACATGCGACATCCTGCGTGTTGCCGAACTGGGGCGTGGCAATCCGCTTACCGCGGAAATCGGCGTCCTTCGTAATGTTCTCGTCGGGGCGTACCACCAAGGCGGCGCCGCCGCTGCACGCGCCGGCGACGATGCGGATTTCTTCGCCATGCGACCGCAGGTAGGCGTTGATGGCGGGATTCGGGCCGACATAGGTGAGGTCGATCGACCGCGCAAAGATCGCTTCCATCGCGCTGGGGCCGGCGTTGTAGACGAACCACTGTATTTCCACGTCGGGGCCGAGTCGTTCTTCAAACCATCCCTTGCCCGATCGGCTGAGGCCGTGGGCGATGACCCCTTGCGCGTGGGTTACGTTCGGAAAATGGCCGACACGCAAGATCACTTTTTCTGCGCGAACGGAAGCGCACAGGCACAAACACAGCGCCAGCATCAACGTCGTTTTCATAACATTCTACCTCTTTAATTCGGCAAACGGCAGGGGGACTTTGTCCCGTCGCATCTTGCGAAGGGTCACCTCGACGGTGTCGGCCAGGGTGTATTGGTCCAGAATGTTGGCAATCGCATTGCGGACATCCACCATCAACAGTCGCAGTCCACAATGCGCTTCATCGGGACAGGAACACGGGTGGTACGCGGTCACGCTCGCGCAAGAGATCGGCGCCAGCGGCCCGTCGATCAGCCGTACAATCTCGCCGATGGTGATCGTGGCCATCGGCTTCTTGAGAAAATAGCCGCCGCCCTTGCCGCGCTTGCTGCTCAAGTAGCCCGCCCGATTCAATTCGAGCAAAATCGCTTCCAGAAACTTGACGGGGATGTTCTCCTTCTCGGCCAATTGACGGATCTGGAGCATGGGCCGACCCAATTCTTGTGCGATACCGAGATTGATCAGCGACCGCAGGGCATATTCGCCTCGTTTCGACACCTTCATGCCGAGCGAAGTCTACGCGCTAACTAGAGAATTGCAAACTTCTTTTCCGTTGTCGGGCCGGCTCACGGGGCACGAAACACTTTCATCTCCTTGGCGGCTAGGCCCAACCCTGGAAGAGCACCGTCGAAAGATAGCGTTCGCCTGCATCGGGCAATATCGCGACAATGGTCTTGCCCTCGAACTCCGGCAGTTTGGCCAATCGCACTGCCGCCGCCACGGCCGCACCGCACGAAATGCCCGATAAAATCCCCTCCTCCCGTGCCAACCGACGGGCGAACTGCACCGCCTCGGTGCTGTCGACTTGCTCGACGCGATCCACGATCGAGAGATCCAATGTATCGGGGATGAACCCGGCGCCAATCCCTTGAATCTTGTGCGGGGACGGCTTGAGTTCCTGCCCCGCCAGTTTCTGCGATATCACGGGGCTTTCTTTCGGTTCCACCGCGACAGAGATGATCTTCTTACCCTTCGTGTGCTTGAGGCAGCGCGATATGCCCGTGATCGTGCCACCGGTGCCGACACCGGAGACCAGCACATCAATCGCCCCGCCTGTCTGCTCCCAAATCTCGGGACCGGTCGTCTGTTCGTGAACGCGAGGATTGGCCGGATTCTTGAATTGCTGGGGGATAAAATACCGGCTCGGATCAGAGTCCGCTATGCTCTGCGCTTTCGCGATGGCGCCGGGCATACCTCTCGCCCCTTCGGTGAGCACAATCTCCGCGCCGAAAGCGGCCAAGACACGCCGGCGCTCGATGCTCATGGTCTCGGGCATCGTGAGGACCACCTTGTACCCGCGGGCGGCGCCGACGAAGGCGAGCGCGATGCCCGTGTTGCCGCTCGTGGGTTCAACAATGATGGCGTCAGGCTTGAGCACCCCGCGCTTCTCGGCATCCCAAATCATCGCCGCGCCAATGCGACATTTGACCGAGTATGATGGATTACGACCCTCGATTTTGGCCAACACCGTGGCTTTGGCGCCGTCAGTGATGCGATTCAATTTCACCAGCGGTGTGCCGCCAATCGATAACGAGTTGTCACTAAAGAATCGATTCACTTGTTCTCCTCATTTCATTCGTCTTGGACTGCCACTGTCGAAGGCAGCAAACATCCTCGGCTAAATATTGGGCGCAATGGCCATGATCGTCCGATATTCGGCCAGAATGCAGCGCAAGGCGGCCACGGTTGCTTCCACCTGCAGGTGCAACGGAGCATGCGCGGGCGTTTCAAACGTCAATTGAAACGGTGCCGGTTTTGTTTCGGGCGGCGCGGAGAGAATTCCCGAATAGCCGCCATCGATCAGACCGCGCCGCGCCCGAAATCCATCGATCACAAGACGTGTGTTCCGATGGAGGAACTGCTCGGCAGCCCACAGGGCCGGTTCGAGCAACTCCTTGCTCAGATCGGGTCCATTGACAAACCCATACAAACCTTCGCTGGTATCGTCGCTATGTAACGAGATGATGCCATGGAACGCATGCGTCCACAGTTCCTGCTCGAGGAGATAGACCTCCAGCTCCTCGGAGGCCTGCCAAAACTCGCGGTTCAGGTCCTTGCCTCGACGCGTGTGGCGTGTGTTGTCCTCAAACCCGGTCGGGTTGCAAATCGGGTAGGCATAGATGCGATAACCCACCGCCAGTTCCGGCGTTTGCGCCAGACTGCGCAAAAACCGCACCAGCGCGAGCGTGCCGGAAGGCTCGTCACCGTGAATCCCCGCAAAGACCCCCAGACGGATGGGATCACCCCCGCCGGACGGTCCATCAAAGATGAACCGCGTCAGCGAGTAGGAACTGTCACCGTACCGGCTCCCCCCCAAACTGTTGGTCAGACAATACGTCGATGTCTGCGCCAGTTCTTGCAGCGGCGCAAGCACCGCCGCCAGCGACCGGCGCTGCGGACGTTGTTGTTCTGCCGCAAGCCTGGGGATTTCTGATAGAGAGCCAATCATGGGTTTCTCGGTTCTTCCTCCTACGGTTTGTAGATTTGGTCGAAGACGCCACCATCCGCGAAATGCGTATGCTGTGCCTTCTGCCATCCCCCGAATACTTCGTCGATGGTGAACAAGTTCACCTTCGGGAACTGGTTGGCATATTTGACGGCGATCGATTCGAGCCGTAAGCGACAATAGTTCTTCGCGGCAATGACATCGATGTCGTACGCGAGCGCCAGCGTAATGAATGTGTGCAGAATCCGTTTCATGGATCGACATTTCCCGTGCTAGAACGTGAACTGGACCCGCCCGATGAGCACTTGCTCCGCTTCGCGGTTGACGATTGTGTACGCAGTCGCTGTTTCGCTGCCCGCGCCGCCGCTGAACCAGGTCCGGTCGTAGTCGAGCACGAACTTCAAATTCCTGTTCAGGTACCAATTCAGGCCGACGCCCCATTCACGCGCGTTTTGCGCGGACTTTGTCGGATCGGCGAATCGCACACCAGCGGCCGTCGGGTTTTTACCGAATGCGTCCGGATCAACGTTGAGGGCGCCAAAACGGGCCAAGAGTTCAAGGGCCCCCCAGTCGTGTACCCTCGGGTTGAACGGATGTCGCGGGATGACGCCGTTGTAGCTGGCGTCC
Source organism: Verrucomicrobiota bacterium (assembly GCA_003164675.1). GTDB lineage: Bacteria > Verrucomicrobiota > Verrucomicrobiia > Palsa-1439 > Palsa-1439 > Palsa-1439. Next base: position 25,584 of record PLTX01000063.1, on the reverse strand, counting down.
TCGCCGGTCAGTACGAAGGTCCCCGCCACCTGCCAGGCGTTATTGTGGATAAAATAGCGGTGGGTACTGGTTTGCAGTTCTTGATCCGCGATCGTGTACTCGCCGAGCACTCCCAGCGGTCCCCAATAGTAATAGCCTTGGGGTGCCAGACGGTACTCCAGTCCATTGGGAGCCACACCTTTGCTGAAACTAAAGAACGTGTTTTGTCCCGGGGTTTTATAGGACGCCAGGTTTGTGGTCGTACTCGACGCCTCCTCATTGCCAATCGACCCGCCAACGCCCAAGCCCAGGCCCTTCAGCGGATCAATATCCGTTGTCTTGAATGGCCGGATGAAAATGCGCGCCGCGCCGTCCTTCGAGTCCGAAGTGTCGAAGTCCGCGATACCTCCATCCACGACGCCGTTGAAGACACCGCCGGCGTAGCTGACAACCCCGCCCAACAAATCACCCGACACTTGGATGCCGACGTCGCGTTGCGGTACCAGATCCGTCGGCAAGCCGCGCTCCGCGAAATCCGTCCACCGGTCTTCCTGCAGCCACTCGAGCCCGACCGGCACCTTGAATTTGCCGGCGCGGATCTTCAGCCATGGCCAGTAGTGCCATTCCACGTAGGCATCTTGCAGAATCGTGGTCGAGGCCGCCCCGTTCCCGAGGTCCGGCATGATCCTGAAGTCGAAATCCCGGTACAATGTGCCTTGCAGAATGGGGCGGACCCGCCTCATGAGAAACGTGTCGGCACCATTATTGGCCCTGTCGTCAAGGTAAAACCGTCCGTCCGCCTGCGCGTACCCGCCAACCCGCAACACGAAGTTGCTGTCCGCCGATTCAAAACCGAATCCATCTGACCCTGCCAGAATGAACGGCGCCGGCTTCGCCGGCTGTGAAGCCTGAGCCGACTGCTGCTGCGCCTGTTGCTGCGCTTGCTGTTGGTCGATCTCCCGCTGATGCTTCAGGTCCTGGATCTCCTGCTCCAATCGATTGATCTTGTCATCGACCGTCGCCGCCGGCGCTGCGTTGGTATCATCCGCAAGCAGGCTTCCGGCGGACGCGACGCCCGTTGCCACCACCACCATCAGAACTGGAATGCCTTGACGCATCTTCATGGTTCCTTTCTTCTGGACCCCTTTTACGATTATTGGGCTCCGAGCGGCTTGCCCGGCCAATTGTCTACCCATATGGTCGACATTGCCACTGTCTACCAGAGCGGTGGATTTCTGCAAGCGTTTTTTTCGATTTCTATTTCGTGACCTCTAGGGCTGACGGCGCCCCACCAGCGCATGTCCGACCACCATATATCGTAAGTGGGAGAGCACAAAACCCCGAAACGAAGCCAATTCCGGCAAAACGAAGCCAAGTGACAAAATGGCACAGTTAGCCACCTAATCCTCTGTCGATCAATGAGATAGAAAAGCACAAGCACCTCCAAAAATTGGCTTCGTTTGGCAGAATCATATATACGGCCCTCCCTCACATCCTCCGCGAGACATCCATCGTGAGCGGAGGCGGAACTTCTTCCCCGTTTCGCCGACGTTGCAGTCGCTCCAACTGGTTCATGGCCCGATACAACTGCCGCTCCACCGTCGCCTCGTACCGCAGGATCTTGTCCAGCACCGCCGGCGACGGCAATACCTCCGCCGCCTGCCGCGCCGCTTCTTCCTTCTCCTCCCGTTCCTCGCAGTCTTCGCTCAATACCCGGTACAGATTCAGCCGCCCTTCAATCCGACCGAGCACCGACCCCAGTTGCTTCTCTTTCAGCGCTTCCGCACTTAACCCTTCCGGATTCGCCGCTAACTCATCCCGAATCCTGGCCAGCTCCCCGGTCAGGCAATTCTCTTGTTCGCCGAGTCGCTTCCGAAACCGTCCCAATGCTGTCTCCGTTAATCCCCCTTCCCGCGTCACATCCGCGCGCAACGCCTCCAACACGTGAATCAGGTACCCCAAGCCTCGCGCGGACTGCTCCATTTCAACGACGGGATCGTGAAAGCCGTTGAAGAACCGTCGGAATGTCTCTGGCTCGCGCTTCGCCCGCTGCCAGTGCCCGCCGTCTACGCTCAGCACGATCTCCCCGGCTTCCGCCATCAACGCCCGCCGCATCCGCCACTGCGCCGTGACCATCCGGTCGACCAGCATTTCCTCCACCAGCCCCACCGGCGCCAGTTCCTCCCACAACTGCTCCCGCAGCTCCTGGAAATCTTTCGTCCGTTCCCGGACCTGCAAACCCCGCACCACCACGAGCGACGACCGCATGCCGTGCTTGACGGCGTTCATCCTCGACTGGGCTTTGCCCCCGGCCGTCTTGGGTCCCGTCGATTTGCGGCAATTGCTCCGATTCGCCTCCAGCCGCCGCAGTGATGTGTTCCTGGGTGTTCCATCAATCTCATTCATAACTGTCTCCTTCCGAAAGTGTTGTGATTTAACAGGTGGGGCGCGTCGGCGTCGCTGCTTGTAGCCACCCCGCCCTGACGGGGCGCCGTCGTGATCGACGCTTGCGTTTCGCGCCACGTGCGATTACAATCCGTCTTCACATACAAGAAGACGTATATGCTAGTACGAATACCATGTCAACAGGTAATTTGCGTGAAAGGAATTGACCTATGAGCGACTTCGCCGATAATCTCCGTGTCCTGATGGCCAAACGCGGCTGGAACCAAACAGAGGCCGCCCACGCCCTCTCCGTCAGCCAGGCCAATATCAGCCGCTGGCTCAGCCAGGGCCATGAGCCCTCCGCCGACGTGCTCATCCGCATCGCCAGGGTGTTCGGCATCACGTTGGATAAACTCCTCCGCGCCCCCGGCCCGTCCATGCGCATCCCCCGCGCCGAATTTGATACCGCCATCTGGACCACCCGCTGGTTTCGCCAACTGCGCCTCACCTGGCAGCGCTCCCCAAAAGAACGCTACCGCATCGAGACCGCCCTCGAACTCGCCTGGCCCAACCAAAAGCCCGACATCATCGAGTGGTTGAATAAGAAGTAGTTGGCGCGGTCCGCTGTTGTAGAGGCGCTTCTGCCTGCCCTGAGGGCGTCGAAGGGTGAAGCGCCATGTCGTTCTCCGGTTCGGCCGGGGTTTCGGTCATTGCACGGCAACCGGCCCGGTTTACTCCGACTCCGAGGTCGAGGTTGGCTTCGTCAACCAGACGCCTGGCGTTACGGAGTCGACTGTCATGAACATCTCTAACTGGTCAATACCACTGCTACCCCTTCTCAAACACCGTGCCGCTCGCCTTCGGCGGGTGGGAGCGACCAACGAACCCCGCGAGGACGAGGATTGTCACCAGATAGGGAAGAATCTGGATGAATTCAACCGGGATGGGGTGGCCGCCCCAAACCGCCACGCCCTGAAGCCGAATCTGCACGGCATCGGCAAACCCGAACAACAAACACGCCAGGGCCGTCGGCAGCGGTTTCCACTTTCCAAAAATCAACGCCGCCAGCGCCATGAATCCGCGTCCCGCCGTCATGTCGCGCGAGAACGACGACGAGAGGAAAATGGACAGCGATGCGCCACCCATTCCCGCCAGCGCGCCGCTGACCAGCACCGCCATCCAGCGGACACGATTGACCCGAATCCCGGCCGCATCGAGCGCCTCGGGATGTTCGCCGGCGAAACTGACCCACAAGCCGGTCGGCGTATATCTCATCCAGAGGACGCACGCCGCGACGAGCGCCCAGCACAGGTACAACGGCACGGAATGAAACCGTTCATGAAGCGGGATGGACGGTGTTGAGCCGGTGACGTCGTAGAGGATCTTGCAAATGAACGGCGTGAGACCCATCGCCAGCATGTTGATCGCCGTGCCGGCCACGATTTGATTGGCTCGCAACCGAATCACAAACAACGCGTAAACGGCGGCCAGCAAAACGCCCGCCGCCATTCCGAACGCCGAACCCAGCCATGGCGAATGGGTCACCAATGTTCCCACCGCCGCGGCAAACGCGCCCAGCAGCATGAGACCTTCCAGCGCAATGTTGATCACGCCCGAACGTTCGCTGAACATTCCGCCGAGCGCCGCGAAAATCAGCGGCGTCGAGACTCTCAATGTGGACGCCAGCAGGTCCCAGCTCATGCGGCACTCCGTTTCTTCATCCAACTCCACAGTCCATCCGCCGAAACCGACAATATAATCAGCGCCTGAAGCACCAGCGACAACTCGCGCGTGACGTGCTCGGTTTCGAAGTCCAAGTCTGCGGTGCCCTTGTGCAGCGCGCCAAACAGCAACGCGGCGGCGACCACGCCCGCCGGCTGGTTGCGTCCCAGCAGCGCCACGGCAATCCCGATGAACCCGTACTCGGGAGAGAATCCGAGCCGGAATTTTCCGGCATTGCCGAGGACCTCACCCACGCCCACGAGTCCGGCCAGTCCACCGCCCACGGCCAGCGCGATGATGGTCATGCGGCCCGTGTTGATTCCCGCCGCGCGCGCGGCGGATTCGTTCTGGCCCACCGCGCGCATCTCGAACCCGATGACCGTCCGCCACAAGAAAATCCAGACGAGGACCGCGGCCAGAATCGCCAGAGGCAACGCCACGCTCACGGGCGCGCCCCCGAAAATTCCGAACTGGCTGATCAGGTAACCCGCGCCGATCGGCCGCGTCTCGGGATTTTGGGTGTCAGGATTCTTGAGCAGATACAACGTCACGTAGCTCGCGAGGCCGGCCGCGATGAAATTGAGCATGATCGTATTGATGACCTCGTGACTGCCGCGCTTGGCGCGGAGCCAGCCGGGGATCGCGCCCCAAACGGTCCCCGCCGTGACCGCGGCCAGGATCGCCAGCGCCGGCGCCAACGGCCACGGCAACCCCGGCCAGACGGCGCCGACCGCCGCCGTCGCGAGCGCGCCAAGCGTGAGTTGTCCCTCGGCGCCAATGTTGAACAGGCCCGCCTGGAACGGCACCGCAACCGCAAGTCCGGTGAAAATGAGCGGTGTCGAGTAAAACAATGTCATCCCGAAGTCGTAGCGGGAGCCAAACGCGCTCTTCCACAGGATTTGCAGAACGTGCCACGGGTTTTCGCCCGCGAGCCGCGTGACCCCGAGCCCCAGGGCAAGCCCGAATGCCACGGCCAGGACAGGTTGCAGGAGTTTTCTCATGAACCGGCCATCTTCAATCCAAGCTCGCCCTCGGAAACCTGTCCGCGAGCGAACTCGGCTGCGATCCGGCCCTCGTACATCACCAGAATGCGGTCCGACAGGGTCAGGATGTCTTCCAGTTCAAAGGACACAAGCAGGACACCGGCGCCTTCATCGCGCGCCCGCACGATTCGATTGTGAATGAATTCGATCGCCCCCACGTCCACCCCGCGCGTCGGCTGGGCGGCAATCAACAGGCGCGGCTTCCTCTGGAATTCGCGCGCCACGATGAGCTTTTGCTGGTTGCCGCCGGAGAGTTTTCCCGCGGGAATCGCCAGATCGCGCGGGCGCACGTCGTATTCTTCCTCCGCCTGCGTGGCGGCGGCCAGCAGGTTCCTCGAATTCAACACGCCCCCCTGGCTGAATGCGGAACTTCGTTGCAACCCCAACAGGAAATTCTCGCTCACGGGCCGCTCCAGCAGAAGCCCCTCGCGCTGGCGGTCTTCGGGAATCATGGCAACGCCGAGATCGCGAATGTCTCGCGCTTCCCAGTGAGTGACGTCCTCTCCCAGAAACCAGACCGTACCCGAGGTCCGGCACAATGGCTCGCGCGGGTGAAGAATCGCCTGCAAAAGTTCCGACTGTCCGTTGCCCTCGACCCCGGCGACGCCCACGATCTCACCGCGCTTCACGGAAAAACTCACGTCCGAAAGTTTGTGACGGCTTCCGGCCACCGTTCCCGCGAGGCTCAACGCCGCGACCTCCATCGCCAGTTCGTCGCGAGTATGTGCCGGCGGAACGTTGATATTCAGGACCACTTTCCGCCCGACCATGAGGTTCGCGAGTTCTTGCGGATTGGTCTGCGAGGTCGGCATCTCGCCCGTGACCTTGCCCGCGCGAAACACCGTCACGTGATCGGTGAAGGACATCACCTCTTTGAGTTTGTGCGTGATGAGGATGATCGTCTTGCCTTCATCGCGAAGCTTCTTCAGGTTGCGAAACAGCTCGTTGGCTTCCTGAGGCGTGAGGACCGCGGTGGGCTCATCCAAAATGAGAATTTTCGCGTCGCGATACAGCAGCTTCAGGATTTCGACTCGCTGTTGCACGCCCACGGGAAGCTCCTCGATGGGTGAGTCCCAATCGACCGGCAGGCCGTACTGCCGGGCCAATGCCTCCAGGCGTGTGCGGGCTTTCTTTCGCTCGATCACGCCGCAGCGGACCGGTTCCGCGCCGAGCAAGATGTTGTCCAACGCCGTGTACGGGCCCGCGAGCATGAAATGCTGATGCACCATGCCGATCCCGGCGGCGATGGCATCCGCGGGTGATTCCCACACACACGTCTTGCTGTTGACAATGATCTCTCCGGCGTCCGGCGGAAAAATGCCGTAGAGCATTTTCATCGCGGTGGACTTGCCCGCGCCGTTCTCGCCGATCACGCCGTGAATCGTGCCTGGCTGAATCCGAAGATTCACCCCGTCGTTGGCGATCACGCTGCCGAACCGCTTGGTCAGTCCGCGCAATTCAACCGCTGCCGGTGTCTCGAACGCCATGGTCTTCGCAGTGTCCAGATTTGAATGGGCAGAGTCAATGCTGCTGAGTCGATGCAAAACCGACTTCGTCCGACGGTGGCGGCTTGGCCAACCTGAGACCCTTCGACAAGCTCAGGGTGACAGGTCGATCATTTCTTGTAATAGTCCGGGACAACGATCTTGCCGGCGATGATGTCGGCTTTGAGGGCGTCGGCGCGCTGACGGACGGACTCCGGCAGGAGTTTCTCGTTGTATTGATCGATGGAATAATCAACGCCTTTGTCAGCGAGTCCGAAGCGCTTTAGGCCAGCTGTAAACTTCCCGTTTTGCGCATCCTGAATGGCGGAGAACACAGCCAGATCGACCCGCTTGAGCATACTGGTGAGGATCTGGCCGGGCTTCACCCAGTCCTCATTGGAATCGACGCCGATGGCGAGTTTCTTCCTTTCCTCCGCCGCGTCGAACACGCCAAAACCCGAGGCGCCGGCGGCGGCAAAAATCACGTCCGCGCCGGCGTCGTACTGTGCCAGGGCAAGTTCCTTGCCCCTGGGTGGGTTGTTCCATGCCGAGGGGGTTACACCAACGTAGTTGGCGATGACGGTGATCTGCGGATTGATCTTTTTCGCGCCAGCCTCGTAGCCCGTCTCGAACCGCCGGATGAGCGGGACATCCATTCCGCCAATGTATCCAATCTTGCCGGTCTGGCTGGTCATGGCGGCAATCGCGCCGACGATGAACCCGCCCTCGTGCTCTTGAAACATTAGCGACCGGACATTCGGGGCGTCGACCTGCGAATCCACGACGACAAAATGCTTTTGCGGAAACTGCGCGGCGACTTTGGCGATGGCTTCCTTCTGGGCGAAACCGATCCCGATGATCAGGTCGAAATCTTTTTGCGCGAACGCGCGCAGGAGCGGCTCGAACGCGTTGTCATCACTCGGCTCGACGTATTTCAGGTAAATCCCCAGTTTCTTCCTTGCCGCGGTGGCCCCTTCGTAGGCCGACGCGTTAAACGACTTGTCGTCTTTGCCTCCGAGATCCAGAACCAGCCCGACCTTGACCTCGGCCAGGGCCGATTGCAGCGAAATCCCCAGAACAACGACAAGGATGCTCAGTCGATTCAAAACACGCATAAGAGTAGGCTCCAGCCGGGGTTCATCCTTCTGGTTTGAGTTGATGCTCCGGATCCAAAGGAGGTTCTCTGCTCGCAGAGGTTGCGGAAAGCAGCAGGAACATCACGGCCAGTCCCACGTATCCCAGGGCGAATTGATACGGAATCTTCCGGGCGATTCCGGTCAGCAACCAGGGGAGGTAAATGTTCCCCTCGGGCGAGCAGGAATGAACAACGCCAAAGAAGGAAAACACAGCCAGTACGCCGAGATAGACCGCCGAGATTTTCAAGCGTCGGTCAATCAGCTCCGCAAGAAATGCTCCCCAGAGCATGCCCGTCAAAATAAAGCCGTTTCCCAGCGCAATTGTGACCAACAACTCGGGAAGTGATCGTCCCTGAGCGACCATCAGCTTCTGAAATGTCTCGGCCGGCACAAACTCAGGGTTCCCCAGCTTGATGGACAACAGACGAGCCACCGTCGGGAAATAAGCGAACGCTACCGCAACGGCATGCTTCGGCGGACAGGCAATGAAGGCTTGGGCCATGATATCTAGCGCAACAAAAACCAGAATCGGCGCCAGAACGGCACGGGGAATCAACTCAACAAAGAAGGAAACGTAACCAAGAATGCCGCCGAGCCCGATGAACAGCCCCGTGAGGAGTGTGTATCCGGCCCGCGCCCCCATTCGTTTGTACGCCGGCTGGCCAATGTAGGGGGTCGATTGGGCGACGCCTCCACAGATTCCAGCCACGAAGGTCGCCACAGCCTCGGTTAGCAAAATATCCCGCGTGTTGAAATTGTCGCCCGCCACCCGGGCGCTTTCGGTAACATTGATCCCGCCGACAACTGTCAAGATTGCGAACGGAACTGCAATCGGCAGGTACTTCAGGGCAGGCACGAAACCGTGCATGAACCCCAGAGTCGGCACGGGAAAGCTCATATGGAGCGCGATCGCTGGGGGTGAAACATACGTGCCGCCAGCCCATCCCGTAGGACCAAGCAGATAATACAGAGCCGTTCCGACCAGGACACAGGCAAGCACTCCAGGGAAATGCCGCGGCAACCGAATCCCGGCAATCAGGGTGTACAGGATCAGACCCAGCGCCATCAACCCCACCAGCGGCATTCCGAAGATGTCCGCCAGTGGAATGAACCCGATCAACGCCAATCCAACGCCCGCCAGCGATCCAAGCAGGCCCGCTTGGGGCACAATTTTCTGAACCCATCCTCCGCAAAACGAAAGTATCAACTTCAACACGCCCATCAGCACCACTGTCGCCATGCCAATCTGCCATGTCAGCATCGCGGCCTCCCGCTCCGGCATTCCCTCCGCCTTCAGACCGAGAAACGCCGGGCCCAGCACGACCAGGGCCATGCCGATGGTGGAGGGGGTGTCCAACCCCAGCGGCATGGCCGTCACGCTGGTGTTGCCGGTTTTCCTGGCGAGACGGAAGGCCATCCACGTATAAACCATGTCGCCGAAGAGAACGCCAATGGCGGTGCCGGGGAACATCCTGGAGTAGACAATATCTGCCGGAAACTTGAAGCCGAAAACCAGGACACCGGCCAGAAAAGATAGAACCGTCAAATTGTCAAACATCAGCCCAAAGAAACCGTTGATATCGCCAATGACAAACCACTCGTATTTCTTGCCGGTTCCGTCCATCGGGTTCTCCTCGCTTACAGTTCGTGGCCGATCCGTTGCACAGATTCTTGCGCCGCTTGACCGCGCTATCGTGTTCGGTCTCTGTCACGATCACGCCGGTTGGATTGGCTGGAGCAGCATCCTATCATCCCGGTCAGTTCCGACAAGCCTTTCTTGGCCGTCCCGAAACCAGCGGTTCCTCTTGGACAAAACCGATGTCGATGATCCGATCAAAATCTTTCCGTGCAAAAGCTTGCGGCAGCCGCTCGGTCGCGTTGTCGTCGCCGGCTTCGACGTATCTCAGGCTGATTCCGAGTTTCTTCTTGGCTTCGGTCGCGCCTTCGCACGCCGAGGCGTTGAACGATTTGTCGTCTTCGCCGTCGCGATTCGCAAGCGATCCGCGCTTGATTTCATCCACCTGCGGAGTAGTATCCCGCCTGTCAAACAAACTTGGCGATTGCCACAGGAGGTTTTCCATGTCACTCCTCATCAAAAATGGCCGTATCGTTACCGCGGGCGAACAATATACTGCGGACATCTATTGCGAGGGCGAGCAAATCACCCGCATCGGCGCGAAGCTCGAAGCGCCGCCGAAGGCGACGATCGTCGATGCCAAGGGCAAATACGTGTTCCCCGGCTTCATCGACCCGCATGTGCACGTCTATCTGCCGTTCATGGGCACTTTCGCGAAGGACACGCATGAGACGGCAAGTAAAGCCGCGTTGGTCGGCGGCACGACCACCATCATCGAGATGATCTGCCAGGCGCGAAATGAACAGCCACTCGCCGATGGTTTCGAGTTTTCGCTAAAAAAGGCGGAGGGCAAGAGCGCCTGTGATTTCACGTTCCACCAGACCGTGTCGCGTTTCGACAAGGAGTGCGAAGACCAGCTCACCGAGATCGTCAAGAAAGGCATCAGCAGCTTCAAGATTTTCCTCGCTTACAAGGGCGCGCTCGGCATCACTGACGAGGAGCTCTACTACACGCTGCGGCTCGCCAAGAAACTCGGCGTCATCACCACCGCGCATTGCGAGAACGCCGACCTCGTGTTGGAGTCGCAGAAGAAGCTGCTCGCCGAAGGCAAGACCGGCCCCGAGTGGCATTACTGGAGCCGCCCGCCGCGGGTTCAAGCCGAAGGCGTCCACCACCTGATGACGTTCGCGGAAACGCACGATGCGCATTGCTACGTCGTGCACACCAGTTGCGAAGAGTCGCTGCAGGAAGCGCTCGCCGCTGCCGCGCGCGGCGTTCATGTGTGGACCGAAATTCTGGTGGAGTATCTCGTGCTCGACAAGAGCTACGCCGAACTCCCCAACTTCGAGGGCGCGAAGTACGTCATGTCCCCGCCACTCCCAGACAAGAAGAACCAGGAAGTGTTCTGGAATGCGCTACGGCAGCGGTTCGTCTCCACCGTCGGGACCGACCACGCGCCGTTTGATTTCAAGGGCCAGAAGGAAATGGGGCGTGGCGATTTCACCAAGATCCCCAACGGCATCCCGGCGCTCGAAGACCGCGTCAACCTGCTCTACACACACGGCGTCGCCGAGGGACGGATCGACCTGAGCACCTTCGTCGATTGCGCGAGCACCCAGGCCGCGAGACTGTTCGGTCTCTTCCCGCGCAAGGGCACGATCGCCGTGGGCAGCGATGCCGACCTCGTCGTCTACGACCCTGACTACCGCGGCAAGATCTCGCAAAAGACGATGTTGATGAATGTGGACTACAGCGCCTTTGAGGGCTGGCCGATCAAGGGCCGTCCGCACGTCGTCACCGTCCGCGGTGAAATCGCGGCGAAGGACGGCAAATTCGTCGGCACCGTCGGCCGCGGCAAACTCGTCAAACGCGACCCCACGCATTTTTGAGTTTGTCGGTGGGATTGTGGGGCGAGCGCTCGCCCCACAAAACTTCACTTCACACGGAGCTGGTTTTTCCAGCAGTTTTTTCTTTGCTCCTTTCGTGGGGCTGCATATAATTCGTTGATAGAGCGAAGACAGTTGCGATCCTCGCCCCGCAGGCCGCGCGAAACGGAGAACATCAACGATGAAGAATCTTGCCCCGAAGTTGTCCGACGCCGAGTACGAGAAGAATTTTGCCGACATCACCCCCCCATTCCCGCCGCACAATGCCACGCTCGAAGCCAAGCGGTGCCTGTTCTGTTTCGACGCGCCGTGCACGCGCGCCTGCCCGACACACATCGACATTCCCGCGTTTATCAAGAAGATCACCTCGGGCAACATGCGCGGCAGCGCGAACAAGATCCTCGACGCGAACATCCTCGGCATGAGCTGCGCCCGCGTTTGTCCCGTCGGTTCGTTGTGCGAAGGCGCCTGTGTCTATAACGAGCGCGACACCGAGCCGATCCAGATCGGCCGGCTCCAGCGCTTTTCGATCGATTGGTTTTACGCGAATTGGGACAAGACCAAGGAGATGTTCAAGCCGGCCAAACCGAATGGCAAGAAGGTCGCCTGCATCGGTGGCGGACCATCGAGCCTGTCCTGCGCCTTTTATCTCGCGCAACTCGGTTACGCCGTCACGATTTACGACAAGAACGACAAGCCTGGCGGCCTCAACACCTACGGCATCGCCCGCTACAAAATGTCCGCCGAGGAAGCCCTCAAGGAAGTGAAGCTCGTCGAGCACGTCGGGGTGAAATTCAAACAGAACTGCGAAATTGGGAAGGATGTCAAGGTCGAGAAGCTGACCAAGGACAGCGACGCCATTTTCATTGGGATCGGTCTCGGCCAGACCGAGGACCTCGGCATTCCCGGTGAAGACCTGCCCGGCGTGGTAGACGCCATCACGTTCATCGATGAACTCAAACACAAGAAGCTGCGCGACGTGCGCGTGGGCCGCCGCGTTGCGGTCATCGGCGCGGGCAACACTTCCGTGGACGCCGCGACGCAGGCCAAACGACTCGGCGCGGAGATGGTCATGGTCCTGTACCGCCGCACAGAAGCCGAAATGCCCGCGTACAATTACGAGTACGAGATCGCCAAGAAGGATCGCTGCGTCTATTACTTCCTGACCGCTCCGAAGCGGATCATCGGCAAGGCCGCGGTCGAAGGCATCGAATGCGTCCGCATGAAACTCGGCAAACCCGACAGTTCCGGCCGACCCGCGCCCGAGCCGGTCCCGCGTAGCGAGTTCGTCCTCGAGTGCGACATGGTCATCAAATCGCTCGGCCAGAAGAAGCAGCGCGACTTCGTCCAGAAGGTTCTCGGCCTGAAGACCGACGACCGCGGCCGCATCGCGGTGGACGACACGTTGCAGACCAGCAACCCGAAATTCTATGCCGGCGGCGATTGCGTCAACGGCGGACGCGAAGTGGTCAACGCCGTCGCCCACGGCAAGCGCGCCGCGTGGGCCATTCACAAACGGATCACGGGCGAGGACATCGACCTCGACGGCCTGTGGAAGAACGAGACCATCCGTCGCGTCGCCAACACGGCCAAACATCAGTACGCCTAGGAGAAATTCAACCATGGCAGATCTAAGCGTCACTATCGCGGGCATCAAATCACCCAACCCATTCTGGCTTGCCAGCGCCCCGCCCACCAACAGCGGCGCTCAAATCCAGCGCGCGTTCGACCTCGGCTGGGGCGGCGCGGTCTGGAAGACCCTCAGCGGACCAATTATCAACGTCAGCTCGCGGCTGGGATCCCTGGATTACGGCTCCGCCCGCATGATGGGCCTGAATAACATTGAGTTGACGACCGGGCGGTCGTGGAAGGTCAACGTTAAAGAAATCCGCGAGACGAAAAGGAAATACCCCAAGCACGCCTTGCTGGTCTCATTGATGATCGAATCGAAGAAGGAAGCCTGGCAGGAAGCCGTGAAGGAAATGAACGACACGGGCTGCGACGGCATTGAACTGAATTTTGGCTGTCCGCACGGGATGTGCGAACGCGGCATGGGCGCCGCCATCGGCCAGGTGCCCGAGTACACCCAGATGATTACCGAATGGGCGACGGAGGTCGCGGAAGTGCCCACAATTGTCAAACTGACTCCGAACGTCACCGATGTCACCCACATCGCTCGCGCGGCAGTCGCTGGCGGCGCGGACGGCATCTCGCTCATTAACTCCGTCGGATCACTCATGGGGGTCAACCTCGACACCTTCGCTCCGTTGCCCGTCGTGGACGGCAAAGGTACACACGGCGGCTATTGCGGTCCCGCCGTCAAGCCGATTGCGCTGAACATGGTGAGCGCTTGCGCCAGGGACCCGAAAGTCGGAATTCCCATTTCAGGCATCGGCGGCATTTCCACGTGGCAGGATACGGTGGAATTCATGGCTCTGGGCGCGACGACCGTGCAAGTGTGTACGGCGGTCATGCACTACGGCTACCGCATCGTCGAGGACATGATCGATGGCCTGTCGAACTGGATTGATGAGAAAGGCTACCGCAGGTGCACTGATTTCATCGGCAAAGCCCTGCCAAATATCTTGGACTGGGGCGACCTCAATCTCAACTACAAGGTGGTCGCCCGCATCAACTCGAACCTTTGCATCGGCTGCGAGCTTTGTCACGTGGCGGCCTGGGACGGCTCGCACCAGTGCATCGACATCGAAACGGGCAACGGCCACCGCGTGCCGGTCATCAACGAACCCCAGTGCGTCGGTTGCAACCTCTGCATGTTGGTGTGTCCGGTGAACGGATGCATCACCATGGTGCAACAGGACACCGGCAAGAAGCCGATCTCGTGGCGCCAATACCAGGCCGAGCTGGCCAAAAACCCGAAGTTTGAAGCGCCCGGCTACGTCGAACATTAGTTTTGGTCAGGTAGGGCGCGACCGTCGGGCCCGGTTCAAAGGCCCGGGATTATGACCGTTGGAACGCCTCCAAAACGGATAGAATTGACGGGCGACAACTGAGTTAATCAGGGTGTGAATATCTGACTCTTGACAGTTCCTCGCCAGCCCGGGCCGCCGGTCTTACTCGTAGATGTATCGATTAAACGTGCCGCAGGCGACCGTGGAAATCTTCACCACTTCGTCGCCTCACGGTCGCCGAGACCTTCTAAATGTTTTGTCAGCTCTTCTCGATGATCGTAAAGACCTCGTCGAGTGTCTTCATAATAAAATCGGCGTCGTCTTTCGTGATGCAGAACGGCGGTTTGATGCGGATCGTGTTGGCTGCCATGCCGCCGCGTCCGATGAGCAACCCGCGGTCTTTGCACAGCTCCATCGCGCGCTGGCAGTGTTGCGGGGCGACTTCCTTCGATTGTTTGTCCTTCACGATCTCCAAGCCGCGCATGAGTCCCTTGCCGCGATGTTCGCCGACGATCTTGTGATTCTTCGTCAGCTTGTCGAAGCCTTCCTGCAACCGGTCGCCCATGACCTTGCAGTTGTGCATGTACTTGTTGCGCTCGATGGTTTCGAGCACCGCCAGCCCGGCGGCCATCGATACGGGATTGCCGCCATAGGTATTGAAGTGGACTTTCTCGCGCATCGATTCGGCAATCTCCTTGGTGCACGTGACGCCGCCGAGCGGGATACCGTTGCCCATGCCCTTGGCCATCGTGATCATGTCGGGCTTCACGCCCCAGTGCTCGATGCCCCACCACTTGTCCCCCGTTCGTCCAAAGCCGGTCTGCACTTCATCGGAAATGAACAAGCCGCCGTATTTCTTCACGATGTCGTACACGATCTCGAAATACTCCTTCGGCGGATCCACCACGCCACCGAATCCCTGGATCGGCTCGCCAATGAACGCCGCAATCTTGCCCGACGTGTTGTACTTGATCACGTCTTCGAGTTCGCGCGCACAGGCCACGTTGCAGGACGGATACTTCAACCCGAACGGACACCGATAACAGTACCCCGACGAGATATGCGTGACGCCGAACACGTACGGCAACGAATGCCGCCATTTCGATTGGCCGGTCATCGTCATCGCCATCAGCGTGCGTCCATGAAAACTGTGCCGCAACCCCACGAACTCGGTCTGCTTGGTGTGATTCTTGGCCAGCAACGCCGCCAGCTCGTTCGCCTCGCAGCCGCTGTTCGTGAAGAAGCTGACCTTCAACCCGCCCGGCATCACACTCGCCAGTTTCTCCGCGTAACGGACAAGGTTCGGGTGATAGTACAGCGTGGTCATGTGCTGCAAATTCTTGAATTGCTCGACGACCGGGTTCGTCACCTCGGGATGGCAATGGCCGACGCTGATCGTCACCACCGCGGAGAATCCGTCGAGATACTTGTTCCCCTTGTCGTCGTAGACAAACTGCATGTCGCCCTTCACGATGTTGATCGGGAAGTACTTCATCGTGCTGGGCAGGATGTATTCATCCCGCATCTGACCGATTTGTTCGGGTGTCAACGTATCCGCTTTTTTCATGTGCATGGTATTTGCCTCACAATTATGGATTTCGCGTGCAGCAGCTTACACCTCATGCCCATTTCTTGACCAGAAATTTTTCGGTTTGCTTCGGAGTCAACTCCGTAAAGCGTGATTCCTTCTGCGGCTGGCGACGTATCGACGGCGCGATTCCTTGACGTGAAAACCGATGTCCTTCTGGGGTGGTACGGGCAACGCGGGCGGGTCGATGATGTCCATGACGCGTTGGAGGATGGTGACGATGGCGGCTTCGCGCGCGTCGAACCGCCCTTTGAGTTCCCTCTTCAGTGCCGACAGCTTGCGGGCCAGTTCCCGGTTATGCCAACGCGAGCCGGTAGAGGCCAGTGCGCAGAACGTTCGATTCCCCCGATTCAGATTCGCAACTACCCCGGCACCCGCAATACGCCCTACCGGGAACTTCACGCCGCTGTTCTGGTTTTGCGCACGAAGACCATCCAGACCCAGTACGCAACGAATGAAATGGAGAAACCGACAAACCAGGCGTAGCTGTACAGGCGCATCAGGAACGGTCCCACCGTGGAAGGATCGATCACCTTGATCGTGCCGAGAAATCCCGGCACGTTGGGCGCGACGCCGAGAACCAGCGCCACGATCGCCGCGGGATTGAACCCGTTGCGATAAAAATACTGGCCGTCACGCAAATACAGTTGGATCGGATGCAGCTTCGTCCGCCGGATGACAAAGTAGTCACAAATGAGGATGCCGCCAATCGGGCCGAGCAGCGCGGAATAGCCGACCAGCCACGTGAAGATGTAACCGCTCGGGTCCTCCACGAGTTTCCATGGCCGCAACAAGATCCCGACGATCCCGGTAATCAACCCGCCAATCCGAAACGTGATTTTCGATGGCCACAAATTCGAGAAGTCGTTCGCGGGGCTGACCACGTTGGCGGCGAGATTCGTCGCGAGCGTCGCGAGACACAGGGCGAATAATGAAACCGCCAGCACGACCGGATTCTGGAACCGCGTGATCAACACCACGGGATCCCAAATGGGGAAACCGCCGAAAATCACGATCGTCGCCGATGTCACCGCCACGCCGATGAACGAGTACAGCGCCTGGTCGTCGGAAGGCCGATCGCCTGCCCGATCACCTGGTCGCGTTGCGTGCGCGAGTAGCGCGTGAAGTCAGGTATGTTGAGCGACAACGTCGCCCAATAACCAATCATGCCCGTCAGCGCCGGGAAAAAGACCATCCAGAATTGACCGGCCTTTGGCCCTCCCGGAATGAACGCCGATGGTTGCGACAGTATCGGTCCGAAGCCGCCTGCCGCGTGGTACGCCCACGCCAACAGCGCCAAACCCAGCAGAATGAGCAGCGGCGCCTTGATGTCGAGCAGGATGCGGATCGATTCGATGCCCTTGTAGATCACGAGCATGTTGATGGCCCAAAAGAACATGAAACACGCGAATTTTGCGATATTGATATCGCCGCACCACACCGGAAACTTCGGCAGCGCATCCCACGACGGAATGTAAATCGTGCAGATCTTGTAAATCGCCCAACCGCCAATCCACGTCTGGATTCCGAACCAACCGCAGGCCACAAACGCGCGCAACAACGCGGGAATGTTCGCTCCGCGCACGCCGAACGACGAACGACAATAAACCGGGAACGGAATGCCGTATTTTGTGCCCGCGTGCGCGTTGAGAATCATCGGAATCAGCACGATGGCGTTGCCGAAAAAGATCGTCAGCACGGCCTGATACCAGTTCATGCCCTCGGAGATCAGCGAGGAGGCCAGCATGTACGTCGGAATGCACGCCGACATCGAAACCCACAGCGCCGCGATGTCCTTCAACCCCCACTTGCGGTCGCTAACGCGCGTCGGCGCGATGTCCTTGTTCCAATATGGCGAATGCGAGATGTCGTCGGTCACCTCGTGAATGCCGTTGGTGACGCGGATGCCGTCGAGTTCCTGAACGACGGGATTCATCCTGCTACGGGAGCAACTCGGACATTTCCTTGTACGTTTCGGGACGGCGATCGCGGTAGAACTGCCACACGTTGCGGACTTCGCGAATCATATCGAGGTTCAGGTCGGCAACAACGATCGCGTCCTTGTCGCGCGGGCCTTCGGCGACGATCTGGCCGCGCGGATTGGCGAAGTAACTTTGTCCGTAAAACTCCCCGAAACTCCAGGGCTTCTCCGTGCCGACGCGATTGACCGCGCCGATAAAGAAGATGTTGGCGACCGCCGCCGCCGGTTGTTCCAACTTCCACAGGTACTCGCTCATGCCCGCCGTGGTCGCGCTCGGGTTGAACACGATCTCGGCGCCGTTGAGCCCGAGCAATCTCCAACCTTCAGGGAAATGGCGGTCGTAGCAGGTGTAGACCCCGATCTTGCCGACGGCCGTCTCGAACACGGGGTAGCCGAGGTTGCCCGGCTTGAAGTAAAATTTCTCCCAGAAACCCGGTTTGCAGTGCGGGATGTGGCTCTTGCGATACTTGCCGAGGAATTTGCCGTCGGCATCGATGACGGCCGTCGTGTTGTAGTACGTGCCCGTGGCTTCTTCTTCATACATGGGCGCGATGATGACCATGCCGTATTTCTTCGCGAGCCGCTGCATCAACTTCGTCGTCGGGCCATCCGGGACCCGCTCGGTTGACTCATACCATTTGATCTCCTGCTCGCAGCAAAAATACGGGCCGTAAAAAATCTCCTGCATGCACAACACCTGCACGCCCTTCTTCGCCGCCTGATCGATCAGCTGGATGTGCTTCTCGATCATTGCCTGCTTGATCTTTTTCACCGGCGACGTCCCCGGCTCGGGGTTGGATGCCTGAATCAATCCGCCTCGTACGATGCGCGCCATGTCTCCTTCTCCTTCCGTTCCCGCAACCTCGCGGGCATCCGCCAGCCCGCGGCCACGCGTTATTGCTCAGTAAATGTTCGTCTGCCGCTTCACGCCCGTGTAATCATAGAACACGGTCTTCAGTTGCGTGAAGAAATTCAATCCTTCATCGCTCATTTCGCGGCTGCCGTAGCCGGTCGCCTTGAACCCGCCGAACGGCAACTGCGCCTCGCCGCCAACGGTCGGCGAGTTGATGTGGACCATCCCCGCCTCGATGCGGTCCGTGAATCTCATCACGAGGTTGGCATCGCCCGTGTAGATCGCGCAGGTCAATCCGAAGCGGACGTTGTTGGCGACCTTCATCGCCTCCTCGAAATCGCCCACACGAAACACCGCCAACACCGGGCCAAACACTTCCTCCTGGGCCAGTGTGTGCTCGGGTTTCACGTTGTCAAATATCGTCGGGGCGACAAAATAACCTTTCGCGAGCCTGCCCTCGGTAAGCGCTCCGCCGCCAATCAAACATTTGCAGCCTTCCTTCTTCGCGATCTCGATGTACCGCAAATCGGTTTCGTATTGCGCCTTATCGACCGCCGGGCCCATGCCCACGCCGTCTTCCATGCCGTCGCCCACCTTGATCTTCTTCACGCGCTCGATCAGTTTTTCGAGAAACTTGTCCGCAATCGACTTGTGCAACACCAGCCGACTGGTCGCGGTGCAACGTTGTCCCGTCGAACCGAACGCACCCTGCGCGCAGCCTTCGACCGCCAGATCGAGATCGGCGTCGTCCATGACCACCAACGGGTTCTTGCCGCCCATTTCGCAGGTGACCTTCGCAAGGTGTGACGCGGCTTGCTTTGCCACCTGACTACCCGTCTCGCACGAGCCCGTAAACGATACCGCGCGAACCGTCTGGTTATTCACGAATTCGTCGCCCACCGTGCCGCCGCTGCCATACACAAGGTTGAGCACGCCCTTCGGCAGGCCGGCGTCCTCATAAATCTTTACCAGAAGTTCCGCGCAGCCGGGCGTGTTGGTGGCCGCCTTGAACACCACGGTATTCCCGGCCACCAGTGCGGGCGCCGTCTTCCACACGGGGATGCAGAACGGGAAGTTCCACGGCGTGACGCAACTCACCACGCCGAGCGGCTGACGGATCGTGTACACGAACGTGCTCGGCATTTCACTGGGCGAGGTGCGCCCCTCGACGCGAAACGACATGCCCGCGTAGTATTCAAGCAGGTTAATGCCCTTCTGCGTTTCTCCACGCGCTTCACTGAGAATCTTGCCTTCCTCGTGCGTCATCATCCGGGCAATCTCTTCCTTGCGTTCGTACGAGAGCTGCACCGCTTTGGCGAGGATGCGGCCGCGCGCGGGCGCGGGCGTATTGCGCCAGCCTGGAAACGCCGCCTGTGCCGCTTCAATGGCCGCTTTGGCTTCGTCGCGCGTCGATTGCGGCGCGTGACCGATGATATCGTCGGTGTTGGCGGGATTGATATTGGGGATCATCTTGCCCGAAGACGAATCCACCCACTGTCCGTTGATGAAATTCTTGTATCGATGCGCCTCGGCAAGCGGTTTGGTGGCCGCCTGTGATTTCTTAGCGAGAATTTGTGGCGACATATTTGTGACTCCTGTTCTTGCTCCCCAAAATTTCCACCCACAGTTTCTGCGCCGCGTCGTATGGGTCAAGTTTTCTCTTGGCGACTGCGCTCAGAATTGTTTGCGGCCGTGATGCTCCCAGCGCGCAAAGTATAGACGCCGTCATGCGCGATTGCAACAGTCGAATCACCTCGGCGCGTGCCGCTCGCTCGCGGCGTCCGGCCAATTGACCCGAAGCTGCAAGGTGGGCGTGGTGTGCGTCCGCCACATGACAAAGGGTTGTGATGCCATCGCCGGTTTTCGCGGACGTGCGGAGTGTTGGCCGCTCCCATCGTTGGCCTTGCTTTGGACGCCGGGTTTCCTGGCGAGCTGCGCCCGCGTTCATCAAATCCGACTTGTTGATCACCAGCACATCCGCGATTTCCATCAAACCCGACTTGGCCCGCTGAATTTCGTCGCCGAGTTCCGGCATAAGCACGACCACAACCGTGTCCGCCACCTCGGCGACCTCGACTTCGTCCTGCCCGGTGCCGACGGTTTCCACAATCACGATGTCGAAACCCGCCGCATCCAGCGCATGGATGATTTGCGGCGTCGCATCCGTCAGCCCGCCGTGATGATGACGCGTTGCCAGGCTGCGAATGAACACGCCGTCGTCGTCGCTGTGCCGCTGCATCCGCAGCCGGTCGCCGAGCAGCGCCCCGCCCGAAATCGGACTGGTCGGATCGATGACGATGACGCCGACCGTCTTGCCCTGCCGACGCAGCTCATCGATCAGGCGATCAATCAGCGAACTCTTGCCCACACCCGGCGGCCCCGTGATGCCGAGAATACGCGCGTTGCCGGTGCGCGCGTAGAGTTCCGGGGACAACGGCACGCCTGCTTCCAAACGCGTGACCAGTTTCGTGAGTTCCCGGCGCGTCATACTCATTTCGACCGCACGTTCTTCTTCAAAAACTCCGCGATGCTGGCGATGGAACTGCCGGGACCGAAGATTTCCCTGATGCCGAGTTTCTTCAACTTTTTGACATCGGCGTCGGGGATAATGCCGCCGGCAAACACCAGCACGCCCTTGATCTTTTCCTTCTTGAGCAACTCCATGACCCGGGTGAATTGGGCCATGTGTCCGCCCGAAAGCGAACTGAGCCCGATGGCATTCACGTCTTCTTGAATGGCGGCCTGGACGATTTGCTCCGGCGTATTGCGAATGCCGGTGTACACGACCTCCATCCCTGCGTCACGCAATCCCATCGCCACCACCAGCGCGCCGCGCTCGTGGCCGTCGAGGCCCGCTTTGGCAATCAACACTTTAATGGGTCGCTTCATATTGAATGTGTCGGTCGATATTCGCCGAAGGTGGCTCTCAACACTTTGCAGATCTCCCCGACCGTCACGTAATTGCGCACGCAATCGATGATGATCGGCATCAGGTTCTCGGAGCTTCTTGTGGCCCGTTCCAAGGTCCCAACGCATTTCTCAACCTTCGTCGCGTTGCGCTTCTGGCGTAGCGCCGCCAGTTCGCGACGACGACGCGGTTCCGACTTCGGGTCGATCTTCTGCGTCTTCAACGACAATTTCTTCTCGCTGACAAACTCGTTTACGCCAACAATGATCTTCTCTTTCTTCTCAACCGCCTTCTGGTGTTCGTACGCGGCGCGGTATATTTCCTTGTACACGTAGCCGCCTTCGATGGCTTTGAGCATCCCGCCCACGTTGTCGATCTTGTTGAGATACCCGCGCGCCTGTTGCTCAAGTTGGTCGGTGAGCGATTCGATGTAATAACTGCCGCCGAGCGGATCGGGTTCGGCGGTCACACCCGACTCGTAGGCGATGATCTGTTGCGTGCGCAACGCGAGCAGGGCCGATTCTTCGGTCGGCAGCGCGATGGCTTCGTCCCTGGCATTCGTATGCAAACTCTGCGTGCCGCCGAGCACGGCGGCGAGCGCCTCGATGGTTGTGCGCACCACATTATTGTCCGGCTGCTGCGCGGTGAGCGTCGAGCCCGCCGTCTGCGTGTGAAACCGCAGCATCATCGACCGTTCGTTCTTCGCGCCGAAACGGTCGCGCATGATGTGCGCCCAGAGCCGGCGCGCGGCGCGGAATTTCGCGATCTCTTCGAGAAAATTGCTGTGACAGTTGAAGAAGAACGCGATGCGCGGCGCGAAGCTGTCGACATCCAGGCCGCGTTCCACGCAGGTCTGCACGTACGCGATTCCATCGGCGAGCGTGAAGGCGATTTCCTGCGCGGCGGTGCAGCCGGCCTCGCGCATGTGATAGCCGCCGACGCTGATCGTGTTCCAGCCCGGCACTTCCTTCGCGCAGAACTCGACGATATCGGCGATGAGGCGCAGCGACGGGGCGGGCGGGAAAATGTATGTGCCGCGCGCGATGTACTCCTTCAGAATATCGTTCTGGACCGTGCCGGAGACTTTCGACCACGGCACGCCCTGCTTGTCGGCGACGGCCAGGTACAACGCCAATAATATGGATGCCGTCGCATTGATCGTCATCGACGTGCTGACCTTGTCGAGCGGAATCCCGTGGAACACCTGCTCCATGTCCGCCAATGAGGAAATCGCGACGCCGACGCGACCAACTTCACCGAGCGCCATTTTATCGTCGCTGTCGTAGCCGATTTGCGTCGGCAAATCGAACGCCATCGAGAGGCCGGTCTGACCCTGCGACAACAGATACTTGTAGCGCTTGTTCGTTTCCGTCGCGGTGCCGAACCCGGCGTACTGGCGCATCGTCCACAGCTTGCCGCGATACATCGTGGCGTGGATGCCACGCGCAAATGGGAACTTCCCGGGTTCTTCGCGGCGCTCAGTCATGAGGCTCACACAATTCCACGAGCACACCGTGCGCGGATTTTGGATGCAGGAACGCGATCCTGGCGCCACCCGCTCCGATGCGCGGCTGTTCGTCAATCAGCGCGACGTTGGCACCTTTCAGCTTTTGCAGTCGCTCGGCAAGCTTGTCGGTTCTAAGGGTCAGGTGATGCAATCCTTCCCCGCGCTTCTCGATGAATCGCCGGATGGGACTGTCAGGCGAGGTGGGTTCGAGCAACTCAATGGTCGTCTCGCCCGCTTTCAACATGGCCACGCGCACCTTCTGCTCGGGGACTTCCTCGATATGCGACAACTTCAGGCCAAGTGTGTCGACCCAGAATTTCTTCGCCTCGTCGATGCTTTTCACCGCGATGCCGACGTGGTCGATGCCCTTGATCATACAACACCTCGCTTCAGGAAGTCAGCGAACTGTTCATCCGTGTACCCCAGACCCCGCAGCACGCTCAGGGTGTCCTGTCCGAGAAGTGGCGGCGCATTGCCAGCGATGCCGGGCGTGTCGGACAACTTCACCGGCACGCCGGTCATCTTGACGGACTTGAGCTTTGGATGCGGGCGCTCGACCACCATCTCGCGGGCGCGCACCTGCGGATGTTCGAGAACTTCGCCGACGGAAAAGATCGGGCCGCACGGGATGCCGTTTTTCTCGAAGAACGCGAGCCACTCGTCGGCGGTCTTCTCCGCGAAAATCTTCTGGAGGACCGGGTACAGGTCTTCGTGGTTCTGTACGCGCTTGGGATTCGTGGCGAACTTCTCGTGCGTTTTCAGGTCCTGTCGTCCCAGCAAATCACAAAACTGTCCCCAGAGACGGTCATTGCCCACGGCGAGGTTGAAGTAACGGTCGCGGGCTTTGAAGGTTTCATACGGAACGATCGTCGGATGCTGGTTGCCCTTGCGCGTCGGCGATTTGCCCGTGCCAAAGTAGATGCCGGCCTGGTACGTCAGGAACGACACTTGTCCATCGAGCAACGACACGTCCACTTTTTGTCCCTTGCCCGTGCGCTGCCGGGCCTGCAACGCCAACAGAATGCCCAGGGTCGCGTAAATGCCCGCCGTGATGTCGGCCAGCGATGTGCCCGTCTTGTACGGTGAACCGTTCGGGTCGCCGGTCAGGCTCATGATACCGCTCTGGCCCTGAATGGCGAGGTCGTAGCCGGGACGGTCGGCCCACGGGCCGGTGTGGCCGTAGCCGGTCACGGAAGCGTAGATGATTTTCGGATTCAATTTCGCGACCTCGTCGTAGCCAAAACCGATGCTTGAAAGGAAATCCTTCCGGAAATTTTCCACCAGCACGTCGGAATTTCGGATGAGCTTCGTGAGGATCTCGCGGGCTTCGGGTGTCTTCAGGTTGAGGGTGAGCGATTTTTTGCCGCGGTTGATGCTGAGGAAGTACACGCTCTCGCCGTCGAGAAACGGCGGCCCATACGCGCGGGTGTCATCGCCCTTGTCGGGGTTCTCGATCTTGACGATCTCCGCGCCAAAATCGCTCAGCAGCATTGAACAGTATGGCCCGGCCAGGATGCGCGTAAGATCAACGACACGGATGCCGTCAAGAGGTTTCATTCTGTCAAGGCTAACGATGCACGCTTGTCCCCGCAAGCGTTTTCCGCTACAAGCGGTCCCGGGATGAGACTCTTATTCATGGTCGCTCTCGCGGCGTCATTGCCATGGATGTCGTATGCCGATTCGGCGCCGACGAACCAGAGTGCGCAGGCGATCCTGGAGCGGGTGCTGTCAAACCGGCCCCAGAAGGATTTCTCGCTGAAGGCGAGATTGTTCGTGGGAACGGCGGATCCCGTCCCCGTGGAGATTCTCGTGAAGAACACCGCGGGGGAGACGCGCACGCTCTATCGCGGCGGCCAGACCGAGGCGCTTGTCGTGCAACCGCTTCACGGCGAACCGAAGTTTTACCTGCGCGGTGCGGGCGAATTGACCGGCATCCAGCGGACGCAGAAATTGCTCGGGTCGAACTTTACCTACTACGACCTTGGCCTGGCATTTCTCCGCTGGCCGCACGTGAAGCTTCTCGATGAAGACCGGGTCCGGGGCCGCGATTGTTTTGCGATCGAGAGCAAGGCTGATGGTGAGCCGTACGCCCGGGTAAAGCTGTGGATCGACAAAGAGTACTACGCGTTGTTGCGGGCGGCGGCGTTTGATACCAATGACAATCTCACGCGACGTTTTGCGGTGACAAGCTTCAAGAAGATCGGCGATGTCTGGATCCCGCGCGGCCTGGAAGCGTCGATGGTGCCGCCGGCCCAAAGCCTGCCGTCGCAAGAGAAATCGCGGCTGGAAGTGTACGAGGGTAATTACGACACGCAGTTGCCGGCGGAGTGGTTCGCGACGGAAAGATTTCGCGCCGGTAGCGACGGCGGAAAGAACACCAAGGATTGAGTTAACCGACCGATTCGTGCCTGGCTGACCTTGCCCCCTGAAACTGGACAGTTTCCAAAGAGAGTCTTGGCTAATAAAGTGGCGGGAGCCACGAGGAGCCAAGATGAAACGGAAGCGATTCAGTGAAGAACAGATTATTGGGATTCTCAAGCAGGCCGAGGGCGGTTTGCCACTGCCCGAGTTGATCCGTCAGCACGGGATCTGCGAGGGGACCTACTACCGCTGGAAGAGCAAGT